>JBDNAW010000052.1:0-17288 GCA_039768255.1 Akkermansiaceae bacterium | reverse complement strand
ATTGAGGGTTTTTTTGTGCCTCGGGGGCAGGAGCAGAAAAGCGAGGTTCTTTCCTGCTGGATAGATTGGGGAAACCGTTGTCGTATCTTTTCTGTGGCCGTTTCCTCTGAAATCACCAAAGCGCTTGCGGAACTTCGTCGTCGGATTCGCTGGATTCAGTTCACGCATGGATTGCTCCGGTTAGGGTTTGTTTTCTTGGTGGGTTTGAGTTTGCTGATTGCACTCGATTTTATTTTTGCTCCGCTTCTATTTACGGTCAGGCAGGTTCTTTTCGCTACTTGGCTTACCGCGCTGGGGTGGACGGGTTTTCATTCCTTGTTGAGGCCTCTGGGGCGTCAGATTGATGATGTAAAATTAGCGCGCTGGTTGGAGCGCAGGCACCCGGAAATTCAGGAGCGCATTTCGACTGCGCTTGAGCTCGATGGGAAAGATATCGGTCTCTCGCAATCTCTCCTCGCAGAACTCTCAGCGGAGGCTGCCAATGACATGTCAGAGATCGACCCGAAGCTCGAAGTCCCGACTCGTCGATTGCGCCGTAGTTGGATTCCTTTGGCCTTCCTAGTCGTAGTTCTTGCCGCTTTGCTGGCGGTCTTCCCGCAGGAAATGTCGCGGCTCATGGCACGAGCGTTCTCGCCATTTTCGGATGCGGGGAATGCCGGGAGCTCGCGTTTCACATTTGATCCTGGTGACCTCGAAGTTCTCGAAGGTGAAGAGGTCAGATTACGTTTCACTTATGAAGGATCTGAGGAAGTTCGGCTTCATACCATTTCGAGCAATGGTGGAGAAATTGATGAAGCACTCCAGCCGGTGGCTTCGGATGATGACGAAAAGGTATTTTTGTATGAGCTTCCTCAAGCGATGACCTCGTTCGATTACTTCCTCCGAGCGGGGCGAAATGAGAGCGATCACTTTAAAGTGAAGGTTTATTCTCGTCCTACGCTCGAGAACGCCACGGTTCGCTATCACTTTCCTGACTACACGGGTTGGCCAGATCAGGTGAGTGGTATTTTGAATGGAGTGCGCGCGCTTACGGGGACGGAGATTGAAATAAAAAGTCGTGTTCCTGAGGGCGTTGAGACAGCGCGATTCTTTATCGATGGCCAATTGGTGGCGACTCCAACGGTGCGTCAATCCGCAACTGGTGGTGACCTTGCGTGGTCATTCACTTTGAAAGAGGGTGAAAAAGGAGAGGCCAAGGTCGTGCTTGATCATCAGGTGAAGACTGATTTCGAGCTCGCTACCTTTCCGCTTGAGGCCTTTCCAGATGAAGCTCCAGTGGTTTCTCTTATCGAGCCTTCTGGGACAGAGCTTCGCCTTAATCCCGAGGATCAGATCATCTTCCTTTATCAAGCGGTGGAAGAAATTGGCATCGCTTCGGTGGAGGTCGAACTTCAGGTAAACAAAAAACAAGAATCACCTCTCAAGGAAGTTTTGCCCAAGCGCATTAAAGGCAATGAATGGGAAGGAGAGGCGATGGTTTACCTCGGAAGTCTCGTCGACCGATTCCCTAAAGCTCGTGAATTTAAACTCCGCCTTAAGGTGAGTGATAACCGTCCCGCTGAGTTCTCGGGGCCGGGGATTGGCTACTCGGATTGGATTACCGTGCGCCTAGATAAGAATGCCGCTTCACTTGCTCGTCAGCAGTTACGTTCGGATCAAAAAGAAATTAAAAAGGCGATCCAAGAAGTCATCGAGGACACGCGCCGCGCTGAGCATAAGATGCACCAAGTGCGACATCAGTTAGCGAAGGAAGAACTTCCTGAGAGTGCTCAGAAAAAAATCGCCGAAGCGCGAGATCAATTCGCGGAAGCGAAGGCGAAGCTCGATGAGCTTTCTCAAAAAATGGAGAACTCTGTGCAGCAGCACCGCACCGACGAACTAGAAGCGGTTGGTAAAAAAATCGCCGAGGCTCAGCGCAATGCAGAGTTCACTCCCTTACAAGATGTTCAGGAAGCTCGTGAAAGCGAAGCGGATGCGGCGATTGAGAATGCACGCGAAGCCATCAAAGGTTTGGAGAAACTTCGCGATGAGATTAATCGTGACGATCGTAAAGTCGAAGACCTCGCCAAGCTGCAAGAGCTTGCGCAGCGTCAGGATAGCCTTGCGCGGGAGGCTCAGAAAAATGCCGATCAACCTGAGGTAAGTTCTCCTGAGAAGAGCTGGCAGCGTCAGCAGGAGCAGGTAAAAAACGAAGTTCAGCAGATGGTGCGACAATCACCGGAAGCAAAAGCGGCCGCCTTAAAAGCGCAGGCGGAGAAGGCGCGAGAGCTCGCGGAAGAAGCGAAGTCCCAAGCCGACACGCAAGAACAGCTCGCCGAGGTTCAGCAAGAATCTCCTGCAGAGAAAATCGTGGAGGCGCTCAAGGAAGAGCAGGGGAGAATCGCAGAAGAGGCCAAACAAGAACTCTCCGAGGCGCAGCGTAAAAATGAAGAGCGGGCCAACTCACTTCCTGAAGCGGTGTCCCAAGCTGAAGATGCTCGTGACGCCGAGTCTGCCGAAGCCGCCGCAGAATCGGCCAAGGCCGCAGCGGAAGCGCTCGCGGAAGGCCAGCAGGACTCCGCTTCTCAACAGAATTTACAAGAACGCCAAGAGCAAGTTGCCGAGGCTTTTGAAGCGCTCGCTGAAGGTGATGCCGCGAAGGCTCTTGCGGAGCTTGAAAATCTTCAGGCGGGAAATGCGGCGGGCCTCGCACAAGAACTGCAGCAATTTGATCCCACCGAAAATAACGGTAATTTCAATGAGGCTCGGAGCAAAGCTCAGCATGCCGCAAATCGTGCCGAGCAAGCGAAGCGTGAACAAGCCAACCAGCAATCGCAACAAGCTGCCAATTTCCACAAAGATTCCGCAAAGCATTTCGATGAAGCGGCGGCGAAGCTCGAGCAGGCCGCGGATCAGTTTGAAGCTCAAGCGGAGCAGGCTTCGAACCAGCAGCAGAATGAAGCGATGGCTTCGAAGCCCGGGGAGCCTCTTGCTGAAGCGCTTGCTCAGAGTTCGGAAGCTGCAAAATCTCCTTCTTCCCAACAAGCTGCTGAGTCGGCGCAAGCTGCAGCCGAAGCTCTGAAAAATGCGGCGCAGGAAGCAAAGTCTGCGATGTCGCAAAACCGCCCCGCCAATCAGCAAGGCCAAGAGCCACAAATGGCGCAAAGTTCACCCGAAGGGCAGCCGAGCGATCAGCAAAGCGAGCAACCTGGAGACAAGCCGAACGAAACTCCACCCGCAGAGCAGGGCGACCCCGGAGTTCCTCCGGAGCTTGCGCGTCTCGGAATCAGCGCGAAGGATTGGCAGAAGATTCAGGCGACGATGAAGTCTGATGTCAGTGGTTCTTCTGGCGCGGTCGTTCCTGAGGACTATCGAGGTCTCGTGAAGAAGTATTTTGAACAAGTGAGTGGAGCGAAAAAATGATGATGAAGGTAAAATGGATGCACACTTTAGTAATCGCGTTCACGATTTCTAGCCTCGCGGCGCAGGAGGTTCCGGAGACCGTTTTTTCAAAATGGAAAGAACGGGTTGATCCAGCAGTCGAGCGTGCTCTCGACTACCTCGCGAAGGTTCAGGATGAAGATGGTTCTTTTCCCGAAGGATACGGGAAATCGGCGGGCATTCCAGCTCTGGTAGGAATGGCCATGCTTTCGCGAGGTCACATGGCGACCGAGGGCCCGTATGCCGAGACTCTCACGCGCTGTATTGACTACATTTTAAATCATCAAGATCGCCAAGGGCTCTACCAATCTGGCTACGCGGGCTCCGGCCCGATGTATGCTCATAATATTGCGACCCTTTTCCTCTCCGAGGTTTCCGGAATGGTCGATCCCGGGCGTCAGGCGAAAATCGCCGAGAGCCTTCCGCGTGCGCTGGGACTCATCCTTCGTGCGCAGGCCGTGAAGAAGTCGGATAAAAACCAAGGCGGTTGGCGTTACCACCCCGGCTCACGTGATTCTGATACTTCTTGTAGCGGTTGGGCGCTCATGGCGCTGCGTTCGGCGAAGCTCAATGGCGCGGCTGTTCCTGATCAAGCGATCGATGATGCCGTGGCTTATCTCTATCGGCATTTCGATGTGAAGGGCGGGCACTTCGGCTACACCGATCAGCAAAATCACAAACAATCACTCACCGGGATGGGCCTCCTCTGTCTTGAGCTTTGCGGACAACATGGAAAGCCCGAGAATGTCAAAGCGGCGGACTTTGTGATTCAGAATTTCCCAAAGCTTCCCAATGATCAATTCGAGTTCTACGGGAACTACTACAATGCCCAAGCGATGTTCCAGATGGGCGGAAAGTATTGGGCAACGTATGCCGACTGGATGTATGCCACTTACCTTGAGCGTCAGAAAGAAGACGGCTCATGGTATGCCAAAGAAGGAGGCGTCGTTTACGGAACCGCGATCATGTCGCTCGCCTTCACCGTGCCGTATCGCCAACTCCCGATTTACCAACGGGATGAAACGGTGGATGAAGATTAGGTGAAGAGCTGAAAATTATTTTACTAGGAGTGAACTCAAAGGAAAAATTACTCACTTTTGCGTTGGTGTTTCATCGCAGCATCTTGTTCGCTCCTTCGTTGATATGCGCGTGACCCTCCGCATTACCACTAGCAGTCCTGACAAAAAAACCAATCCACTTGCCGAGGGTTCGGGAATAATCATCACCGCTGTATCCGGCTCTGTCTCCCATCCCCAACCATAGATTCGTGCTGTGGGGAAAAAGCCGATCACACCAATGTCGATCCAGCCGTAATGAAGTCCCGTATCGTTGGTAAACTCAACTGCTAGATATCCGCTCTCAGGGAAAATAGTTGTTAGTCCAGTGCTTGGATCGACTGCAGTGAAAGTCCCTGTCGGCCAGTTGCCCACACAAAATAAATTAGTGCATACTCGCATTGTGGAGGAACCAATAATATCCTGATGCCAAACTGCTTGGCTATCCGCCAAAGGGCCAACAATACTACCAAAGGCCAGTGACAATGCATCCGAACCTAAATCTGGGGGCAATTCCGGAATGGCCTGTATTCGCACATCAGTGTTGGAAATGGCTGAAAACTCGACTCCTGAATTCGCCACAAAAGCCACATCCCAAACACCGTTGTTATCAATGTCGATTTCATAAGTCCCGTCGCCATGCTGAACCCCCAGATCCGGCAACTGTGTCACAACTACAGCTGCATCAGCTACTGTGGTCAGCGACGCGATGGCAGCAATGGCAAACGTAAATGCACTCGTCGTCATAGTCTTGTCCTCCTAGTTGCTCTCCTTGAATCTCCAAAACCGCTTGGATTCCGCCGGATTACGTGTCACCGGAGTGAAAACTGGTGCACTGTCGAAACTCACATTGCTCTGCAGTGGTGTCCATGCCTTCAAATCGGTGCTGGTCTCCAAATCGTAGCTCACACCTAGCAGGGGTACCCACTCTAATTCGTAGGTCGTTGCACTAGTCTGGATGAGACACACCGCCGGGTTCCCATGCTCCGCATCAATTCCCGTAATGATTACCGTGAATGCCTGCGGTGCCGCCGCTCCGGTCTCGTCCACCAGCGTCTCGCCTGCAGTGGGGGCTAGGGTCACAGTGTAAGAACCTCCCGCAACAGGAGCATCCACGACCACCTGCTCCACATTGTCCCGAGTGTTGTCTCCTCGCGTGGCGGCGTTCGCCGGATTGGCAGGATCTAGCACCCAAGGCTCAGTGGTGCCGCCCGGGCCAGTGATCCGCAGGTCAAGATCGTTCACCAGTTTGAGTGCTGGGGAATCGACCGCCGCAGTGCCCACCGTCCCTGCGGGGTCAGTCCAAACCACTGTCGCCTTGATTGGCTGGCCGCCGACGGCGGTCACTGGGAGAGTCCAAGAATCTCCCGTCGAAACCTGGGCCTCATGGATATAGGGAGTGCCTACAGCCTCAAAATTAGCACGAATGAGTGATGCAGCACGAGCTGAATTCATCAAGCCCCAGCCACCTCGGTAGTCAGGGCCGGGGCTTGCCCCAGCTTCGTCCGCAGTGTGAATTACGAGAGCTTTGATGGTTGCCGCAAGCGGTGTGGCCGAAGCACCCCATAACTGACGGTTCAACTCGAGAAGCAAATTGGTTGAACCTGCGACATTCGGTGCCGCCATGCTCGTCCCGTTGTAACTGAAATAATCATCCGTTGTATTGATCGGCGAAGTGTTCGGATCGTCTGCCGAAAGAACCGCAACCCCGTTCGCTGTCACATCTGGTTTGATACGCCCGTCGTCGGTTGGCCCTGCACTGCTGAAATTCGCAAAGGTAACATCTCCGGCGGCTGTCCAGCCGCCCACAATGTCACTAGCTGCCGCCACCGTCAGGACATTCTTGGAAACGCCGTAGCTTGTCAGTGAGTCGTACCCAGATGGCACCCCGTCGGCGGGGGGATACGCACCAATGACCAGAACCGGAGTCGTCCCTGAGAATCCGATGTAGGTACTGTTGGGGCCGACAATCTGGTTCGTCTCCAAACGGTCGTTGCCAGCTGACCAAACGGGAAGATAGGTCTGCTGAAGGTAGGTGATCTGGTCGATCAGACGTGCATTGTTGTCATAGTAGCCAAAACGATAATCTTCTACGGTGCTGACCGAAACATCACCTGCCCACACCGGATAAGAAACCCCTCCGCTAGAACCCACTGTCCACCACCCGCCCACTCTCCCATAGGAATGATTGGAAATGGAAATGTCATCAGACGTATCTGCATTGGAGAAAATTTCGGTTAATTCCGTAAAGGTGTCGTCTGTATCGTATGCGTGCAATGTCGCCTTTGGCGACATCCCCAAGGCATTGGGATTGGCACCCCGGGCTACCAATGTGCCAGCAACATGAGTCGCGTGCCAACGGTCTGCGGTCGGGTCACTTCCGGCCGTATTCGGGCCATCCGCATCAATCACCCGGACTGTGCCGCCACCATCAGTGAACTCGGGATGCGACAAAAGTGGATCGCTAATCTCCCACATCCCGAAAACCGTGCCCGCACCTTCAAGTCCCAGTCGGAGCAACCCTGAAATCCTCAACTCGTCTGTCGAAATGGTATCTGCAGCAATAATATTATGGGACTTCAGGAAAAACGGAGTCCCATCATCCATACCTCCGAGAACAAGCCCTTCGATATTGGTATAGTCCACTCCCTGGGGTTGAATTGCACCATTTTCAAGAATCTGCACGGCATTGGCGTAGTCCTGCGGCTCCTGAACAGCGAGTTGATCGTAGAGTGCTTGTAACTTAGCCTGTTGCTGGCCGAGTGCGGCAGTGCTGGCGCAAGCCAGCACTGCGAGTGATTTGGTGACGTTAAGGGTTGTTTTCATATTGCTGGTAGGATTGGCGGTCATTTTCGAGAAAACGTCAGAAGTGAAAACACGCACGCCCAGCGCGTTGAGTCCACCTGCTTGTTCGGTTTGGAAAATTTTGCGAGGACAAGCGCCTGACCAAATGAACCAAGATCTGGGAGAAGTGCTGAACTTGGTTCAGGAACTCCTGGAGGGTTTTCAGTCCTAGAGCGGGTTTATTTCTTGATCAAGGTGCGTGATGATCAAGGTGCGTGATGATCAAGGTGCGTGATTGGATTTTTGATTGATCATGTCGATGAAGCTGACTTTTTTGGGGGAGAATTGCTTCAGTTGTATTTCTAATATGAAATTCCTCAGCTTATATCTTGAACTCCCTCAAAACTAAAATCAGACAAATAAAGTCATTTTATTAAGTTCTTTTTAGGGCTTGGCATCAATCTCTGTGGGAGTGCCCTTGCTTCTTGCTTCTGCCGTGGCAGCTTTCTCGGCAGTGTTTCTCCTCATTATGCTCGTGAATCTAGAAGAGAAGAAGTCGAAGCATGGTTCCGCCGCGACGGAAGCAGTTAACCGCCATGCAAGTGGCGCCCCAGCCAACCATGCTCTGTCCTCGTTCGATGGGTCGCTAAAATAGCTACCGTAATGTGTGCTACGCTCGAGAACGGGGGCAATCTGCTACAAGTTCAGAGATCGGGGCTAGTGAGGAACTTTCTTTTAGCAGAACGTTTTAGAAATGGCGATCCCGACCCTCATGGCGGCACTCCGATTCTCGTTGCCGGATTGAATCACCAAAACGGAAACGTAACAACGCCGCTGAGAGGGGTCGCCATCTTCGGCTTGTTGGCCTTGTTCATCTAGGCCGGGGTGGCGCTGGCGGCTTCGGTCTCGGTGGTGCTCCAGTTGTCTTGATTGGCATACTCTCTTCTTTGGTTGATTAGATCTTGAATGGCGTTCGCGTTGCTGTCTGTAAAAAACAGGTCCTCTGGGTAGGTCTCAAGCAGCTCCGCGTAGCGTGAGCGGGTCTCTTCATGACTCGTTCGGACCTTCTGCACATCAAATTTAGGATCGATCCGCATGTCGGACAGAACTCCCCTCAATGAATGCATTAGTCGGACAAAGGAGCCGCTCAGTTCTGAATACCGTTTGATCTGCTGACGCGATCCCAACACCCCGTCCACGATCGCAATTACAGCTGCCGCCCCTGCCAGAAACATCCAACTTGTCCTTCCCCAACCGGTGGTGCTCCAGAACGCCCAGCCTGCGACAGCGGAACCCGAGGTAAACAAAGCAGCAAGCAGGCGAGAAGATAGATCTAGCTTCATCCAACGTCGCACCATGAATTTTGCTGACTCATGTGCGTAGGCAGTATCGTACTCAAGGCTCCAAACCTCGCGCCAAAGACGGTCTCTGATCTCGATGTCTCGGTCGTCATTCATTGTGAGGGCATTTCATTCTGGCCAACAGTGTTTATGAGAATGGCTCTAGGGTGTGATATCACCTAAAGGTCTCTCATTAGTATCATTCTGTTTTTCATCATAAGTTCGATGTTTTGCAAACTTAAAGTTGTGATATCAGGATTTTTTTCTGCGCTTCATGTCTCTCTGAGCGCAAATTTGATATCAGGGTGGGGATCGCTGATCCAAAAGCGGTAATCGCGAAGTTCGAGCGAGGTCGGACGGTTGTGCGTTCTTTACACAGAAGCACGGATGGCTCAGAGTTTACCGCTGAAGCTTTTTAGGGGCTGAGTCGCTCGATGATCCATTCCTCACCTTCGCGCCGATAGCGGAAGCGATCGTGGATTCGGCCTGGGCGGCCTTGCCAGAATTCGATCGAGTCGGGCACGAGTTCGTAGCCACCCCAGAAGTCGGGGAGGGGGACTGCTGCACCTTCGGGGAAACGTTTCAGCAATTCCGCTTCGCGTTCCTCCAGAGTCGCGCGATCTGGGACCGCGGCGGATTGTTCCTCCGAGACCCACGCGCCGATTTGTGATCGGTAGGGGCGCGAGTGGAAGTAGGCTTTTGAGACCTCACGGCTGGTGCGGCGGACCGTTCCTTGAATGTTCACCTGACGTTCCAGTTCCTTCCATAAAAAGGTGAACGCGGCTTGAGGATTTGCTTCGAGTGCCTGTGCCTTTTCCGAGCGGTAATTGGTGAAAAAGCTGAATCCGCTTTCATCCATCCCCTTGAGAAGAACGGTGCGAGCTGAGACATGGCCATCCTCGTGAACGGTGGAGAGGGTCATCGCATTTGGCTCGATGATTTCGGCTTCCATGGCCTGCTCCATCCAGCCTTCGAATTGTTGAAAAGGATCAGCATTGAGGTCCGCCCGAGAAAGGCCGGCGAGGGCGTAGTTTTCGCGAAGCTCCGGAAGATTCATGAGGGGTCTTCTTCTTTGATTTCCATTTCGACGTATTCGTCGCCTTCGGCTTTCATGCGGATACTATTCACCCAGAATACGGCGACGAGTCCGAGAAAGGCGAGCGAGCCTTCCAAGAAAATGGGGGTGAACATGATCCCGAGCATTTTACTGAAAATCTCACCAGTGAGACCTGGCATGTTTGCGAGGACTGACATCAGGATAAGAACTCCGGCAACAGCCCAGATTGGGATCATGCCTTTGAAGATCAGCTTTGCTCGCTTACTCATGGTGGGGAGGATTACAGAATTTCTACCAAGTTACAATGGCGGGGCAGGGGAAAGAACCATAGGATTTCTACATGACAAGACGAAGCTGCCTCGTGGCATACATTTTATGGTTGTTTTTGGGACTCTTGGGGGCTCACCGGCTCTACTTTGAACACTGGGTCTGGGCCGTGGTTTACTTTTTCACTGGAGGTTTTTTCCTCATCGGATGGCTTGTTGATCTTTTTCTCATTCCGTCCTACGTGAGAGCGTATAACGAGCGGCTCGCGCGCGTGGGGTTGTAATCTCAGCCTTGCCCGAGTCCGGTAGAGGGTTTAAAGCTCCGCCGTGAGGTTATTTGATACCGAAAAACGCGAAGTCACTTCATTGGAGCCAGTCGATGGGAAAACCTATCGCTTCTACTGCTGTGGACCGACCGTTTACGGTCCTGCGCATATTGGTAATTTCCGCACCTTCGTGATGCAGGATATCCTGCGTCGTGCGCTTGAAATCGGAGGCCTCCGCACAAAGCACGTGCGCAATATCACCGACGTTGATGATAAGACGATTCGTGATTCCGTGGCGGCGGGTGAGACTTTGGAAAACTTCACTGCGAAGTGGCGCGATCTTTTCCACGAGGATTGTGAAGCTTTGAACTGCCTCCCACCGCACCTTGAGCCGAGCGCGGTGAAGCACGTCCCGGAGCAGATCGCGATGATCGAAGAGCTGATCGAAAAAGGTCATGCCTACCCTTCCGATGATGGCTCGGTTTACTTCAAGATTTCCTCCTACGCCGATTACGGGAAGCTTTCTCGTCTCGATACCCGTGAGCTCGATCTCGGGAAGACGCAGAACGAGCGCGCGAATAACGCGGATGAATACGATAAGGATAACGCCGCAGACTTCGTCCTCTGGAAAGGACGTCGTGATGAAGATGGCGAGAACTTTTGGGAGTCTCCGTGGGGGGAAGGCCGTCCCGGTTGGCACCTCGAGTGCTCCGCGATGATTCGCAAATATCTCGGCGAAACCTTCGACCTCCATTCCGGTGGGGTGGACCTCGTCTTCCCGCATCACGAGAACGAGATCGCACAATCAAAATGCTCCTGCGGCGGAGAATTCGCCAAGCATTGGTTCCACGTCACGCACTTGCGGGTCGACGGCGCTAAGATGTCGAAGTCGAAAGGAAATCTCTACACGCTCTCCGATCTCGCCGAGAAAGGTCACAGCGCGATGGAAGTGCGTTACGTTTTGCTCAGTGGGCATTATCGGAAGCCGTTAAATTTCACCCTCGATTCTCTTCATGCGGCACAGGAAGCCCTCGCAAAATTAGCTAAGGCTTCTCGTGGGAAAGTGCCTCCCACATACAAGAAGCTCCTCCGCACGAGCGACTTCGGAGTCTTCACCAGTGCTTGGGAGAAGTTAAACGAAGACCTCAATACTGCCGGTGCGCTGGGCGAGGTGTTTGGCAATGTCAAAAACGCCCAGTCTGAGCAGGATTGGCAGGGCTTTTTCGCGATTCTCGCTGCACTGGGACTTGATCTGCCTGAGGCTGAATCGGTCGAGGTTCCAGCTGAGATTGCTGAACTCGCGCAGAAGCGTTGGGAGGCGAAACAAGCGAAGGATTGGGCGGCCTCTGATGCTCTTCGTGATGAACTCACCGCGAAAGGTTGGACAATCAAAGATGCCTCGGATGGCTACGAGGTCGTTCCAAACTAGATAACTGGGCTGAGACGTAGCCTGCTTTTTGAAAAAAGCAGGAACAAAACAACGTTCTGTGGTCTCTTTCTTGTTAGAAAAACTGCGATGTCTGTTGTTGCTCGACTTTCACTTCTGGTTCCTCCGCTGCTGATCTCTGGTTGCGCGAATTCTGGCGTGCCTGCATTTCCGGGAGAAACACCTGATCCTCTCGAACCAGTGAATCGTCGGATCTGGGCCGCAAATGAAACGCTGCTGCACAACGTGGTTCAACCGGTTGGTAAAAGTTACCGCGCGGCCGTTCCTGAACCAGTGCGCCAATCCATAAGGAATGTGGGGCGAAATGCTTCCAGTCCTGGGCGACTTCTCAATGAAATGCTTCAAGGTCGCTGGTCTGATTTGAGCTCAGAGACTGCCCGCTTCCTGACGAACTCCACCATCGGTCTCGCGGGGCTCCGTGATCCGGCAACGAGCTTTGGTATCGCGATGCCACGTGCTGATTTTAATCAAACCTTCCGCTCTTGGGGGGCATCTCCCTCGACTTATCTGATCCTCCCCGGCTTGGGCCCGAGTGATAATATTGCCTTCCCCAGTTACTTGGCCGACCATGCGGTGGAGCCGTGGTGGTATTTCGATTCTCCCTATGACAAAGGATGGGTGGGCGTGACCGCGGCCGAGCTCGCCGATGAGTCCGAGGTAATGGCGGAGCTGCTCAAGACAGAGCCCGATGCTTACCAGAGCGTTCGCCTCTTCGTCGCATACGCGAACCGCGCAGGCCAACCCGATTGGTCACTCAATGGTCCGGTGCATGACCCCACCTTTGAAACGCTCGCTGCTTCTTCTGCCGCTCCAGATGATCCACGCTTTGGTGAGAAATCTCGCGAATTCGCCGTGAAGCTTTCCACCACGGGGAAGAGACTACCATTCAATCTTTGGCTGCAAAACAAACCTGCACCACTTGTTTACATCGTGCCGGGACTTCGGTCACACCGCCTCTCAGGGCAGGTGCTGGGGCAGGCAGAAAAACTCTATCGAGAAGGTTACTCGGTCGTGACGATCACGGCGTCGTTTCATCCTGAATTTATGAAACTCGCGCTCACTGCTCCGCTTCCTGGGGAAGCCGCATCAACTTCTCAGGACCTCGTGGTGGTGCTGAAATCAATCGATGATCTCCTTTCCAAACGCTTCACGGATCAGATCACCGAACGCTCGCTGATGGGATTCTCGATGGGCGCATTTCAGACGCTTCGCCTTGCTGCCATGGAAGAGGAGAGCGGACTTCGCTTTGATCATTATCTCGCCATTAATCCGCCGGTCGATCTCATCACGGCCGCTCGTTCGCTGGATGCCTTTGCGCTCGCGCCGCTCGAATGGCCAGCTGAAGAACGCGCGGCTCGGATTGAAAATACGCTGCACAAAACGGTCCTGCTGGCTCGCAATCCAAAGAAAGCCGTGACTGACCCTTACGAAGGGGCAGAATCGAAGCTCCTTGTCGGTCTTTTTTTTAAATCCACTCTTCGGACCGTGATCTTTGAGAGCCAACTTCGGGAAAATTTTGGAATCCTCAAAGCACCGTTGAACAAATGGCACCGCGAACCAGCTTATCGTGAGATCGATCAATTCACCTTCCTCGATTACTACAATCAATTCGTCACTCCCTACCACCTCGCCCAAGGGAAATCGCGCGCTGAGATGGAGCAGGCCAAGTCTCTCCGCTTCTTGAGCCAAAAATTACGAGGAAACTCGCGGGTCCGTGTCATTCACAGTGCGAACGATTTCCTCCTCAGTCCAGCCGATCACCGTTGGTTGAAATCGACCTTCCGTTCACGCCTCATCATGTTCCCGCGTGGCGGTCACCTTGGCTCTCTTCTCACCGAGCCCGTTCAGAAGGCAGTGTTGAAGTCTCTTTAAGGGCTTTTTAACCGAGGATTTTTGCTTAGTCTGGCGGTGTGACCGTTTGCATCGCTTCGCCTTATCCTCTTTCTGACTTGAAGGGGAATTCGGTCACCGCAAAACGCATTGCGGAGATTCTAAACGAGGCTGGATATAAGGCGCGTTCCTCCCACGGATATGATGGCCTTCCGGCGGATGCCCTCATCTCGCTCCACGCCAAAAAAGGAGCACAGGCCGTCTTTGATTTTCAAAAAAACCAACCACAGGGAAAAAGCATCGTCCTTCTGACAGGAACCGACATCTACGATGACTTCCCAAATGGGCGCGGATTTGAATCGCTCGAAATCGCCGATCACATCGCGATCACTCATGCCGAGTCCATCCCGATGGTCCCAGAGCGCTTTCGTGAAAAACTGATCATCGTCCCGAGCAGCCTTACCATGCCGGCCATTCAAGCCGCGCCGGTTTGCCCGCCCTACAAGGTTTCTGCGATTTCCATCGTCGGGCACCTCCGGCCCGTGAAACGTTCCTTCCTCACCATCGAGGCCGTGGCAAAGCATCCCGAGTGGGACGTCGAAGTCTGGCAGCTTGGTGAAGCCCTTGACGATGAATCTGCGGCGACGGCTCGTGCTTGGGAGAAAAAAGATGCCCGATACCGCTGGCTCGGCGGCCTCCCTCGTGACGAGGCTCTCCAAAAAACGGCTGAGAGTGCCCTCACCGTGAATAGCTCTATCCTCGAAGGAGGAGCCAATGCCGTGCTCGAAGCAATGACGATGGGTGTTCCCATTCTTGCCAGTGAGATCCCCGGAAACATCGGTCTTCTCGGGAGAAACTATCCCGGATATTTCAAAGGTGAAGAGATCGAGAGTAAACTCGATCAGATTCTCGCTCAGCCTGAGCAATTGAAAACCTGGGTCGACTCCGCAACCGACCGCCTCCCCATTTTTTCCCGTGAGAGCGAGCGAGAGGCGTGGTTGAAGATTCTTTCTCAAGAGGCTTAGCGCAGCGGTGCGCTGACCATCTGAGAATAGATCATTGATGAGCTGAACTTGGTCGGAAGCTCACCATGAGGAGGTGATATCACGGTTTTTGCCGACAACTCAAAGAGACACCATACGAGCCCTGATATCATCACTCGATATCTAAAAATCCTTTGAAGGATCAGTTTTTTTGATAATGATGAAATTATTTACAGGAGCTGATATCAGCTTTAATCGTACTCTTAACAAACATTGTTCGGCAATAGAAACCAATCATCTGAATTCGAAACCGATATGAAAACCCAAGCTGAAAACACTAAAACAGATTCACAGCATAGCGACTCCCGCCAGTGCTGTTCAAAAAAAGGCACCTCTATTGGAACGATAGCCGGTATCTGCCTGGGAATGCTGATTGGCATGCTCTTCGATGAAATTCTGACCGGAATGATCATTGGCTTCTCTCTTGGAATGGGAATTGGTGCAGTTATCGACGCGCGCTGTGGCAAATAGACATGCGCTTTACTGGGCGGCAGTTCAACGATAGCCCTATTACGGGAACTTGGCCGAACAAGATCAACGCCCTGCCCGCTGGGTCTCGAAATCGTAATGAACACTCAAACCCTCAACTTGGATTCGGAGCGCGGCCCCTACAGCGCGTGACTGAACTCTAACCTTCTGCTCAAAGAAAGATCCTCACTAGCGCCTATCTCTGAACTTGTAGCAGATTGCCCTCGCCGTGGAGCGCAGCACATTACGGGCGCTATTTTAGCGACCCATCGAAGGAGGACAGAGCGTGGTTGGCTGGGGCGCCAATTGCATGGCGGTCAACTGCTTCCGTCGCGGCGGCACCATGCTTGGATTTTTTCTTCAAGATTCACGCACAAAATGAGGAGAAACACTACCGAGAAGGCTGCCACGGTAGAAGGGAGAACCGACGTTCGAGGGAATTTCAGGATTGAGATTCTCGCTTTTCGAGCGTACCTCCGGCCTGTGCCAAAAGTTTTCATCAAAACCTACGGGTGACAAATGAACGAACGTGATTCTGAGCAGGTTGCTCAGACATTTTCGGAGCGTGGATATACGCTCACGCCGACCGAGTTCGATGCCGATGCCATTTTGATCAATACCTGCAGTGTGCGTGATCAGGCGGAACAGAAGGCTTTGGGGAAAATGGGCATGATGGGGAAGCACCGTGAGGAGCGTCCGCATGTGGTCTTTGGCTTTATGGGCTGCATGGCGCAGAGCCGGGGCGAGGAGCTTTTTAAGCGCATCCCGCACCTCGATGTGGTGGTGGGAACGCAGAAATATCACCGTGTTTTCGACTACGTCGATAGCGTCCTGACGCGGCGCCTCGAAGGCCGGATGGATGAAGTCGGGCCGGAGATGGTGACGACGCGGGTGGAGGATGAGATTGTCAATATCAATGGCGAGAAGACGATCTCGGCACGCGTGGTTGACACTGATGAGGAGACTGGCAGTCAGAATACCATTCGTGATCACGTCCCGCGCGAGACGCGCCGAGCGACGGCTTTTGTTTCAATCATGCAGGGCTGCAATATGCGTTGCTCTTTCTGCATTGTCCCAGACACCCGCGGAAAAGAACGTGGTCGCCCGATTGCAGACATCGTGGAGGAGGTAGAAGGTCTTGTCTCCGAAGGGGTGAAAGAGGTGACTCTGCTGGGTCAGATTGTGAATCTTTATGGGCGGACGGAATTTGAGAAAGTGGATGGGAAAAGCCCCTTTGTTCAGCTTCTTGAAGCGGTGCATGCCATCGAAGGTCTCGAGCGAATTCGCTTCACGAGCCCACACCCGATTGGCTACCGCGATGATTTAGTGGCCGCCTTTACTTACCTTCCAAAGCTCTGCTCACACATTCACTTTCCGATGCAGAGTGGATCAGATGCCATTTTGAAAAAGATGCGTCGTCCGTATAAGAATGAAAAATTTCTCGCGATCTGTGCGAAGATGAAGGCCGCGCGTCCTGATATGGCAATCACCACCGACATCATCGTGGGTTTCCCCGGTGAGACCGAGGAGGATTTCCAAGAGACGGTGAAATGCGTGAAGGAAGTGGGCTTCGATAACAGTTTTATCTTCCGCTACTCCAAGCGGAAAGACACGCCAGCCGCCGAGATGGAAGGGCAGCTTGATGAGAAGACCAAAGAGGAACGAAATCAGGCCCTTCTCGCGGTGCAGAACGAACTCACTACGGCGAAGCACGAAGCTCTCATTGGAACGACTCAAACGATCCTCTGCGAAGGTCCGAGTAAGACGAACAAAGAACGCCTGAGTGGACGCACCGTCCACAATAAGATCGTGATCTTCGACGGCGATGCCGAGCGCATGACAGGCGAGATTTTCGATGTGAAAATCGAAGACTCGACTGGTTACACGCTCTACGGGACGCCGGTATTGGATTAGAAATAAGGAGCGTTGCCTTCTAGGCTTACGCCACAACAGGATAAGATAAGGCTGGAATGCCCAAGGGCACGCCGGCCTACGCCCCACAATCCTTACTTCAGCTCCTTGAGCTTGATGTTTCTCCACGCGGCGGTGAAGGGGCCGGCTTTTTTACCGATGCCGTGGACCTGCAGGCCGATGTGGCCTTTGGGGTGGGTTTTGTAGATTTCCTCATCGCTGAGATCGGTGACGAGGGTGCCATTGAGCCAGACTTTGATATTCGAGCCTTTGGCGACGATGCGGAAGTGATTCCACTCGCCGTCTTTAAAGTTTTTGTGAGGGGTGAGTTTATCCTTGGGGGTGATCCAGCCGCGTCCGGTCGCTTCACCGTAGATGTATCCTGCTTCTGCTCCGTTTTT
>JBDNAW010000051.1:0-34146 GCA_039768255.1 Akkermansiaceae bacterium | reverse complement strand
TTTCCGATGAAAAAATCAAGCGCTCGTAGCATCTCGCCCATCCCTGTCGCTCCAGTCTCCTTCATCAAGGGGACATGAGACTTCAACGTTTTCTCAGCAACTTCACGGTAATTTTTCTTCCCCGTGATCCCTGCTAAAATCGCAAACTCCCTTGTCGCCACCGAACTCTCCGAAGGCATTGCACGATCAAACTGCCCCTTGAGGCGAAGCACAATATCATCCCGCTTCTGACTCTGGAAAAAGCCGCCATTCTTTTTGTCATAGAATAAGGACATCGCTCCCTTCGCTAGTTCATCAGCAAAAGTCAGGTAAGCTGGGTCAAGCGTTGCTTCATAAAGAACGCGAGTTCCCCGGAGGAGATACAAATAACTACTCGCTTGCCGCGTCTCATCACGCTCCCCCTCACGCCAGCGGTGCGAAAGCTCTCCCTCATTCCAAAGCTTCGCTTTCACAAATGCGTGTCCATTTTTGGCAGCTTCCAAATACTTTGGCTCATCTAGCACCCGGCCCGCACGCGCTAGTGCCCCGATCATCAGGCCATTCCAAGAAGCTAAAATCTTATCATCGGTCGGAGGTGGGACACGCTTTGCTCGAACCGTCGCTAGCTTTTCAAAAATCACCTCGATCGCAGCACGCTTCTCAGCTGAAACTTCAGATCGTTTCGTTTTAAAATGCAGGACGTTTTGATTCGGCAACGCCTTCGGATCACTGAAATCGAAAAAGTTTCCCTTCTCAGTCACTCCAAGAATTTCCTCAGCCAACTTCACTTCCTCTACCGTGAGCCGCGCCTTCAGCTCCGCCAGCGTCCAACAGAAATACTTCCCCTCCTTCCCCTCACTCTGCGCATCTTGCGCGCAATAAAATCCTCCCTCAGGATGAGTCAGATTCCCGAGCACATAATCTGCCGTCGCGCGCACCGCTTTTTCAAAATCTCGCTCACCCGTGATTTGCCAAGCATCAAGATATAAATCAATGAGCTGAGCCTGATCGTAGAGCATTTTTTCAAAATGCGGCACCAACCACTCCCGATCGACCGCGTAGCGATGAAACCCACCACCCACTTGATCATAAATTCCACCGCTTAACATTCGATGGCATGTCAGCAGCGCCGCTTCCCTCACTTGATCATCCGCACTCTGCAGCATCACCTGAAAAGTGCTCACTTGGGGGAATTTCTCTCCCTCGCCAAGACCGCCCCACACTGGGTCGACCTCACTTAAAGCCTGCGTCACTCCATCCTTCAGCAATTGTCGCGATAGCACCGCCGAGTCAGCTCCCTGGCTCAGCTCCTCATAATATTTCTGAATCTGCCCGACTCCTTCTGCGACCTGCTTTGCCACCCCTTCCTTATCACTGGACCAATGCTCCTGAATTTTCTTCAGGACCGTCATAAACCCCGGCCGTCCATCCTGATCTTCGGGCGGATAATACGTCCCTCCAAAAATCGGCTTCAGCTCAGGGGTTAGAAACATGTTCAGCGGCCAGCCGCCATTCTGCCCCGTCATCGCTTGCAGCGCCGTCATATAAACCTGGTCCACATCCGGTCTCTCCTCGCGGTCGAGCTTGATCGAGACAAAGTGCTCATTGAGATACTTCGCGATCGTCTCACTCTCAAACGATTCTCGCTCCATGACATGACACCAGTGACACGTTGAATAACCCACACTCAATAAAATCAACTTCTTCTCATCCCGCGCCTTCTTAAAAGCCTCTTCACCCCACGGATACCAATCCACTGGATTATGAGCATGGAGCAAAAGATATGGTGACTTCTCCTTCGCCAATCTATTCGCGGGATGCTCCGGCTGCACCTTCTTTTCCTCCGCCAGCAAGCCTTCACAGAAAACTCCAAGACCCAGCAAAATTGCTCCAACTCTTCTCATGGAAAAACCTTAATGCCGCCAACCGAGCTGACAAGCTCACGCCGCTCAGATATTTTCAATTCCTTAAGCAACTTCTCATCATAACTTTTTGACCTATTGCTAGAAAGCATCGCTTTTGTTTAAACCGAACATCCTCATTGGAATCGATTCTAGTTGAGACCATCATCTCTTCCGCATTTTCTCCAGCGGCTCATGTGTTATAAAAATCCCGTAAATAGGTTTCTTCCCCCTCAGCAGTGACGAAAGAAGATCTGCGGTTTAAGACACCCAAAAGAGCTATCCCGTTTTTTCTCCCCCATCAGACTTGCCCCCAACTCTACTTTCCCTATAACTCTGCTCCCCCAAATAAGGGGTTTTGCTCCCTACCCTTTTAATTTTTTGTCATGATCGAAAACATCCGCAAATACACCGGCCTCATGATCGTCGTGCTGGTTCTCCTCTTCATCGGCCTCGTCTTCATGGAAAGCAGCGCTCAGAACCTCACCTCTGGGGCTCCTGCCATGGAAGTCGCCGGAAAGCAGATTTCCCAAAAGGATTTCCAACTCCACTCACAGAGAACACTCGAAATCCCCTCTCGCCTCCCATTCTCCTTCATCGGAGAAGATGCTCAGAATAATCCACTCACCAATCTCCTCGGTGGAAATCCTGCCGCGACCAGCCAGCAGCTTCTTGGCTTTGCCAACTTCGCCCTTGATTCCGGCCGCCCCGAGCGTTTCCTCGCGAACCGTATTGCCATTCAAAAAGCCGGGCTCGAATACGGAGCCACTCCTGGCCCTGATGAAGTAGAAGTGTTTATCGAAAATGTTCTCTTCGCAGATGCTGACGGAAATTTTGATCAGGAAGCCTACTCTGACTTCATCGAAAAACGCGCCGGAATTGGCACCGCCAATTTCAACAAATACATCCGCGACCTCCTCACCGCAGGAAATCTTGCCGAAATCATCAGCGGAGGCATGACTGTTGACCCCTCCATCGTTCAATCCCTCTACCGAAATGGCAGCCAAACCATCACCGCTCAGCAAGTCACTTTGGAGTCCTCGATTTACGAGAATGACCAGCAGCCGACCGATGAGGAAATCGAAGCCTACTGGAACGAAAATCAGGAAAAATACATGAGCGATGAACGTCGCAAAATGTCCTACATTTTCTTCGAGCCCGATTGGGATGCCGCATTAGCCAAAGCGGAAGAAGAAAAGAAAAAAGCGGAAGAAGTCAAAAAAGCTCAGGAAGAAGCGGCAGCCAAACTCAAAGAAGACGCTCAAAAAGCTGAAGAAGCTGCCAAAAAAGCAAACGAGGCTAACAAAGCGGACACCGCGCCTACCCCTGCCGAAGCTCCTAAAGAGCCCGCCGGCGACCAAGGAACCCCCGGCGCACAAGGCGAGCCTGCGGAAACTCCTGCGGTAACACCAGCGGTCGAGCTGCCCAGTATCACCACAAAACCAGCGACACCAGCCTCTCCTGCTATGCCCGAGCTGCCAAAGCTCTCCGCTCAGGACAAGCTCACCCCTGCTCAGAAAGAAGAAGCGATCAAGGCTCTCACCAACAAGGCCAACGAGCTTTACATTCCTCTCGTCGATGCCTCCGGGGTCACCTTCGAGCAAGTTGCCGAGCAGCAAAAATACAAGATCATCACTACCGAACTCTTCGCAAAAGGCGATGCCCCTGAGACATTTAACGAGCGCATCATCGGCAGCCAAATCGGCACCCTTGCTGACTTGGCCTTCGCCATCCCTGCTGAAGCCAAAAATGACCAACGCATTACGGTCCCAAGCCGCACTTCCAGTGGTTGGTTCATCGGCCAACTTGAGGAAGTCGAACCCTCCCGCCAGCTCACTTTTGAAGAGGCGAAAGTCAAAGCGACCGTTGACCTCAAAAAAGAGCTCGCTCGTAAAAAGCTCGCGGAAGAGGCCGTCACCATTCGTGAGAAGATCGAAGCCCTCATCGCTGGAGGAAAATCATTTGAAGAAGCTGCTAAGGACCAGAAGCTCACCTACCAAAAGCTGCCAAACCTCAAAGCTCCCCGCGGTGGCCGTTTCGCACCTCCAGCATTTGAGGCTGCTCGTTACACAGCTGCAGGAACGCTTGCCGAGACAAAATTCATCCCGAATCATGAGTCTCCAGAGCGTGCCCTTCTCGTCTTCGTCGATCAACGTGAAGTCACCACTGATGAAACTTATCAGGATAATCTTCAGCGCACCACAGACCGTCAGAATCTC
The DNA here is from genome assembly GCA_039768255.1 of Akkermansiaceae bacterium. Lineage (GTDB taxonomy): Bacteria > Verrucomicrobiota > Verrucomicrobiia > Verrucomicrobiales > Akkermansiaceae > SW10. The sequence continues at coordinate 30,047 of JBDNAW010000051.1, read as the reverse complement.
GCCATTCGCCTCGCCATCTTCCAGAGCTGGCTCCGCGATCGTTATGATGAAAACGAAGTGAAATACTTCATCGAAGAAGATCAGTAACATGTCTGACCCCGCTGCCAGAGACACCGCTCTCAATCGGGGTCACACCCACCTCGCCCTCGGCGAGCTAGAAGAAGCTGAAGACGCATACCGCAAGGCCACCGAAGCGGACCCTGAATCCTTCGATTCCTGGCAAGCTCTGGGTATGGTGCTCCTCAAACTCAAGAAAGTCAAAGAAGCCATCGGCTGCGGCATGCAAGCCACTTTACTAGAACCCGACGACCTCCTCGCTTGGACCGGCCTCTCCCAGATGTATGTCCAAGACGGCCAAATCGCCGAAGCCGAAGCCGCCAAGGCCAACGCGAGAATCCTCTCAATGGGCGGCAAGGTATCGAGACTGCAGTAGTTTACAGCTTACAGTGTTCAGTTTTCAGCCTCGAACAACGGAGCCGTCCCACTGAAATTCCGTCACCTTCTACAAGACTCCAACCCTCAAATCTGTTTCCATATTTCAGTAAGCAATGTCCTCAAGCAGTGACTGAAACTGAACACCGAACACTGAAAACTTTCCCATGAAATTCATCACCACCGCCATCGACTATCCCAACGGCAAGCCACACATCGGCCACGCCTACGAGAAGATCCTCGCTGACGTCCTCACCCGCTACGCACGACTCAAGGGCGAAGAGGCTTATTTCCTCACCGGCGTCGATCAACACGGCCAAAAAATGGTGAAAACGGCTGAGGCCGAAGGTGTCAACGTCGCGACCCTCACCAAACGGAACACCAAGCGCTTTCTCAAGCTCTGGGAAAAACTTGGCCTCGAATTCGACGGCTGGGCAGAAACCACCGACGACCGCCACAAGGCCTGTGTCCAAGGCATCCTCACCGAGCTTGAAGCTCAGGGGCAGCTCTACAAAAAATCTTACTCCGGCTATTACTCCGTCCGCCAAGAGCAATACCTCACTGATCGCGACCGCAATGAGGCTGGAGAATTCGGCCCCGAGTGGGGCGAAGTCGAAGAGCGCGAAGAAGAAAACTGGTATTTCAAACTCACCGAGCACGTCGAATGGCTCCGCGCCACCGTCGAGCGCGATGACCTCAAAATCATCCCAGAATTTCGCAAAAGCGAAGTCCTTAATGCCCTCGAGCGCTCCGGCGATACCGACCTCTGCATCTCGCGCCCGAAAGAGCGCATGTCTTGGGGCATTCCCCTTCCCTTCGATCCCGACTTCGTCACCTACGTCTGGTTTGATGCCCTCATCAACTACATCTCCTTCGCCGGCTACCAGAAGCCCGAAGGCTCAGACCTCCCCGATTTCGATGGCCTCTGGCCCGCCGATCTCCAGATCATTGGAAAAGACATCCTCGTCCCCGCCCACGCCATTTACTGGCCCTGCATGCTTCACGCCATGGGCTTCGAGGCCGCGCAGATGCCGACCCTCCTCGTCCACGGCTTCTGGAACATCAAAGGAGATAAAATGTCCAAGTCACTCGGCAACATCGTCGATCCTGATGAGCTCGCCGACAAATTCGGCCCTGACACCCTCCGCTACTACCTCTGCCGCGACATCCGCTCCGGTAAGGATAGCGACTTCGATATCGAGCGCCTCGTCATGCTCTTCAACACCGAACTCGCCAACGACCTCGGCAACCTCCTCAACCGGTCCATCAACATGACCAAGGGCTTCTGTAACTCCACCATCAGTGACACCAACACCACTGACGAAGGAGACGCCGCCCTCCGCCAATCACTCGCCGATTCCACCGCCGCCTATCGTAAAGCGATGGACAACTGCGATGTCGACCAAGCCCTCCAAGCGATCAACGCCCACGTCACTCATTGTAACGGCTACCTTGAGCGCAATAAGCCTTGGGAAATGAAGAAGGACGAAAGCAAACTCCCCCGTGTCGGAGAAATCCTCTCCCACACCGCCGAGTCCTGCGCCCACCTCGCCGTCCTCCTCAAGCCCATCCTCCCTGAGGCTTCCGCGAAAATTTTCGGCCAACTCAACCTAGAGACCGCCAACGATCTCAAGCTCGACGACCTCAAATGGGGCCTCCTCCAAGCAGGCCACCAAACCGGAAAACCAAAACCCGTCTTCCCAAGAATTCAGGTTGAGAAAGACTGATACAACGAAGCTCTACCTGGTCAAACCATTGATCTGAGAACCGAGAGCTTGATTGGCAATGCGACGCCATTTAAGCGATTCTTTCGCCATGTCTTTGTGGTATGCAGACATTCCTGACCCCCCAAAGGAACTCAGCTGGCGCTGCGATGCCTTCAAAATATTCTCATAGTATTTGGCATACTGTTTTTTCAGCTCAATCTCACTGAAACGAATACGACTTCTTCCATACTCTCCATTTAATGCGAGCAAGTCTTTAACCGCTCTCATCCCTTTGTTCTCTTCGAAGATCTGCAATGCCGTGTATGAAGCATTAATCTGACGAGTGAGCTTGAGCCCACTGCGAGTCGGTTTCAGCATCGAGAGGGCAAAAATTAAGCGCGTCACACGGTCCATCCGCTGGATCGTTTCTGCCTCATTCAGAAACGCCGAAAGTGTCGTAGACTGAAAATTAAATGGCTTATCCAGACGTGCTGCAAAGCGTCGAACTTCATTAAACCGAGTATTTTTCGCCCAAACATCATCTCGCTTAGCGATTGCATGGGTCACTAACCCGAGAACTGTTTTCCCATCTGCAGACAAAATCGGGCCTCCGCTATTCCCTTGAATAATCTCGTTGGAAATCTCGAAAGACTCACTGCCCACTCCAAGCACTTTGCCATCGCTCGCCGATAACACCGCTCCTCCACCGCTATTTCCCAAAGCCAAAATGTGAGCGTCGATCAGAATTCCGTTAGGTTTGATCATCGCCAAAGCAGCTTCAACATTCTCCCTCACCTCCATCCGTAAAAGATCGACTTTTTCAGCAACTTCCACGCGGCCAAACTTTTTGTAAACCCGCCCATCATTAGTCTTCATCTCCAGCCTCTTATTTCCACTCAACACATGAGCCGCAGTGTAGAGATAGGTTTTCACACCATCCTTCACAAAAAAACCAGTCCCCACAGATCGATCCCCCTCGATGATGATAACCGCCTTTTGAGCCAGATTGATCGAGACTGACAAGGATTGTTGCATCGCGCCCTCTTCAGCCACCTTTGGCTCCCTGGCAATCTCTCCCTTTTCTTCCATCACCGGAGATCCCGTAACTGCTAGGACCACGGGCTCAGGCTGAACCTTCACTCCCATTTGATATTTAGAAACCCAATCGCGGGAAAGGTCATTCAACCCCAAAGTGGCAAACCCACCCGCGTGCTTCAAACGAATTATTTCATCCTGCACTTCGACAATCTGAACATTCCGATAAACTTTCCCGGAAGCCGTTTTGAACTGAGCCATTTTAGACCCAATGACCTTTTCCCGAACCTGCGCGGTGTATCGTCTCTTATACTCCTCGAACTCTTTCTGGAGTTTCTCCGCTGCTTCTTTCTCCGCCTCGAATGCCTCCTTCAGCTCTTTCAGCTGTGATTCGGCCGCCTCTTTTTCATCCTGAAGCACTTGTATGCTTTTTTCGAGCTCCTCCTGAGAGTCTTCGATTTTTTTCAAGCTCTCCCCCTTCACCCTCGCTTGCACGATCTCATTCTCCATTCCTGCGATCTTCTCCCTCAACTCCGCAACCACCTTCTCATTCTCTGCATCATCTTGAATACAGGATGTCATTAAAATCGCAAAAAAGATACATGAAATCATTTTAATTTTCATCACTTATATCGTAATGATGATCTCACCTCATGTCAGTAAGAAAGTTTGTCTCTCCCTAAACTCCGCGTGAAATTCGCTTTGCCTTCGCGCATCTTTCCGTAACGCTCCGCACGTCATGGCTAAGCCGAAAAACGCAATCTCCCCGACCCGCACCGAGAACTTTCCCGAGTGGTATCAGCAAGTCGTTCGCGCGGCCGACCTTGCCGAGAACTCTGAAACCCGAGGATGTATGGTGATCAAGCCGTGGGGCTTTGCGATCTGGGAAGCGATTCAGCGTGATCTCGATGGCCGATTCAAGGCCACCGGGCACGAGAATGCGTATTTCCCACTCCTCATTCCTCTATCCTATCTTGAGAAAGAAGCGGAGCACGCTGAAGGCTTCGCCACCGAGTGCGCCGTGGTCACGCACCACCGCCTCGAAGCCGAAAAGGATCCCGAGACTGGAAAGACCAAGATGATTCCTCGCGGAAAACTCAGCGAGCCTTACGTCATCCGCCCTACGTCCGAGACCATCATCGGCGCCGCATTTTCCCGCTGGGTCGAGTCCTACCGTGACCTCCCTCTCCTCATCAACCAGTGGGCCAACGTGATGCGCTGGGAAATGCGCCCCCGCCTTTTCCTCCGCACCGCTGAATTCCTCTGGCAGGAAGGCCATACCGCGCACGAGACGAAGGAAGAAGCGATCGAGGAAACTCGCATGATTCATCAGCTCTACTCGGATGCCCTGCGCGACCTCCTCGCGATCCCCGTCATCATGGGGGAAAAGACCGAAGCCGAGCGCTTCCCCGGAGCTGATATGACTCTCACCGTCGAAGCCATGGTGCAGGATAAAAAGGCGATCCAAGCCGGAACCTCGCACTACCTCGGACAGAATTTTGCTAAGGCGCAGAAAATCACCTTCGTGGATCGCGATAACAAAGAGCAATTCGTCCACACCACCTCATGGGGAGTCTCGACTCGCCTTGTGGGAACGCTCATCATGGCACACTCGGATGACGATGGACTCGTCCTTCCTCCACGCGTCGCACCGCAGCAAATCGTCATCATTCCCGTCACCCCCAAAGAAGAGTCCCGCCAAGCAATCATCGATGCCTGCCAGGCCCTCGCCCAGACTCTCCGTAACGAAAAAACATACGGCGGCGAAGCGCTCCGCGTAAAAGTCGACGACCGCGACCTCGGCGGTGGCGTGAAGAAATGGGATTGGGTCAAAAAAGGCGTGCCACTCCGCATTGAGATTGGCCCACGCGATCTCGCTGAGCAAAAAGTCTGCCTCCAGCGCCGTGATCAAGCGGCCAACGAAAAATCCTTCATCGGTAAAGAAGACTTCCTCCGTGAAGTTGTCGAAACTCTCGACTCCGTCCATCAGTCTCTCCTCGAAAAAGCGCGCACCCTCCGTGATGAAAACATTACCGAGTGCTCTGACCTTTCCACCTTCGAAGCTCACTGGTCAGACGAAAACCACGAAGATCCAGGCTGGCTCCTCACCCCATGGGGCGGAACGCGCGAGGAAGAAGAAGAGCTTTCCAAAAAGCACCGCATCACTGTCCGCTGCCTCCCTCTCGATCAGCAAGACGGCGCCGAAGCCCCCTGCGTCCTCACCGGTCAGCCCACCAAAGGCCGCGCCCTCTGGGGTCGGAGTTATTAAGTCCGCAAGAAAAGCTTCCGCGACATTCTCGGGAATCTCACGCACTTTTCCGACAAGACACCTGCCATTTCTGCGTTATAAGTCACTCAGATGATTCGATGGTTCACGCGCAATGATATTGCGGCCAATTTTTTATTGGCCGCCATCCTCTTGGGCGGAATTTTCACCGCTTATCATAAGATCACCCTCGAGGTGAACCCCTCGCAAGCCTACCCTGAGGTCGATATCAAGATGACCTATCGTGGTGGCAGCCCGAAGGATGTCGAAGAACACATCGTCATGCCCATTGAGCGGGTTCTCAAGGATGTCCAAGGGATCAAATCGATCCGGGCACGAGCTTCACGCGGCTCCGCAAATTTCGACATCACGCCAGAGAAAGGGGTTGATCTCGATGAACTCAAAGACGAAGTCGAAGCACGCGTCAATCAGATCAACACCTTCCCCGGAGAGACCGAGCGACCTCGTATCCAAGTCCCACACACCTCCGATTGGAAAGAAGTCGTCACCGTTGCGGTAGCCGGTGACCTCAGTGAACTCGATCTCTACCGTCTCGCGCGCCGTGTGGAAGATGACATTTTAAATCTCGATGCCGTCTCCCGCACCGACATGCGTGGGGACCACCCGCTAGAAATCGCCATTGAAGCCGATGATGAAAAACTCCGTGACCATGGGCTCACCATCCAAGACCTCGGCAATGCCATCCGGCGCTCATCAGTCGCACTCTCAGCAGGCTCCGTCCGCACCAGCTCTGGTTCCTTCATGATCCGCTCAGATGGCCAGGCATATGATCTCGAGGAATTTGGAAAAATCGTCGTCACCTCTGTCGATGGTGCGGAACTAAAAATCTCTGATCTCGCCACCCTTTCCGATGGTTTCGATACCAAGGAAAACATCCTACGCTTCAACGGGAAAAAAGCCCTCTTTATTGATATCCTCCAAGCCCCAGGAGAAAGTGCGATTGAAATCTCAGATGCCATCAAAGCTTACATCGAGGAATCCGCCTCCCGCTATCCCGCCGGCATCAAACTAGAAATGTGGGATGACGAGTCCGCTCGCATCCGTGGGCGCCTTTCTATTCTAGGAAACTCACTCCTGATGGGCGGAATTCTCGTCCTCCTTGTTCTTGGACTTTTCCTCCGTCCCATGCTCGCTCTTTGGGTCGTGATCGGCATCCCGGCTAGCTTTGCAGGCGGTCTTATCATGATGCCTTACTTTGGCCTTACGGCGAACACGATGAGCATCTTCGGTTTCATCATCGTGCTCGGGATCGTGGTAGATGATGCCATCATCACGGGAGAAAATATTTACACGCGACTGCGAGATGACCTCAGCCCGCTCGATGCCGCAGTGAAAGGAACTAAGGAAGTCGCCACTCCCGTGACCTTCGGGGCCATCACCACCGTAGTCGCTTTTGTGCCACTGATGTTCTTTGATGGATACTGGTCATCTTGGACCACGCAAATCCCGCCCGTGGTCGCCAGCGTGATCATCTTCTCACTCATCGAGTCCAAGCTCATTCTCCCCTCTCACCTCAAGCACCTCAAAACGCACCGTGACGCCAAAAAGCTCGGGGCTTTTGCCCGTTTCCAAAAAAAATTCGCCGATGGACTCGAAGCAGGCGTGCAAAAATTTTACGCCCCAGCACTCCGCATCGCGTCAAATCATCGCTACAGCACCCTCGCCATTTTCCTAGCTCTCGCCGCTCTTTGCCTTGGAGTTCGAGCTGGAGGAAAGCTTGGCTTTGTCTCCCTCCCAGTCATTGAACGAAATGTGGTGAAATCCCGCATCTCCATGCTCGGAAATACTCCTTTTGAAAAAACTGACGAAGCGATCCTTCACGTCGTCGCCAAAGCCGAAGAACTTCAGCGTGAACTGATCGATCCCGGAACAGGAGAATCCCTCATCATGCACATCATGAGTGATTCTGGAACGGGGGGCCGCTATGGACGCGACGCCGACGCCGAGCGCGGCAGTGTATCACTCGAAATCCTCGCTCCCGATAAGCGCAGTGTCCCCGGGCCGAGCAACGACGAAATTGTCCGCATGTGGACCGAAAAAGTCGGTAAAATTAAAGGCGTCCGTGATTTTCATGCCTACGGGTCTTTCGGCGGCCGAAGCTCCGGCGGGCGCGAAGGCATCGAATCGCTCCAAATCCAACTCCGAGGGCCCGCCAGTGAAGACAAAGAACTCATCGCAGCAGAAATCGAGGCCCTTTTCGAAAGCCACCCCGAAATCGAATGGGCCCATGCCGAGACCGAAGGTGATCGCCAAGAACTCGCAATCAATCTCAAACCCGCAGCTCTTGAACTTGGCGTCACTCAGCGCGATCTGGCCCGCCAAATCCGGCAAGCCTTTTACGGTGAAGAAGTCCAACGCATCCAACGCGAGGGAGACGAACTCCGCGTCATGGTCCGCCTCCCTGAGCACAAACGTCAATCTCTCCACACCTTCGATCAGCTCAACATCCAAGCTCCAGATGGCACCAATATCCCCTTCAATACCGTTGCCAAAGCCGTCTTTCAGCCCGCTCCCGGCTCCATCGAGCGAATCGATGGTGCACAGATCAGTGAGATCAAAGCCGGCCCGAAAAGCCGCGAGAGCGACATCATCTCCATCGCCGCTGAGCTCGAGCCTCTCATTCATGAAATCGTGGGCCGCTCGGAAAACCTCGGATGGGTCTGGGACGGCTACATTAAAGAGGACCGTGAAACCGGAAACCGCTACAACTGGCTTTTCGGCGGCTTAATGATCACGCTCTACGCCCTCCTCGCCATCCCCTTTCGCTCACTCCTGCAACCCTTCGTCGTCCTCCTTGCCGTCCCCTTCGGAATCATCGGAGCATACGCCGGGCACTTCATTATGGGCGTTACCCCATCTTGGCTTTCAGTTTTCGGGATTATGGCCCTCGCCGGAGTCGTCGTGAATGACTCGCTCGTCCTCGTAGATTTCATCAACCGCCGACGTGAGGAAGGAATGGAGCTCAAAGAAGCCGTCATGATCTCTGGCGTGAAACGCTTCCGCCCTATCTTCCTCACCTCGATCACGACCTTCGCGGGACTCGTCCCCCTGATGTTTGATCGCGCTCTTCACGCACAATTTTTAAAACCCATGGCCATCTCACTCGGCTACGGAATTCTCTTCGCCACCGTGATCACCCTTTTCCTCATCCCAGCCGCATACCTTGCGCTGGAAGATATCAAACGCTTCTTCGGAAAAGCTTTCGGCTGGTATGCAAAGCCGTTTAAGGACGAATAAAACTTGTAGCCCTCGCTGCGAGATATCTGGACGATTGATTCCCAATGATCCAGATCCGGGATTTAGAACCCGCTCCTCAGCACCCCCAATCTAACGTCCATGCTATCAACAATAACAAGCTTATAGAAAACAACTGATGGGATGAGTTCATCAGCGAATCACCACGGTCCCGATACACCTAAAATCCCATTCCTCACTGTAATTTTATAATCCGCAAACCAATAAGGTTAAAAAACCTTAAAGAAAATGCTTTTATTTTAAAATAATGTGAATAAAATGCGCGCCGTTCACCTAAAAGTTCACTTCTTATGGCAACCACAGCAGCTCAGCGCAAACAGCACCTCAATCTCGTCGGTGCTCAAATGGAAATGTCCTCAGCAACCGCAGCTGGAATCTCCACCGATTTCGAAGGCAAACTCGAAGACGCCCAACAGCAGCTAGAATACCTTCACCAGCAGCGTGAGCATCTCGAGCGCCAGAAAGTTGCTCTCGAAGAGCTCAACCAGCGGAAGCAGGACTTCATGCATGGTCAGGTCGACCTTACCGAGAAGATGACCTCCGCGATCACCTCTATCGATCGTGAGCTTTTTGAAGCTAAACAAGACATCGAGGACATGGAGCAAGCGCGTGTTTCCTTTGCCAAGCACCTTCAGCGCATCGAGTCTCTCAACCCTGAATCTTGGTCCAAAGAGCAGCTGCGTGAGGAGCTTGAGAAAGCCATCGCCATTCTTGAGCGCGCCGACGATGAATACGATCAAGCTGTCGCTCACTTTTCCGGTGCTCACCGGAGCGCAGGCATCTTCGGGCCAAGCACAGGACGCAGCCCTCGCACCGCTGGCGGTGACTTCCGGATCATGCTGAAGAATGGCTTCGCCTTTAATCTCCCAGTAATCGTTCTTGGCTCTTTAGGACTTCTGGTATATTTTGTGAAATAAATAGTCAATATGGCTTTATTTAAATCCAACCTCCAAGCAACTCCAACCATCGAAAACGAGTCCGATGTCATCGCATCTCGTATCGCCGATCTGGAACAGCTCATCGAAGAAGCGCCTAAGAAACTCGAAGAGAAGATGGAGTTGGAACGCACCATGATGCCAGCTCCGGATGACCTTGCGGACCGTGCTCGTGAGCGCAAGTTCTACGCAGAACTCTCCCGCGGCGAACTTCAGAACGAGCGACGCTACCGCGCCCGCACCACCGTTCTCTTCACCCTCACCGTCGCGGCGACCCTCTCGGTCTGCTGGTGGATTTTCGCGGAATTGCAGCGTGCTGGCGTGCTAAATTTCTAAAGCCAAAGATCCCCTTTTAAACCTCCGCGCAAGCCTTGCCGGAGGTTTTTTAGTCCCCCACTGCTTCAGGCGCAAATTCGCTTCACTCTTCTGCGTTTCTTGCCCATGTTCCGCGCATGTCCGAACCGACTCTCGACGTCCGCTACGTGGCCAAGCTGGCCCGCATCGACCTGAGCGATGATGAAATCAATCGATTCCAAAACCAGCTTGGTGGGATCATGGAACACATCGCAAAACTTTCCGAAGTCGATGTCGAGGGAATCGAAGCGACCTCACACGCGACAGACATCTCCAACAGCGTTCGCCCTGATGAACCCATCGAAAGCCTCGGCGCAGAAGCCTTTCTCAAAAACGCACCCGACCAAGCCCAAGGCCAACTTCGCGTTCCTAAAGTCGTCGATGCATAGTAACTCAATAACTGAGTAACCCAATCTCCCAATAACGAGCCCCATGAGCCTCGCCGCCCAATCTCTCACCTCTCTCCGCCAGCAGCTTACCGCTGGTGACATTTCTTCACGCGATATCGTCCAAGATGCGCTTGACCAAGTCGCCGCTCGCGATGGGGAAATCAAAGCCTTCATCTCCTGCGATGCCGAAGCCGCACTCGCTGCCGCAGATGCTGCTGACCTTTCACTCCCTCTCGGTGGACTCCCCATCGGAATTAAAGATAACATCAACGTTCTCGGCCAACCCTGCACCTGCGCCTCCAAATTCCTCGAAAGCGCATACACCTCTCCATACGACGCCACCGCCATCACCCATCTCAAGGCCGCCGGAGCTATTCCCTTTGGCCGTGCCAACCTCGATGAATTCGCGATGGGGTCTTCCACGGAAAACTCCGCCCTTCAGACCACGCAAAACCCCGCCGCTCCGGGCCATATCCCAGGTGGCTCCTCTGGCGGTTCTGCCGCAGCCGTCGCTGGAAATCTCGTCCCCGCTTCTCTCGGTTCTGATACTGGAGGCTCTATCCGCCAACCGGCAAGTCACTGCGGAGTGGTCGGCCTCAAACCTTCCTACGGTCGTGTTTCACGCTATGGCCTCGTCGCCTTTGGCTCCTCTCTTGATCAAATCGGCCCCCTCACTCGCACTGTCGAAGACTCTGCTCTTCTCTTAAATGCCATCGCTGGTTCCGACCCGCGTGACTCGACTTGTCTCGATGCCGGAGTTCCTGACTACACCGAAGGACTCGATGCCGGAGTCGCCGGAATGAAGCTCGGCCTTCCAAAAGAATACTTCACCGATGGCATCGATACCGGAGTCCGTGAGCGCGTCGAAAAGGCCGCGAAAGATCTCGAAGCCCAAGGCGCAGAGATCGTCGAGATTTCCCTCCCGCATACCGAGTATGCCATCGCCACTTACTACATCATCGCACCTGCTGAAGCTTCTTCTAATCTCTCTCGTTTCGATGGCATCCGCTACGGAAACCGCACCGAAAATCCCGAGGATATCCTCAGCCTTTACGAACGCAGCCGGCAAGAAGGATTCGGAAGCGAAGTGAAACGCCGTATCATTCTCGGCACCTACGTCCTTTCCTCCGGCTACTATGATGCCTACTACCGTCGTGCCCAAAAGGTCCGCACCTTGATCCGCCAGGACTTCGAAAAAGCCTTCGGGCAGGTCGATGCCATCATCACCCCCGTTGCCCCCGATCCCGCTCCCAAGATCGGCGAAGCCGCAGGCGACCCCCTCAAGCACTACCTTGCTGACATCTTCACCATCTCCGCGAACCTCGCCGGAAATTGTGGCATCTCCGTTCCCCTTGAACCCGTCAACGGACTCCCCGTCGGCCTTCAAATTCTAGGTCCCCACCTCGGAGAAAAAGCGATCCTCCAAGTCGCCCGTGCCGTTGAAGGGTAAAACAATTGCAGCCTGATGAATTTGGAAAAGTCATCATCCCAAATCAAGGGTTCGGAGACTTAACCGGCACAAGCCACTCCACACATCCCGGGACCACTCGGCTCCACGCCAGAGCCCTGACGAGCACTGCCAGCTTTTCTGCTTCTGAGCTCCGCGCCACAATATTGGTCTCTTCTAGAAAGTGCGCCACCTGCTTCGCCGCTTCTCGTTCCACTGGGAGAGTCATCCAAAGCGCAATCGAAGCAATTCCCAGCACCGCAAAGAGAATCCCAATCGCGATTCCCAAGGTGAACGATTTACTCAGTGCCCCAAAAATCACAATCGCCACAGTAAAAGCCGGCCCTGCCCAGCCGAATTTCACGGCCCATTTCCGCCAGCCAAAGACTTTTTCCTGCTGACGCGCCATCAGCACCAATCCCGCTAACAGACCAGCTGCCGCCACATCTCGCGCCACTCGAGATTCTGCGATTTTTGGTGAAATCACTAAGATTTCCGGAGAAAGCGGTAAAAAAGGACGCCGCTTTTCCTCCACCAAAACCTCGGTCGCCTTCCCCTTTTTGAGCACTGCGCGCGCAAAATCTCTTCCCGTCATCGAGACCTCAACCAGTCCTGCGCGAGCGACAATGCGGTCACAAAAAAACTTCCGTAGCAGCACAGAGGCGATTACGGGGATTATCCCACACATCAGTAGAAATTTCATTTTCCTTTCGGTTTTACACCCTTGTCCGGCGAAGGTGACTTTTGAATTTCATTTTTCGACTTTTTGAGCAAACTCCGCCCCCCGCCTCAATCCTCACCAAAATTCCATGGCCGAAGAACCAAATCATCCTGCGCCCGCTCCGAGTGCTACTCATGCTTCAAATCAAAATCTTATCATGGGGGTTGTTCTCGGTGCCGCAGCGCTCCTCCTTCTGCTCCTCGTGATCAGCCAGAAACTTGGTTCAAATCACTCCACAGCGAAAGATGACAAGCACGAGCAAATGCAGAAAGAAATCGAAGAAGCCCGTCAGGCCGTTGCTATCGCTAAGGCTGAGACCGGACTTGCTAGCACTCAAAATGCCGAAGCTCTCAGCGTTAAGATTAAGCAAGACATAGACGTGCTCACTGGGCTCCTCGCTATTCAACAAGAAAACCTCGCTCGTTTCCAAGGATCGGAAGCGACCGTGCAAAACCTTTCTCGCCAAAATACCGAACTTCAAAACCGTCTCGCTCAAGCAAACATCGCCGCGCAACGCGTTCCCGATCTCGAGACAAAAATCACGACCATGCGGGCAGAGCTCACCGCTGCCAATGAGCGCCTTGCAAACGCCTCCGATCAAAGCACCGTCGATACTCTCCAACAGCAACTCAATCAGGCCAGAACTGATGCCCTCAATATGGTAGATCGTAATCAACTTGCCATCATCAACGCACGCGCTGCCGAGCTTGAGCAAATCAACCTCGAACTCCGCGCCGAGCTCCAGAAGCTCCGCGCTGAAGCCGACCGCGATAAGCTCTTCGTCTCCAGTGATCAACTTTCTCCTCCTGCCGCTAAACTCTTCGCCGAGCTGGTCCGACTCGAAGCAAATCCCGGTGCTTCACTGAGTCAGTCATACGAGCGTATTGGCCAGAATTTAAATGCCCGCCCAGTCAAGACCATGACTTTTAAGGCCAAGAGCTCAGCCGTCGCGATTGAGCATGAAGATCACATTAAGAAAATGACTTCACAAGCTCTGGGAAGCTCATTCTTCCTTGTTGTAGGCTACGCCTCAAAAACCGGTGATCTTCAGAACAACAAAGAGCTTTCGGGTAAGCGCGCGACTCGCGTTGCCTCGGTTGTGAATCACCTCAAGTCTGCTGGTCAAGATGTCCAAGCCGTCTTCCTCGGTGAAACCTCTCGTTTCGGACCAACTGACGGACCGAACCAGTGCTGTGAGATTTGGGAAATCCACCCATAACGGACACCACCCCAACTCGCCTGAAAAAAGCACCGCACTCAGCCCAAAGTTTCATACTTTGGGTTTTTTATGCTCATCAATCTAAGCCTGAACAAGGCAGTTCATCCCTACATCATCGGCCGAACGGGAACAGCTCGTTGTTTGAAGTAATCCTTCGCTTCTTCCACCGTATGCTGACCAAAGTGGAAAATACTCGCCGCGAGCACCGCATCGGCTTTTCCCTCATCGAGCACATCAACCATGTGCTGGAGATTCCCTGCACCGCCACTCGCGATCACCGGGATTCCCACCGCTTCACTCACCGTCCGAGTGAGCTCGATGTCATATCCATCCTTGGTCCCATCGGCATCCATGCTGGTAAGCAAAATCTCACCAGCGCCACGGTGATAAACTTCCTTGGCCCATTCAATGGCGTCGAGCCCATTGACGGGGTTGCGACCGCCATGGGTAAACACACCCCACTTTCCGGGCGCAATCTGCTTCGCGTCAATTGCGACCACGATGCACTGATTCCCAAAAGACTTCGCTCCTTCATCGACCACTTCCGGCCGTGTGATCGCCGCTGTATTCACGCCAACTTTATCCGCTCCCGCTAGAAGCATTCTACGCATGTCCTCCACCGTTCGGATTCCCCCGCCAACGGTAAGCGGCACAAAACATTTCTCAGCAGTCTTTTTCACGACATCAACCATGGTCTCACGGCCATCGGAAGAAGCGGTGATGTCGAGAAACACAATTTCATCCGCTTGCTGTGCATTATAAGCAACCGCGCATTCCACCGGATCACCAGCATCACGGAGATCCACAAAGTTTGTGCCCTTCACGACACGACCATTGGTGACATCAAGGCAAGGAATGATTCGCTTAGCAAGCATGCCGAAGCTTTAGCGATGGCCATGCACTCGGGCAAGTCTGGAACCATTAATCACTCTCCGCGAGAAAACGCTCACAGCCACTTTTCCCCATGTATTTCATGAGCAGACGTGAAGGGGCTTTCTTCAGATCAACCAGCACCATCGCATCGAGACAATCGCTAAAAGTTGGATCAAAAGCGAAGTCCAGCAAAGTGGCATTCATCTTAAAATACTGACGAAGCAACACCGGAACGCCTTTTCCATCTGACTCAACCTCCGCAATACAGGCCGAGACATCTTCGATGCAGGAGAAATTTTTCGTTAACTCCTCAGGCTCTTCATTGAAGGGGATTAAAGCCTTCACACGGTCCTTCCAATGCGCATCCGTCTTGGTGCGACGCAAATATCTGACAATGAGATTTTGTGAGATCGAGGTGTAATCATCACTGATACTCACTGCTCCAAAAAGCTTATGGTAACGTGGGTATCGCGCCACGAATCCGCCGATCCCTTTCCAGAGGCCAAGCAAGGAATGTAGTGAGCGCTGATAAGCGGGTAGAACCCATGAGCGTCCGAGCTCGATTCCCGGCGTGAGGTAATCGACCAGCGCTTGGTCGAACTCACAAAGCTGAGAAGAGTAAAGTCCATCAAAACCGAACTCCGCTAGAATCTGATCAGTGCGCCCGAGCCGATAAGCACCCGCGATCTGGCGTTGATCTCGATCCCATAAAAAGAGGTGGAGGTAATATTGATCAAAGCGATCGAGATCACGCTCTTTCCCCGTCCCCTCACCCACCGCACGAAAGGTCATTTCACGAAGCCGCCCGATCTCGAAGAGAATTTCCGGAATGGCGTCCGCATTCGCAAGGTAAACATCGAAGCTCCCCTGCTTTGCAATCAGAGCACTTGACTCGAGCGCATGTATTTCTGCGATCAACACTTCTGCACGTGCGGCGGCTGGTATTTTTTTCGGAGCGCTCTGGTTCATCTCTATCATCAGATCAATGGCAGCTTACCTAACCGATCATCTTTGGCATTATTGAAAAACAAGGCCTCATTATCGTTTCAGTCAATGTTCGTGATCTCACGATGCCTCAAGGTTGACGGAGCCATTCCAAAACCATTTTCAATTTCAATTCCCAAACAACCACAAATCCCGCCGATCATCGCAAAGTGATGAATGGTATGACTCACAAGAAACTGCAGCTCTCTCCCCAGCGTGGAAGGCTGCCAATCGACATCACATTCACAATCTCCACCGCAGTCCATTTTTACGAGTAAGCCAACGGGAGGCTTGCACCTGAGAAGTGCTTCGAGCTTGCTACGCACTGCTTGCACTTCAGCAATGGCACACTCGGTGGAAGCTTCGATTAGACGCAAGCGAGCGCGGTGATCGTAATCGATCTTCGCTTCCGGAAGCCCCGAGAGCAGAGCCCGGTAGTGATCTAGGCTGTGCCTCATGTGCTGGCCAAGTGTTGAACGATAGAAACTTTCGACTTCGGAGCCGTAGTCTTGATCCGAAACTTGAATAAGAAATCGCTCGGCTTGATTTAGAAAGTGAATGTTCGCTCTAACAAGAGATTCCATTGAGGTGATTTTGTAATGAGAGAGAAATTTGGTCCATCTAATTTCCTAAATCTCTCAACTCTTCCAAATACTTTCTGAGCCTGCGAGTCCCGTTATTTTTCAGCACATCGGAGTGGAACGATTTCCCAACCCGACCCGTAATTTCACCGCCAGTCATCGCGACAAGGCCTTTCGGAATAAAGGCGGTTCGAAGAAAGCCCGAGAGAGCCGCGAGAATTTGCAAATACACAGGCACACCACCGAAAAACCAGACCGGCACCACCGTTGCCTTCATGCGCGACATCAAGGTGACAACGTGATCGTTCCATGGAGGATCTTTAATTTCCCCCTGTTGCCAGTAAGCCACACGTCCTGCCGGAAAAACCACGAGGGCCCCACCTGCGCGCACATGTTTAAGCATCGTTCGGAGCGCAGTCATGTTTTCAGCAGTGACGTTTTCATCGCTCAGAATATTTACCGGAAGAAGGAAGCGGTTGATTCCAGGAAGCCGCATCAGTTCAGCATTTGCCAAAATGAGCGTATCTTTACGAAGCTCGATACACTTGGACGCCAGCGCGATCGCATCCGTTCCACCGTGAGAATGATTCGCCGCAATCACCACGGGGCCTTCGGCAGGGATTTCATTTTCTAAACCATCTAATCGAACGGTGAGATCAAGTTGCTCAACCACCGTTGCCGCTGGGTTTTCCGCTGAAGCTGATTTAGCAAAGACTTCACGAATACGCCTAAGGCCTAGGAACCATTCCGCAAAAGAGAGCAGTACCGGATACTTTGCGAGCGCAGGGAGATGCTCGTTCAGATCTGCAAATGGACGTTCATCATTCATGAAGGATCCACTTCGTAATAGGTCTTTTTGCGATGAGCGGTAAAAATCCGCCAGAGTTCTTCCAGCGTCGGCGGCTCGATTCCGCGCTCACGGTGCGCTGCGCCAATCTCGGTGGCACGTGAAAAATGGAGGCACAAATCGCACATCCCCTTCCACCACGGATAACCGGGTTGATAAATATGCGCGGGCTCACCAGTCACTCCATTGAGCTCGAGAATAGAAATGTTTTCCCCCGCTTGCAAATCCTCCACACTCGGGACCTTGACATCATAGCGGCCAAAGTGAAACCCATCGTAACGCGCTCCGAGTTCATCGAAGGCAGCAAGAAGATCCGGCGTCACCAGTGCGCGCTCATCAGTGAAGACAGCCCCACGAGCATGTGTCCCAATCGGAGCGAGGCTGAATTGTTCTCCCTCCGGAAGAATGGACTTAAGCTGATCGGCATACTTTGAAAAATAGTATCGTGCCATCGTCACGGCAC
This sequence comes from Akkermansiaceae bacterium, assembly GCA_039768255.1. GTDB lineage: Bacteria > Verrucomicrobiota > Verrucomicrobiia > Verrucomicrobiales > Akkermansiaceae > SW10. The sequence goes on along the minus strand of JBDNAW010000051.1, from coordinate 12,519 downwards.
GATCATCAGCAAGGATGAGTTCTTCGAGGCTACTTTTCCCATCCCCGATCACGGATTGCGTGAGCTTTCCACAGAGGGATCGAATCTCACCCCTCTCGGTATCTGGAAATTTCGCCCAATGAACGCCAAACTCCATGCCGCCGATCATTTCCTGCACCACGATGTCATCCTCACAATCCTCTAGCCAACGCCTAGCCGATTCTTCATCACGAATGATTTCCACTCCCTTCCCACGGAGACCAAGGTCAGGCTTCAGCACGATGGGGAAATTTAACTTCTGTGCATCCATCCACGCTTTAACTTTAGAAAACTCAGCGCCACCCTGTAATCGGAGATAACGCGCGATTTTCACACGCCCTTCCGGTCCCTCGAAGCAATCAAGGATATCTCCTTTCGACTCCATCGCCATCCCACTCACAAGCATTCCCGGATTACAATTTGCCCAGAGCGTCCATCCTCTATGACGTATCGCTTCGATGACCCACCAAATAAACACCGGAGGGTAAACCGCCCACACTGGCCAAAACTCCCATCGCACGAGCCGCTGCCAACGGCCCCAGAGAAGTCGTTTCGTGCGCTCGGTCATAGAGTGAGAATAAGAAAAAATCGCTCCGGGTCACCTGCCAAATCTGGTTCTTCAGCCAAGTATTCCCATGTGATTTTATCCCGAATGCTCACCTTACTCCGGCTCCATGTCTGAGCATCAGGTCGATTCATCCTCACCGTAAATGCCGTCGATTCTTGACCAAGCGAAGCATGATAACTTGCTGAATCCGCCCCCGGAAACATCTCTTCACGCGATTTTTTCACCTCCGTGAAACAGTAGCTCGATGAAGTAAACGGCTGCTTTGGCTCAAGCGCGGTCACTGTTTCACCATCCCAATCCCAAGCGACTTCCCCCTCCGTGCTAAGCCCCACCAGAGTGAACGGCGGATAGTTTTCCAAATTTTCAAGCAGTTCTGAGAGCTCTGTGAGCGACTTCGCCACCGCCATGCTCCAGACCAACAGCCCACGACTTTTTTGAACCCCAGATCCGGTCTTACTTCCCAACTCCCAGCGATTCAGCAAACAAACCACAAGACCATACTCATTCGCGAACATCCATGTTCCCCCACCCTGCGGGTCACGGGGACTTAGAAAGCGGACACCACCCAATTCTCGCAAATGCGGCGGTTCCGCGATCGGACGTGTCTTTTTCTCATCACGATTAAACCACACATTAAGCGTTTCCGGTGAAGGCCGGTTCCACGTTAAGGTGCACATGACAAGATCAAGCGACTATTCGGAGTCTGTCGTTTGAGCTTCTTGAATTGGCTCCACTCCGACCGGAGTAGAAATCGGGGAACTTGCTCATCCGCCACCTGCGGACTTAGCACTCTTTCCTCATCCGCCACCTGCGGATGCTTTTTTGCTCATTCATGTCTCAATCCCCATCGCTGGTAAAACCCAGAGCTGAAGAACAAAATACGCGGCAATGATGCCGAACCCCATTAATAGACCTTTCATAAAGTAACTTGTTTTAGGGAGGACCCCCTACCTGCGAGAATATTCCCCATTTTTTCAATCACGCAACTCCCCAAAAAACCCTTTCCCCCGAGGCCTTTCTCCTGTTTCCTCCCGGCCTCGCAACATTTCAGAACCATGGCCAATAAAGAGCACACTGACACCGACCGCATGGAGGCAATCGTCTCCCTGTGTAAACGCAAAGGTTTCGTCTTCCAATCTGCCGAACTCTACGGCGGACTCAATGGCTGCTGGGACTATGGCCCACTCGGAGCGGAATTAAAAAGAAACCTCAAAGATTACTGGTGGCGTAAAAACGTCCAGGAGCGCGACGACGTTCTCGGGATGGACGGCTCCATTCTCAATCACCAAGCAGTCCTCACCGCTTCCGGTCATGTCGGTGGATTCTCTGATCCTATGGTCGATTGTAAGGTTTGTAAAAAACGTTACCGCGCTGATCAGATGGAGGATGTCCCAAGTTGCGAAGGCAAAGCCCAGCTTCCGAAAGGCGAAGACAAGTCCTGCGAACTTACCGAGCCCAAAGAGTTTAACCTGATGTTCAAGACTCAGATGGGGGCTTCCGCTGATGAAAACGATCCAAATGCGATCGCCTACCTGCGTCCCGAGACGGCACAGTCCATCTTCGTTCAGTATAAAAATGTCGTCGATTCCAACCGCGTGAAGCTTCCCTTCGGTATCGCCCAGATCGGTAAAGCTTTCCGGAACGAGATTAACCCTCGTAACTTCACCTTCCGCTCTCGTGAATTCGAACAGATGGAAATCGAATACTTCTGCCACCCCGATGACGGCCTCAAGCTCACCGACGAGTGGCTCGAGACCCGCCTCGCATTCTACGAGGAGATCGGCCTCGACCGTGAGAAACTTCACATCCTCGACATTCCCGATGGCGAGCGTGCACACTACTCACAGAAGACTTACGATATCGAATACGACTTCCCCTTTGGCCAGCAAGAACTCGAAGGCGTCGCCTACCGAGGTGCATACGATCTCGGCAAGCACCAAGAATCATCCGGCAAGCCACTCGAGTTCTTCGATGAGCAGACCAAGGAGAAATTCATCCCCCATGTCGTAGAGCCCTCCGCTGGTTGTGATCGCACCATCCTCGCCCTCATCTGTGAGGCATACGATGAAGAGGACCTCACCAAAGAAGGTGGTAAGAAAGACGTTCGCACCGTCATGCGCTTTAAGCCATGCATCGCTCCAATCAAGGTCGCCGTTCTCCCTCTTCTCAAGAACAAGCCCGAGCTTGTCGATAAGGCCAAGGAAGTGAAAAACCTCCTTCAACCGTTCATGAACGTCTTCTACGATGAGACCGCTGCCATCGGCCGCCGCTACCGTCGCCAGGACGAAGTTGGAACACCATTTTGTGTTGCCATCGACTTCGACACCATCGGCCAAGGTGGTGAAAATAACGATGACACCTCCAATCAGGACACCGTTACCATCCGACACCGTGATTCCATGGAACAAGAGCGCGTTGCCATCAGCGAACTTCTCCCATGGCTTCTCGAGCGTATTCGCTAGCAAAGAGCAGTCCTCTCATATTTTACAAGCATCATGGAAATCACGATGCCTTTTCCATTGCTTTTAATTTCATAGAACAGAGCATTCTTCGATGCAACGATGTATTCTCCTTCTTCTCAGCTGTTTCCTCTGCCTTGGTAGTGCGTTGGCGAAGACTCGAAAATTCACGAACAACGAAGGAAAATCCATCACCGCTGAATTGATCGGCCTTGAGATGGATAAAGCTGTCTTTAAACTTAGGAATTCGAGGATCGCCAAAATTCCGCTCGATACTCTCGCTGAGAGTGATCAAAAATTCATCAACTCTTGGTGGGAAGAAAACAAAAATAAAATCGGCCCGATGGATCTCAAAATGACCATCGAGAAAAAGACCACTCGTCTCTCAAAGACTTCCAGCGGAGGCGGCAATAAAGGAAGATCAAAAAAGGGACAGAGAGGCGCTCAAAAAACCACCACCAAAGACGAAACCCAATACGTTTGTCAGCTCAAAAGCTACGCCAAGAAAAACATCCCTGAGCTCACCGCAAAATACACCATCTACAAACGCGTCACCACTCGGGACAAGAGTGGCTTTCGCACCATCACTCGTGGAACCGACGGGCAAGCCTCTATTCCGGCTATCCTTCCGCATGGTAAAACAAACTTTACCACCATCAGGGTCACTTGTGAAGATGTCTCACAAAAGGCTGGCCAAAGCGGCAAGAAAGGAAAAGGCGGCAAAGGTGGAAATACGAGCAGCAGCTACAAGAAGGAGACCATTGTTGGCTTGGTCGTTACTCTCAGTGTCGATGGTAAAGAATTCCTCAAAAAGAGCTACCCAGATACATTCCTCGATCGACTTAAAGAAGAGGCAGAAATCGAGGAGCGTAAATTCCGCGATGATAGCTAACAATTGGTATCCGTAGGCACATTCGAGCTAGTTGGCATAAACCCGCGAATAATGAGAGCTCCTCTCAAAAGGGGAAAGCTCCTACATGCGGTTTTTCGACTCGCGCAAATGCCAACGCTCGCGCAAATGCCAACGCGGAAACTGTTGATAAAAAATACCAAATTACTCCAATCGACATCTTTTTAAGGTCTCGCTAAGCTCCCCTGCGTGGAACTCCTCCCGCTGATCCCACCGTTCGTCGCTCTTGTCCTAATTTTGTGGACACGGCAGGCCGCACTCTCTCTTGCCGTAGCCGTTATTACAGGTGTTCTCCTCATACATTCGGGAAATCCGATCTCGGCCAGCCGTGCACTTTTTGAAGAACACCTTTTCCCAGTCATCAGCGGAGCATGGAACCTGAGCGCCCTACTCTTCACTCTCACGCTCGGAGCCTTCGCCACGGTCCTCGAAAAAAGTGGCGGCTTTACCGTTCTTCTCCATCGCCTCCTTAATAAAAATTCCACCAATCCTCAAAAGAAACTCTTATTTGGCATCTATGGGCTCGGCTTGCTCTGTTTTTTTGATGGCCTCGCCAATGCCGTCCTCCTCGGCCGAATCTCGCGCCCCATCACCGACTCGCTAAAAATCTCGCGTCAATTTCTCGCCTACCTGATCGATTCTACCTCAGCCTGTGTCGCCTGCGTCGCCTTCATTTCCACATGGATCGCAACCCAACTCTCCCTCATCCAAGAAGGCCTCAAGGGTTCGCAAATTGAAGCCGAGGCCACCTCACTCTTCTTCGCTTCCATTCCCGCAAATCCCTACTGCCTCCTCACTCTCGCCCTAATTCCGTTCGTGATCGCAAAATCATGGCACCCCGGCCCGATGGGAAAAGCCACTCCCATTTCCTCCACCGAAATTATCACAACCAACTCGAATCAAAAAGCCCGCAGCGCGCTCATTCCCCTTGCCGTTTTAGTTATTACTCTCCCCAGTATCATCTACCTCTGGCAAGATGGACAACAACGGTCTTGGAAAAACGCCTTTGTCTCTGAGGCAGTTCCCTACGCAATGACCGCAGCTGGTATCATTGCCCTGATTGCAGCCTGCCTTTACTTCCCAAAAGAACGCCGCTCCGAACTTCCGCAGCATACCCTAGACGGCGCAGCCATTCTCATTCCAGCACTGATCATCCTGATCTGCGCATGGTCTCTCGGTAGCGTGATGAAAACCCTCGGCACCGCCCAACTCCTCTCAGATGCTCTCAACGGCAATATCTCTCTCGCTTATCTCCCCCTCATCGTCTTCCTCCTCGGCTCTATCATCAGCTTCCTCACTGGAACCTCATGGGGAACGATGGGACTTCTCATGCCGCTTGTTTTACAAACCGCTCTGGGCTTTGAAGCCTCTCCAGTAGAGATCACTGCTGCCCTTCCCCTCCTCATCGGAGCGGTCTTTGGAGGAGCGGTCTTTGGCGACCACTGCTCGCCATTTTCAGATACCACCATTGTCTCAGCGCTCGCTGCCGGCTGTTCACCAACTTCTCACGTGATCACTCAGCTCCCCTACGCTCTTGTCACCGCCGGAGGCGCATCCATCGCTTACCTCTTAATGGCACTCGCAGTACCAGCAGGAATTGCAACGCTTATCATGATTGCCATTCTCACGGCCTTCGTTCTTACGAGAAAAAACTAGCCGACAAGATCACCGATACTTCCAAAGTCTGGCTCGAAAAGTCGACGATACATCCGCGTTGCAAAACCATCGGTCATACCCGCGAGGAAATCACAAACCAAACGCGCCTTTTCCGCCTCCGTTTCTGCCGCCTCGATCTCAGCCGCGTCTTCGCTTCCAAGAAGTTGGAAATTCTGCCCATCGATTTTCTCCCCCTTCACATACCGAATCTCCAGGAGCTCCCAAAGCCTCCGCAGCATCATGCTCCCTTTATGCTCTAATTGTTTCAGCTGTGGAGAAAGAAAAACCACCTCATATGCCAGTTTCTTAAAGACCTCACTTTCCTCACGCACCTCATCATCGATCACCAACTTGAAGGCATAACGGTTCGATATTTCACTCAAAAAATTCGTCTCCGGCTCAAGCTTGCCTGCTTTAATAAATTTTCCAATCCGGCTCCCCACAAACGGCTCGATCCGTCCTGCCCGAATCGCCCGGACCAATTTTCCCATCGGGCTTTCATCGCCACAATCGACGCCATTTTTTTCCGCCCACGCCTGCACCTTTTCCACCGTTAAAAATCCTGCTCTCACCGAGTCCGCTAAGTCATTCAACGAATACGCGGTGTCATCTGCCCAATCCATAACCTGACATTCAATCGACTTGAAGCCATCGCGCACATCCCCCGGCACAAGCTCCGCAGGGAAATCTTGTTCGCCCAGCGCCCAAGTGAGTCGCCCCACCTGATCATCATAAAGAAAGTGATTTCCAGGAAGCTTTCCAGATATCGATTTCAGCTCACTCCACAGCGATTTATATTTCAGCACCCCATCCGTAAAAGCTCGCGTCGGATCCATCCCTGTCCGGCTTTGAGAAAAAATCCGATCCGTCAACAAGCGCAAAGTCTGCGCATTTCCCTCGAACCCGCCATACTTCGCCAAGAAATGATTCAACGACCTTTCCCCTGCATGCCCAAACGGAGGATGCCCTAAGTCATGCGAAAGGCATACCGCCTCGATCAAATCCTCATCGAGGTGAAAGCGATCTTCCAAAAGGTCACTCGAATGCTTCAGCCATCGTGCGATCGACTTCCCCACCTGCGCGACCTCCAACGAGTGTGTCAGCCGCGTCCGATAAAAGTCATACTCCCCACTCCAAAAAACCTGCGTCTTACTCTGCAACCTACGAAACGCCGGAGTATGTAGCACCCGATCCCGGTCCACCTGAAACGGCGTGCGAAAATCCCCCTCATCGGATTTCCCCGACTCCCGCTCCACATCAAACGCTCCGTAAAACCGATTCTGCACGCCCCTCTTTAACCCACTTCCGACAAAAGGCCAACTCTCTCAATCACTTGGTTACATAGAAACCAAAGCTCTCTTTGTAGTCGCCTCCCCATAAAACACCCTCCATCATTCTCACTATGACTGAAAATTTTTACTTTGGTGTTAAAGGTCGTGTCGTTTGCATCGACCCCACTACCGGAACTGAAAAATGGCAAACCCACCTCAAGGGCAGCGCAATCACGAACCTCGTAGTCCATGAACTTTTGATCATCGCCCATACCAAAGGCGAGCTCTTTGGCCTCAGAAGAGACAACGGGAAAATCCTTTGGAAAAACCCACTCACCGGCCTCGGCTACGGTTCCCTCATCTTCGCCACCGGCTCTCAAAGCACCGTCGCCATCCTCGATCACGAAGCCCAGCAACAAGCAGCCGCCTCAAGCGGAGCGACCGCTGGAGCGCATTAAAAAGAGGTGGCCTAATCGGAATAAAGCCACTCTATTAATCTCACACAGATAATCATTTTATGAAAACCATGATCATCGCCAGCCTAGCCCTGGCTCTTGCTAGCCCTCTCTTCGCCGGTGGCGAAGGCTGGATGTCCGACTTTGATGCAGCCAAGAAGAAGGCCGCCGAAGAAAAGAAAGATCTCCTCGTTGACTTCACCGGATCTGATTGGTGCGGGTGGTGTATCAGGCTCAACGAAGAAGTCTTCCAGCATGATCCTTTCAAAAAGGGCATCGCTGACAAATTCATCCTCGTGGAACTCGACTACCCTCGTGACAAATCCAAACTGACCGATGAAGTCATCAAGCAAAATGCAAAGCTCCAAGAGGTCTACAAAGTCAAAGGCTTCCCCACCATCCTTCTCATGGATGCCAAAGGACTCCCATACGCGCAGACCGGATACCAGGCCGGTGGTCCTGAAAAATACGTCGAGCACCTCGATGGACTCCAGACCCGCCGCACTGAGCGCGACCGCGCCCTCGCTGAAGCTCAGAAACTCGAGGGAGTCGCTAAAGCTAAGGCAATCGTCACCGCGCTCTCTTCAATTCCTTCGGACCACCACGGACAATACACCGACCTCATCGCTCAAATCGAAAAACTCGACCCTAAAGACGAAACGGGATTCGTTGCGAAGCAGAAAAAAGAAGCCGCAAAAGCCAAGCTTGAGACCGATCTCAACAATGCCCTTCGCACTGGTTCCGCAGACAAAGGGCTCGAAGCCATCGACACTTACATCACCATGTATCAGCCTGAAGGCGAAGAGAAACAGGAAGCCCTCTTCATGAAGGCCAATGTCTATGCCATGTCACAAAATTTCGACGCTCTCGATAAACTCGTCACTGAAGTCATCGCCATTAAGCCAGATTCTGAAGTCGCCAAATATGTCGAAAGTATCAAGCCACGTATCGAGGCCATGAAGAAACAAGTCGAAGAGGCAGAGAAAGAAAGCGAATAAGCCTCTTATAAATCACCAATTTTAAAAAACGATCAGCCTCACCGTTGGTCGTTTTTTATGCTCTGATCACAAAGTCACTCACACTTGCTAGCCACCACTTTCCGGTAAGCTCTCAGCTTCAAACAAATCCAAGTAGAGAAACACAGCCCAACTCCGACCCAAAAGCAAAACGCCAAGGGCATCGCTCGAGCTACCGACAATGGCATCTCATGAGTCGGCACCATGACATTCCCCGCATAAAACGGCCAAGCCGCAGGAAATGATCCAATCAACCAGACTGAGATCGCTGCAAATTCATCTCCACTCGCACCTAAAACAACTCCCACCATCAGAGGAAACACCCCACCCAAAAGAACGGATAAGCCAGTCACCTTTCGGCCTTTCCATTCAAGAATCCCTTGGAAAATAAGACCCGCTGCTAAAAGCGAAGCCGCCATCATCCAGAACGTTCCTCTTGGCAATTCATATTCCGGAAACCAGCGAGACCCAACCAGCTCCTTCGCAAACACACCCCAACCAATTGCCCCCATCGCAGCCATCATTAAAACCCATGGTGTCGCCGTTGCGGGATCGGATAAGAATGACAATCGCTTTTCTCCCTTTTTACGAACTCGCCGCCAACCACGCACCAATCCCTCATGGCCAGGAGTGATGAGAAAACTCATCAACCAAAGCATCAATAAGGTCACAGTACCGTAGGCGCCAAGCATCACTAACATCTCTTCTGCTTCCGGAGTCCAATCCGCGAAACGCTCCCCTGAAAACCTTCCGAACCTTCGAGAAAGTTCACGAGAAGGGAAAAGAGTTCCCGTCTCAATCAACGGGATCGAATTCCCAAGCAGAACAAGCTGAATCCAACCAAACAACCCAACCGCTCCGACCTTACCTAATAAGTGTGATTCCTGCTTCCTCCAACGACGACGTAACATCACCATCATCGTCAAAATTAAGACCGCTTGAGAAAAAAGAGTGAAAAGTGACTGAGGAAAATCGAGCCCGAAAAATCGAGCCGTCGGAATATAATTTTGAGCCAGCTCTACAACTTCCCCAATTCTGCGAGGTGAAAAATACGAGGCAAACTCCTCCGCGACAGGTAAGATTGTAATGTATTTAAAATACGCCAAGCCGAACTTCGAAACCTGCGGCAGCACCGTATAAAGCATGAAGACGAGACCCATTGATCCAAGAAACGCCCAGCGGCGATTCTTCATCACTGTTCCCGCAAGAAGTCCAGTCAAGTGGTAAAGAATCCCTGCCATGATGACTACTGCGTAGAGCTGAATCCCAATAAAAAACGGAATCTGCCCATGCCAAAAAGCGAAGATGGAAAGAGGTAATAAAATTAAGAACAACACCCACTCCCGAATCGTTAGCCCAAAGAGAAATCCCATCACCTTTGCCAACGGAGTCATCGGCGCCAGTCGTTGATATTCGATCACGCCTTCATCCGCTTCCGCAGTCATCCCACCAGCCGCCTGACCAGTCCCAAACATGAAAAGGACAATCCCCTGAAGCACTAGAAGCGGAATCACTGCCACTCTCGAAGCATCCACCGCATCCTGCCCACCTCGCCCAATGATTGATTCTCGCACGAGGAAAAAGAAGAACCCTGCCAGCATCAGATAAATCAAAGCCCAGACTCCAAGCGCGGTTGGACGCAGGCGACTCCTCGCATAACGTCGAACAATCGGATTTGCCCACAACTTCCATGCGGGGACCAGCGGTTGAATTTTTCGCTCTTCGTTCATGCTCTATTCCCTTCTGCGACTTTCACCAAGATGTCTTCAAAGGAAGACCCCTTCTCCGAAAGCCCTTTTAATTTTAAATCCGCCATCGCCAAACGCGAGAGCAGCGAAACCTGATCCTCTTCATTTCCTTCGAAATTAAAATGCACCTCTCCTCCATCAAATCTCATCCCCGAAGCCCCCTTCTCAACCTCAAACCATTCCCGAACCGCATCGTTCACCTCCACAAAGTTCGCGACCAAAGACCGCTCACGACGCCCCATCTGCGTCCTCACCTCATCCGCACTTCCTGAGGCTAAAATATGCCCCTCATTCATAATACAGAGCGAAGAGCACATCTCGGCGAGCTCCGTCAAAATATGGGAACTCACAATCACCGTTCCTCCCTCACACGCAAAATTCTGAAGCGCATGTCGCATCTCGCGACGCGAAAGCGGATCGAGCCCACTCGCCGGCTCATCAAGAATCATCACCTTCGGCCGATGCAGAAGGGTCTTTGCTAAAACCAAACGCTGAGTCTGCCCACGTGAAAGCTTATGACACCACGCGTTTTCCTTCTCGGTGAGATTCACCATCTCTAGACATTCATCCACCCGCTTCCGCCGCTCCTTAGGCGCGCCTAGCCGATGCACATGCGCATAAAAATCAAGGAACTCCCAAAGCTTCAAATCAGACGGCACTGGCGCCAAGTCCGGCATATAACCGATCACCTCCCGCGCATTCTCTGTGTCTTCCAGAATATCCATCCCCGCCAAACTCACCTCTCCATAAGTCGGCTCCATCAACGTCGCCAGCACCTTAAAGGTCGAAGTCTTCCCCGCCCCATTCGGACCCACCAACCCAAAAACCTCCCCATAAGGAACACTCAAGGAAATATCCTGCACCGCGACAAAATCGCCATAATCCACTCGCAAATCCTTAATCTCAATTGCTCCCATCTTATCAAAAAATCCTAAATCCTAGTTCTCTAAATCCTAAACAACCCAAGTCTTTCAACCACGACTGTCAACTCCCCGCAGGGGGCTATCAAAACCGATCATTCTCAAGCAGCTCCCAGTTCTTCGGCAGACTCAAGCCAGCCTTCGCCATCTCCCGCTCTGCATCCGCCTTTTTTTCCTCGCGATAACTCTCCAGCTGCTCCCGCTGGTCCGGTCTTAAAATCCCATCAATCGCTTCCCATCGTGCTGCCCGATCCATCTGAGTCGTCCCCGCTTCCATCCCTTCAAATTCCATCCCCTGCTGATAGTCCTCCGAACTCCGCATCATCAGCCCAAAAACTTGATCATGCTGATCCGGATCAAGATCCACAATCTCATCCAGTCGATTTAAATTCCGATATGACTCATCCTGCACACTGTCATAACGCTTCGTCAGACGCTCTTCCTTAAACTGCTCTAGTTCTTCGCCGTCGAGCATTCCTTCCATCAGCTCCTCTGCTCCTTCGGCATCACGCCAATCATACTCAGTCGCTTGGATGAAATCGACAAAGCCACTCTGATCACTCCGGACCACATCTCGAAATGCTTCCGCACGTTTTCGACTCCGCTCCTTAAACCACTCGCGTAGTTTCTCTTTTTCCGCAGAGCTCAAACTGTATTCACCAGCCCATTCTCCCACCATGCGATCCGCAAAATCATCTTCGTTCAACTGGCGCATCCGTTCAAAGAGCGGCTCCATGTCTCGCATCCAAGGCTTCATCGTCGCAAACACATCATCAAAGCTCACTTCTTCCCCGCGCTGAATCCGCTCCATCACATCGCGCATGTTATCACGCACGGTCCGCTTCCGATCTCGTGCCCCATCTCCAATCAAAGCTCGAATCCGCCCATTCGCCTTTGCAAGCTCACGCTCTTTAATTTCCAGAGCCTCCTCCACCGATCCCTGATCTGGAGCCAAGCTCTTGGAAAACATCAACCCACCAGCCACTCCAATAACGACTCCTACAATTAACCCGATTGCCTGTTTCATCCTTTAAAGACAATCGGCACCCGCATTCTTTTTTGTCTCTTATAAAATCACCCCAATTTTCCGAGAATGCCTATTCCAAGATTTTTCCTATCCGAACTCACCCATCTTCTTCTCTAAAAACTCCAAGAAATGCCCCGCTCAGCATTCCTCTTCAGAAACTCTCACCCTAAAAGAGAGCTGCGTTATGCAAATCTCTGCAATCTTCATCTTTTGACCTTCCCTAACAGCCCCGAATTGCCCTAGCGTATTCCAACCTGCGGAGGAACTCCGGAGGACCTCAGCAACACACATATTCCCATGCTCACAGTCGTTTCCTTTATCCTCTTCACCGCTTTCGCGGCGGGCCTTACCTGGTGGCTCACCCGCTCAGATGAAAAATCCAGCTCCGAGGGCTTCTTCCTTGGAGGCCGAAGCCTCACCTTCCCCATCATTGCGGGATCACTTCTTCTCACCAACCTCTCGACCGAGCAA
>JBDNAW010000050.1:0-76220 GCA_039768255.1 Akkermansiaceae bacterium | reverse complement strand
TTGGAGGCTTGTTCGACATCTTTATCTCCGCGGCCGGAGAGGTTTACGATGATGATGTCATCCTTAGGTAGGCTACCGGCAATCTTTGCAACGTAGGCCAAGGCGTGGGAGCTCTCGAGAGCGGGGATGATTCCTTCGATCTCGGAAAGCTGACGGAAGGCGGCGAGGGCTTCATCGTCGGTCGCGTAGGTGTATTCAGCACGGCCAATATCTTGAAGATATGCGTGCTCCGGACCGACGGCGGCGTAGTCGAGACCAGCGCTTACAGAATGGGTGAGCTCGATTTGGCCGTCATCATTTGCTAGGAGCCAGGTTTTTGAACCTTGGAGGACTCCAAGTTTTCCTCCTTGGAAACGAGCGGCGTGTTTTTCGGGCTTGATCCCCTCACCTCCAGCTTCGACGCCGACGAGGCGGACGTCCTCATCTCCAACGAAGGGGTGAAAAAGACCCATCGCATTTGAGCCGCCACCGACACAAGCGACGAGGAGATTGGGGAGGCGGTTTTCTTTCTGAAGAACTTGCTCACGGGCTTCGAGGCCGATGACGCGGTGAAAATCCCGAACCATCATGGGGAAAGGGTGCGGTCCAAGAGCGGAACCGAGAATGTAATGAGTGTCTTCCACCGTGGCGACCCAATCGCGCATTGATTCGTTCACCGCTTCTTTAAGGGTAGCTTGCCCGGCGGTGACGGGAACAACCTTAGCCCCCATCAGTCGCATGCGCGTGACATTCAGAGCCTGTCGTTCCATATCGACTTCGCCCATGTAGACGGTGCAGTCCATCCCGAAGCGGGCACAGACGGTAGCGGTGGCCACTCCGTGTTGGCCAGCGCCAGTTTCAGCGATGATGCGCTTTTTTCCGAGACGCTTGGCGAGTAGGATTTGGCCAATGGCGTTGTTAATCTTGTGCGCTCCAGTGTGAAGGAGGTCTTCTCGTTTCAGGTAGATTTTTGCCCCACCAAGGAGCTCGGTCCAGCGCTCGGCATAATAAAGGGGAGTGGGACGACCACAGTAATTGTGAAGAAGGTCATCGAGCTCGACTTGAAAGGAGGGGTCGGCTTTCGCTTGCTCGTAGGCGGTGGAAATCTCGTCAAGTGGAGACATGAGGGTCTCGGGCGCGAAACATCCGCCGAATTTTCCGTAGTGTCCGGTGGAGTCTGGAACTGCTGTGGTGCTCACGAGGAGAGGATAGCGTGAGTTTTGAAAATGGGAAACCGGTTATTTAGTAAGTTGGGGAGAGTTTTTAGAAAACACCTCTCGAAGCGAAGGAAAAATCTCGTCATTCGCCACCGAAAAGGTTATCTTTATTACTTCTCCCATTATTGTTATGAATCAAAAACCCTATTTTTTGTCAGCTGGTTGCATTGCCGCAGCGATCACCATTTACTTCATCCAAGATTCACGAATTTCAGCCCTTCGTGCTGAAATCGAAGAGCTCAAGAACACCCCTCAGGAAGTGGCTCCGCAAAAGAAGATGACTCGCACAGAGAGCCCGTCACGGATCACAGAGCGTCCCGCAGCCTTGTCAGAACGCCTAGAAAATGAAGACGAAGAGACTGAGATCAGCGCTATGGAAGACTTTGGCAAGGCCATGCGGAAGATGGCGGAAAATCCGGCCGCCAAGGAAATGTTTAAAACCGGGCATATCGCGGCGGCACGTATGATATATGGGCCACTTCTAGAGAAGCTGAATTTGAGCAAAGAAGAGGAGGAATATTTCCTCGGTGTGCTCGCAGGAGAATTCGCAGATCAGCAACAAATGGGAATGCGCATGATGGGAGCGCCCAATGCCGAGGAACGGCGAGAACTCGCTGCGGAAATGGAAGCGAATAAGGAGAAGCGAAAGCAGGAAATTGCGGAGTTTCTCAACAACGATGAGGATGCCGCAGAATTTGAAAAGTATCAGGATCGTCTTCCCGAGCGCCAACAAATGAGTGGGATTAAGACCGCGATTGCGCAAACGGGAACCCCACTCACCGAGGCACAGGAGAACCAGCTCATCGATGTCATGCACAACCTGCGCACCGGCTCGGAAGAGGCTAAGAAGTGGGATGGCCCTCATGCGATGGAAATGTTTGCCCGTCCTGATGTCGAGGAGGTCTTCGAAAAAGACTGGGCTGCCGGACAGGAAGCTCTCAAGGGAGAGCTCGTAGGAGTGCTGAACGAAGAGCAAGCGGCGGCGTTTTTTGAAAATCAGGCTCAGATGAAACAAATGCACCTGATGGGCATTAAAATGATGAAGGGCATGATGAAAACCGATGAATAATGGCTGTGCGTTAGTGTTAAAAAGCTCAGGCGTAAGAGCGCAACGAGCTTTCTCTGCTGGCTGACCAGAAGGATGGGATTTGAGCTTGGGCGGAGAACGTAAGCTCTCCGAAAACTGCCATATCACCGCTACCTCCGAGGAGGGAATCACCATCAAAGCGCGGCTTCCCTTCAGGAACGCCCTAATGGCCGCTTTCTGAATTAGGACATTTTTTTCTCTATTGAAACCGCTTGCGGCAATCTCCTGTTAGGGTAGCAATGCTTCCACGTATATACGTGCACACATTTTATGAGTTCTTCTTTAACTGTCGGAGAGGCCCGTGCTCAGCTTGATGAGCACACCCGGGAGATGATCAACTGGCATTTCTCGCCAGAAACTGGATGCCCATACTGGCTCGACTGGGCCAAGGAGGCCGGCTGGGACCCTCGGGAAAAGGTGACAAATTTTGCCGACATGCTTCACTTTGATAATTTCGATGACGAGGTGCTTCGTAAAGAAGACCCGGCAAAATTCATCCCCAAAGCCTTCGAGGGCCGTCCTTATAACGTCTTTGAGACTGGCGGCACTACTGGAATGCCGAAGCAGCGCATCGGCTGGGATGATTACAAGACAGACTACACCGAATTCTCCGAGCACTACGGGCCAGACTTTTTCCCGCAAGGCGGAAACTGGCTCATGGTCGGACCGACGGGACCACGCCGTCTTCGCATGGCGATCGAGCACCTCGCGAATATTCGCGGCGGAGCCTGCTACTTTATCGATCTTGATCCACGCTGGGTGAAACGCCTCATTGGAATGGGTGAAATGCAAATGGCAAAGGCCTATCAAGAGCACGTTATTGATCAAGCCGCGACAATTATCCGTCACCGTGACATTCAGTGCATTTTTACCACTCCGAAGCTTCTTGAGAGCCTCTCGCTTCGGATGTCACTCGCTGATGCTGGCATTCGTGGCGTCTTCGCCGGAGGCACCACCATGACTCCGCAATACGTGAAATTCATCCAAGAAGAAGTTCTCGAAGGAAAGATCAACTATGCGCCCACCTACGGAAACACCCTCATGGGCCTCGCCATTTCCAAAAAGCGCGAGCCCGGTGAATATTCGCTCACCTATTACGCGCCCCAGCCGCGTGCGACCCTGCGCGTGGTTAATCCCGATGACACCACCAAGCTCGTCGATTATCACGAATACGGCCGTGTCGAGCTCACCACGATGACCAAGGAATTCTTCGTCCCCAGATTCATGGAGCGTGACGAAGCGATCCGCCGCCCCGAATGCGACGAATTCCCTTGGGATGGCGTCGGCGACGTCCGCCCCTTTCAATCAGGAACGAAAACAGTCATTGAAGGAGTTTATTAATCGTCAAGGCCTGCGGAGCTGGCCATTAGCGGTTGGCTTTTAGCTTACACTGGCGCGAGATTGAGAATGCCATGAAGGATTTTAAAAAGCTTAAGGTTTGGGAGAAAGCGCATGCTTTCGTTCTCTCACTTTATGAAGTGACGGGTGGCTTTCCGAAGGATGAATTGTTTGGGCTGACATCTCAAATTCGCAGAGCTTCCGTTTCAATCCCTTCAAATATAGCTGAAGGCTGTGGCCGAAACTCCGATGCTGATCTTGCGAGATTTTGCGACATGGCAATGGGCTCAGCATCCGAAGCCGAATATCAACTCCTCCTTTCCCGCGATCTCGGATACATCAATTCTGAAATACACATCCGCCTCGAAGCCGAACTTCTCGAATGTAAAAAAATGCTCAACGCGTTCATCCAACGCCTGAGAGAATCAAAACCAAATGGCATCTCCACCCCTCGCGACCGCGTGAGCTAAAGCTAACCGCTAACCGCTAACCGCCAAAAGCCTACCCCGCAAACCCCACTACTCCCTATGCAAATTCCCATCCTCCGCCTCGGCGAAACTTACGAGTCCGCAGATCATGTTGATCTCGGAAATGGAGTTCTCACTCACACCGCAAACCCGGGTTTGATCCGGCGTGACCTCCTCAATATTGCGAAAGCCAAAGCCGCACTCGACGCCATCCCAGCTGAAACACTTGCCGACTACTGTGAGAAAGCAGCAGAGCTTTTCATGCACGAAGAGCTCCCCTGCGGAGATGCTTCACAAACGCCTCAGCAATACGTCGAGTCGCTCTCAGCTCTCACCCGTCTTCCGCACACCCTCGTGCGCATGAACATGGGAAAAATTCACGCCGCGATGTCACAGATCCGCACTGTCCTTGGCGGGCTCACACGTGGCATGCCGCTTGAAATATTTGACCGTGGTCTAGCCTCGGTGGGCGACCTCAAAGTAAACTACTACCCCGCCACCAATTCGCTCGGCGTTTCACTTCCTAGTAACGCGCCAGCGGTAAACTCACTTTGGCTTCCGGCGCTCGTGATGAAGATTCCGGTTTTGCTTAAGCCGGGCCGTGAGGATCCCTTCACGCCCCTGCGGATCGTGCAGGCCATGATTCAAGCGGGTTTCCCGAAAGAAGCCTTCGGCTACTACCCCACCACGCACGAGGGCGGTGACACTCTCCTCACGTCCTGCGGTGCTGGCATCTCTTTCGGTTCCGATGTCACGGTGCGAAAGTATGCTCCCTTCAAGAACATTCAGGTTCATGGAACGGGCCGCTCAAAAATTCTCATCGGAGAAGATTACATCGATCGCTGGGAAGACTACATCGACGTCCTCGCCACTTCCGTTTCTGCAAATGGCGGCCGCTCATGCATCAACACCTCTGCCATTCTCGTTCCATCGCGCCGTGATGAAATCGCAGCGGCGCTCGCGGAGAAACTCGCTCAAATCGAACCTCTCGCCCGCGATGATGACAATGCCCTTCTTTGCGGCTTCGCCAACACCGCGATGGCCGAAGGGATCGATGGCATGATCGAGGGTCACCTCAAAGAACCCGGAGCCGAAGATCTCACAGCCCGTTTTCGACCCGGCAATCGGAAAGTGGAAGCCTTTGAGCAAACCTACCTCTGCCCCACTCTCATCTCATGCGCTGACAAGGAGCACCCACTTGCAAATACCGAATTCATGTTCCCATACGCTAGCATCGTCGAAATGCCGCAGGCCGAGATGCTTGCCAACATCGGTGAGACTCTTGTCGTCAGCGCCTTCACTGAAGATCAAGATTGGATTCAAGATCTCATGCTCAGCTCAGACATCGAGCGCCTCAACATCGGCCCGTTCCCCACCAATCGCGTCCAATGGGAGCAACCTCACGAGGGTAACCTCTTTGAGTTCCTCTACCACCGCCGCGCGATTCAGGGGGATTTGTCCGTGGTTCGATAAACAGATCATTTCCACGAAAAAGAGCGCGCCATCTCAGCGTGCTCTTTTTTTGTGTCTCTCAAAGGTCGGGTCTCCTACTTTTTCTTGAGAAGAAGCTGAGCCACAACAGCATCAACCTCTTTCTTCCCATAGCTATGACCGTTCACAATCTGAATGAGTTTCCCCTTCCGATCGCGAGCCACAATTCCATGGCCCTTGAGTTTTGACTTCTTAATATCCTTCGCGCCCTTTGAGTCGCTAGTGAGAATATTTGCAAAAGTGATGTCTGTCCCCTGTGTCTTTTTAAGATCATTCACGATGACCTTGATCTTGGCACACATCGGTCATCCGTCGAAGTAGTAGAAGGTGAGCGTAGGCTTCTGAACCTCGACAGCTATATCGACCTTGTTCTCTGCTTTTTTCTCAACCTGCTGCGCAGCAAGCGGCGCCAAAAGGCAAGCTGAGGTGATCAGGAGATGAAGTAATTTCACAGGTGTAAACATAGGAGGTAAACTTCAGAAAACAACGAGAGAATCAGGAGAGAGATCGTCGCCTTCCACGTCAAAAATTTTGACCGCCCGTTCTTCCATAAACTCATATTGATCCGCCATCTCCAACACCGTGATACGCTTCATCACGTTCCACAAAAGGTATGCGGCACCACTTCATCTGGCTCTGGTGCTTGCTCGTATTCCACATGCTCCGGCTGCTCATCGAATGGGTTTGTAAGAATCTGATGGAGCTGATGAAAAGGCGTAAAATCACCGCGATACGCAGCATCAATCACTTCTGCAATACGGTGATTTCGCGGAATGAAAATTGGATTTGTTCGGCGAGCCAAGGCAAGGCTAGGTGACTGATCTTGCCAGTGTTGCCACCAAATGCGCGCAGCTACTTCGTTCTTAAATTGCGCCACGAAAGATTCCTCCCCCTTTGTGAGATGGCGATAGACGAGCGTGAAATCCGCACGATCTTGCTCCATCAGGTCGTGAAGACCTTGAACCAAAGACCAATCACCGTGAGTAAGCCCGAATTTCCGAAAGAAGACTTTACTCTGCGCCTCCTCAAAAAATTGTGGGAACTTTTGAAGCACTTCAGTTGCTGCTGCGACCGCTTTCCCGCCATCATCATCAATGAGCGGACACAGTGCCTCCGCCAATCTTGCGAGATTCCACTGCGCAATACCCGGCTGATTTCCATAAGCGTAGCGACCACCTTGGTCGATAAAGCTAAATTTTTTCTGCGGATCATAGTGATCCATGAAGGCACACGGACCGTAATCGATGGTCTCACCCGACAGCGTCATATTGTCGGTATTCATCACTCCGTGGATAAAGCCGACACTCATCCACTTGGCGATGAGAGAGGCCTGCCGCTTCATCACATTCTCCAAAAGATCGAGCGCATCAATAGCCTCTGGGAAGTGCCGCGTATTGGCATAAAAAACCAACTGCCTTAGGCTTTCGTGATCTTTACGAGCCGCAAAATACTGAACCGTTCCAATCCGAAGATGGCTCTGCGCTACGCGTGTAAAAACCCCACCCGGCTCTGCCTCCTCACGTAAAACTTTCTCCCCTGTGGTCACGGCTGCAAGAGCTCGTGTTGTAGGAATCCCAAATTGATGCATCGCTTCTGAAACAAGATACTCCCGTAGCACCGGCCCTAGGGCGGAACGGCCGTCACCGCGCCGGGAAAAGGGAGTCCTTCCTGCCCCTTTAAGCTGAACATCTTTTCCGGAAAGCTCACCGAGAAGGATCGCGCGGCCATCACCGAGCTGTGGATTAAATTGTCCAAATTGATGCCCCGAATACGCCATCGCAAGCGGCTCGGCACCTTCTGGAAGCTGATTTCCTGAAAAGATTTCTCGAGCGTTCTCACTCGTCAGCTCAATCCCTAATTCATGCCCTAATTTCTCGTTATAAATGATCAGCTCGGGATTGGTGACCACTTCTGGAGACGCCGGCTGGTGAAATTCATGGGAAAGACGAGCGTAGGTATTTTGAAAAGGAAACCTCATCATTGTCGCCACTGAGCGTGACGAATTTGACCAGCTTAACAAGTGCCCAAGAAAAATAAATAAAAGCCCCTGAAGAGCGCTGCCCAGATACAGACTGTGTCACTCCCTCCACCTTTAGACGACAACATATGAGCGACCCTTGGCAAGATCATGAAAGTTCGCCTCCATCCGCCCATAGTGACAATTGCTTCGGCTTTTTATGCTTCGATGAATAAACGCGCGATCAAACCATGATAAAATTCCCATTGCTTCTGTGGGAAAGTAGGAGCATGTTGAGTCTGCACGTGGGGGCGTTTTGGTTTCGACTGGATTCCGGCAACGCTGGCTGCATGTAGAGGTTGATCGGTTGGCCTCTTTAAAAAGCCGTTCACAACAATAATTGCAGACTCTAACGAGCTCGCACTTGCTGCTTAATTGACAGCAACGGCCCCCCAGTAATGTCTGTTAGCTGGGCCGCCGACTACTTAACAGGCTGGCTAGCCAAGCCGGGGATCCGGGCGAAGCGGCGAGAATCCACAGGATCATCGGAAGAGAGGACGGGCTAGATGAGGCTCTCACTTCTTAAAGCAGCAAACGTCTAGCTAAACATGTAGAAGCTTTCGTGAAAAGTTTCCAGGACAGGGGTTCAACTCCCCTCGCCTCCACCATTCTCCGCTAAGGCTTCGGCTGACAAGCCGAACCCTAGCGAAGAATGCCTGCCATAGATTCGGCATCAGCCTGCCATAGATTCGGCATCAATAAGCTTGGATGCTATCGTTTTTACGATTGTTCGCTTTGCCTTGCTTGATAGCATTTGGCCCTAATCATTTATGAGAACCATCTATTGGCTAGGCATCATTATCTTCCGCTCCGCCACCACCGCTCTTTTTGGCTACCGTGTGATTGGAAAAGAAAAACTTGTTCAAAAGGGTGGCGTGGTAGTCGCAGCGAACCACGAGAGCTTCCTTGATCCCCCTCTCCTCGGAATTGCTTATGATTCAGAGATTAACTACCTTGCTCGCAAAACCCTTTTCAAAGGTTTTTTTAAATGGCTCTACACCCAGTGGAATGCTGTCCCCATAGACCAGGAGCGTCCCGATATGAGCAGCCTCAAGCAGATCATCAAAATTCTCCGCGATGAGGCACGTGTTGTAATTTTTCCCGAAGGAGCACGCACTCTTGATGGCAAACTCCAACCGGCCCAAGCCGGCACCGGACTTATTGTAGCTAAAAGTAAGGCAGTCGTGCAGCCGATCCGCATCTTCGGTGCCCGAGATTGCCTCCCACGAGGAAGTGGCCGAATTCGTCTAGCGCGTATCACTCTTGTCGTAGGTGATCCCATTCAATTCACCCAAGAAGAACTCTCCGCCAAAGGACGTAACGGCTACCAAAAGATTGCTGATCGGATCATGGCAGAGATTGCACTGCTAGAGCTTCCAAGTTAGAATCCACTAATCTATTTGAACGGTTGAGTGACATAAGACACTAAACTGTGCCCCCCTTCCATTCTTCGCCCCCCCATGAGCCAACAGATCCAATGCCCGGCTTGCCGCCGTAAATTCCAAGCCCAGGGTGACCTAACTGGTAAAACCGTTGAATGCGGAGCCTGTGATCACCGTTTTTCCGTGAGCTCCACACACATCATTGAAAATCGAAAAAAATTCTATCCAGGTGAGCAAACCAACGCTGGGCTAGACCGTTTTGGCAGCTCTCATGTGCGTGAAAATGTCCCGGTGACATTCCAAACGGCGAGTTATACCGAGCAGGTATCAGCTGATGCAGTTCAAAGCGCAAGCCCCGGCCAATCATTCGCTGTTTTCACCGGTCTTTCTTTGATCATTGGCTTTACCATCTTATTCCCCCTGATAAGCGGTGAAGGACAAGCTTTAACCGATGTCGATCTCTTCCGCCGCTTAACCCTCGGAGGGTTCATCACTCTGATCGGCTCAACTCTCATTATCTACGGAGCCAAAAATTGGCGGGGCCGAGGAATTCTATTATCGGTCGTTCTTTCTCTAGGCATCATTGGACTTATTTTAATTCTTCCCGTCCACCTCACTCCCACGGGGACACGGGATGGATTACAAGCGAATGAAAAATCCACTTCGGAGTCCACCACCCAGATTTCTTCCGATGAACAATCAGAAGAAGCCGAATATCTTTCCAAAATTGGGCACTCTAAAGTCATCGAATTCATTCGAAGAAATACGGATGAAGATCAAGGGCTTGATGGCCGCCAGCGCGTCGTTGCGATCTACGCTCACCCAGTCACTGACAGCTCTTACTTCCCCATCGAAAGCTACCTCAAGCGCCGCCTCTCGCTTGATTCTGATATTCCCATTTATCGTTATAAAAGAAATGATGGTAAGGATAGTCTCATCGTCATCGCTGGAATTCGGATCAATTTTGATCTCGTCGCAGAAGCGGCTGAACAACTTGGAGCTGTTGCCACCCTCCCTAACCGTCGTGTTATTGACCTCTCTGTAAACAAGTCTATCTTCTCCGCTCCTTCTCCTGAAGAAATGCGAAAGCTCACAGAGAATGATCACGAACTTTTCTGCATCTCAAATCTGAACGAAATGGATCACCCAGATCTTGATCGAGTCACCTCCGCGGTTCATCGACTTGCTAAAATTCCCGACGGAGTGAAAATGCGCTACAAACCAAAAATCGCCTCTCGTTTGGCCACACTCATCGCGACTGAGCAAGATGAAAAGCTGATCGAAGAAGCAGGAAAAGCTCTGATCAAATGGGGTAAAGATGACCCCGCCATTGTTAAAAACCTGACAAACTCTGCGATCACGCAGCTCGAGAGTGGCAAATCTGTCCCCCGTTCACTGGTGAACTTTCTCATCGAGAACAAAAGCGATCAATCTCTCAGGATTGTTGATCAAATGTGGGCAAAAAATCCTAATCGATGGTCTGAGCAGTATGTGAAGCTTGGAGCTGCCGGAGAAGACCGCCTGCTTTACCACCTTCAGAGCTCACCAGCTCAATTAAAAAATAATGCCGTCGTTCTCCTAAAGCGCATTGGCACAGAGAAAAGTGTTCCTATATTGAAAAAGTCTCTCCGTGGCACAAACGATGGATTTGACATTTCTGTCCAACGAGCTATCGACAGCATCGAGAAGCGTTGATTTACGGGTTTTCCCTTTTCAAAAAGCCGCTGTGGCGGAATTGGTAGACGCGGCGGATTTAAAATCCGCTGATCCTAGATCGTCCGGGTTCGAGTCCCGGCGGCGGTATTTTTGAAAAGAGCAAGGGCCGAAGCGCTGCTCAATCTCATATCTCCTTCTAAGCATTTGGGAGGGTGAAGCCTTCTCGGTAGTGCTCACGGTCGAGCTTGTTGACCGCTTCAGCGTGTTCTCCAGTGACTTTTGCGCCATCGGTCGTGAGGACGATTCCGGCCTTTGGTTTCGCATCAGAGAGACCGTTTGCAGTGAGATGCTCGCTCATCCGTTTTACCGCATCTTGAGCCACTGGAACTCGTGCAGCGCTCGCGATCAGTTCTTCTTGTGACATCTCTTTTCCTAGGGTGAGGGCATGAGTGCCAAGGTGAGCGATCGCCGAAGAGTAATGGCCGTTTCTCGCCCCGCGAATGATCTCTTGTTTGTTGGAGAGAGCATCATCGATGAACTGATGAATCGCATTTCCATCTCCTTTGAATTGTTTGATCTGTTTTCCAAAAGAATCAAAGACTTGGCACTTTCCAGAGTGGCCACCGATGATTTTTCCACCTTCGTATTCGAGGACGTTTCCAATGGTGACGCCTTCGTAATCCGGCATGCCGCTTTTCCAATTGAGGTTTTTTTTCGGGAGTCCGCGCACTTCGAAAAGAATTGGAGCGATGCCTTCTGTGTAAGCAAAGACTGCTTGCGTATTTGCTGTGTCGCCATCGTCATCGTAACCGAGCCGACCACCTGCAGTGAGGATTACCTCAGGGTGCGCCATCGGATCTCCTTGAGCCCAGCGGCAAACATCAAGCTGATGCGGTCCTTGGTTTCCCAAGTCACCATTCCCGTACGGTGACTGCCAATGCCAATCATAATGAAACTGTTTGCGGCGAATCGGGAGGACTTTTCGAGGGCCAGACCAAAGATCGTAATCGACCGATTTTG
Organism: Akkermansiaceae bacterium; assembly: GCA_039768255.1. Classification (GTDB taxonomy): domain Bacteria; phylum Verrucomicrobiota; class Verrucomicrobiia; order Verrucomicrobiales; family Akkermansiaceae; genus SW10. Next base: position 64,566 of record JBDNAW010000050.1, on the reverse strand, counting down.
GCGGGGCGACTGGAGCTGTGACCTTACCGATAGAGCGCCGTGGCTTATAGCAAAAACCTCGAGCCAAAGTGAGCTTCCCGATGTGGCCCTCGCCAACCCAAGAAAAAACATCATGCCAAGCCTGCTCACAACGACGCTGGAAACCATGAGCGATTACGACACCGTAGTCATCCTGTCCAGCGGCGAGTTTTTCACCCTCCCAAACGTTATGTGACACTGGTTTTTCGAGATAAACGTGCTTCCCGGCAGCGGCAGCGGTGAGAGCGATGAGGGCGTGCGTGTGGTTACAGGTGGCAACGCAAATGGCATCAACCTCGGGATCTTCACAAACTTTCCGGTAGTCGGTATAGATCTTCAGATTATTCAGCTTGTGACGCTTTGAGAGTTCTTTTTTACGACGATCAAGCTGATCGGTATCGATATCACAAAGACCGACGAGGCGGGCATTTTTATGCGAAACGACCGCACTAATGTGACTACCCCCACGTCCCTTGATACCAACAATGACGACGCGAAGTTGACCGTTCGATCCGGCGGCTCTGGCATGTGGAGCAAGGAGACTGAAGGTTCCTGCATAAAGCGAGGAGCGAAGAAGGTGGCGGCGTTTCATTCTTTTGAGAAGCTGGTGAAGTTTTTGGAGAGTTGCTCGGCATCAAACGTGCCGTGGTGAATCATGAGGCGATAACGCTGAGTGAGGGAAGCGTCTTTTTTGAGAGTGTAGTCGCCAAGGTGAGGTTGCTTTTTCTTCCCTTCAAAATCGTGCTGCCCGAAGGGATTGGCGGCGAGAAGTCCGTAGTCCCGCGCATGCCACCAAGTTGGGTGACGGAGATTCTTAGGATGGTCCATGAGGGTGACAACGGTGGCATTTCCTTCGGCATCAGGCCCATAATAAGCGACCCATGCCGCGCGCTTTCCCCAAGCATCACCATTTTTATGACCTTCGGAATTCTGGATCGAACCTTTGGCCGCTTTACCTTTTAAACGCAGCGTTGGCGTAAGCCGGATGGCCATCGAACCCTCCTTAGTATCGCCGAAGGTGACATCGGCCACGGCCGTGAGGGTCGAGGAGAAATCAATAGTGAGTTCTTTTTGACTCAGAGCGAATTTGTAAGTGCGAGACTCGTTGAGAAGAGCTTCCCCGTCGTGCTCCCAAGCGAGATGCGCGGTGAAGGAATCTGCCGTAACTTTAGCAAAGGATTTCAGGACGATGTTCGAAGGCGGCGCGCCTTTCACACGATGCCAAAAGTCGTGGCCATTGACGGCCCCGTGCGTGAACCAAGCCGAAATATGATGCGGGTGATCAGTCGCCTCACCGCTGATGCCCTCTTTAAAAGGATAGTGTCTCGTGACAGAACTACCACTTGGACCGATGAGGGGATAAAGGCATGGAACCTGGCGATCAGTACGGAACTCGGTGATGAACCTCGCGCCATCGAGAACGCGCATAGAGGTCTCCTTTCGCTCCAGCTTCAATTGAGCAGAGAGCGGGAGGATGAAAATTAGAAGCAGATAGAAACGCATGGCGATTTTGTATAATACAGGGGTTTAAGAGGTGAAATTTCGAGAGCCTGAGAAAAGAGCGGGTTTTTGGGAATAGAATCCGGCAAGCTGGTTCTCATTAAGTAACCCCCAGTCAACCAAATGGACGAATTCCAACAACTTGTGGACACTCACTACCAGCCCCTTTACCGGTTTGGCTTCTCGCTTGCGAAGGATCCTGATCGTGCTGCAGACCTCGTGCAGCAGACTTTCTGCATCTGGGCTCAGAAGGGGCATCAACTCAGGGAGCGGAGCAAGGCTAAAACTTGGCTTTTCACGACCTTATATCGTGAACATCTCGGGCAAGCCCGTCATTCACAACGCCACCCAAAATCTGAGATTAGCGAGGTTGAGCACCAACTTCCCGGCACTGAAGATCAAGCTGATCGCCGGATAGACGGGCAGCGTGCGCTCGCTCTTCTTAGTCAGCTCGATGAGACCTTCCGCGCTCCTCTCACTCTCTTTTACCTCCAGCAGCACAGCTATAAAGAAATCGCCGACATTCTCGATATGCCCATCGGCACCGTAATGTCTCGCATCTCTCGCGGTAAAGAACAGCTCCGCAAAAAAATGTCTTCTGAGCCCGCAAGCGCTCCCAAAAAAATTGTCGATTTTCAACCTGAAGCCTTCAAACAAACCAATGAATAAAGAACAGGCTAAATTCATACTTCAAAGCTTTCGCCCAGACGGTGCGGACGCCAAGGGTCCTGACTTTACGGAAGCACTCGCGCTCGCCGCTGAGGACCGCGCCCTCGGCGAATGGCTTACTCAGGAACGTGCTCGCGATGCCGCATTTGCATCCGCACTGAACGATGTTTCAATCCCCAATGATCTCAGAGCCGCCATCTTCGAGATGTTTGGAGAGCAAGGAATAGAAATCACAAAATCCGATTCAGTTTTCGTGACTGCACTGGCCTCGATCACCCCGCCTGCTGGCCTTCGTGATCAGATTCTCAATGCCATGGAAGTTGAGCAAAAAGTCCTCCGCCCACAGGTGTTCACATGGAAAAAATGGACGACAAGAGTGGCTGTTGCTGCTGCCGTTCTCACGATCTCCGTAGTGGGGCTTTTCAAGTTTGCCGGGCCGAATCAGATTGCCGGGGAATCTCCAGAAGAGCTTCACCAATCTGCGATCGCCATGATTCAGAACCCTCTCTTTTCACTGGACCTTACCGATAAAAATCAAGGCCGTCTTTTTAACTGGCTCAAGAGCGAGGAGCTTCCTTCACCAGAAGCACTTCCTGAAGGGCTTGCGCAACTTGATGGAGTTGGTTGTAAGTATCTAGAACTTGGAAATGGCAACAGCAAAGCATCACTCATCTGCTTTCGCCACTCGGAGGACACTATCGTCCACCTTGTGATGATGAGAAAAGAGGATGTCAAAGATGCCACTCTTCCCGCTTTAGCTGAAGCAGTCGGGCATTGCGCTGGCTGCGAGAGCAAAGGATGGGCTGCCACTCAGTGGACTGACCAAGAATACGCCTTCTTCATGCTCGGCCAGATGGAGCCCACTCAACTGGCTGCTCTCTTCGAGTAAGCAAATAAACCAAACCAACCTTAGTAGATTTAAAACGGCCGATCTACGGGTTGGCCGTTTTCTCGTCTAGCGCCGTGCGTTCTGACGCGCGCGAACTTTTTCACGCTGGATAAAATGAGGAAGCAGCTTCTCTTCAATCCAAGCAAAGCCAGCTTGCACACCGTCCTTTTGATAAACTCGACCAATTTCCGCTTCTACCGAAGTCGGATTTCCCACGATCCGCAGAAAATCATTAGAGGTAAATCGGATAAATGCCTCCCCATCGATCTTTCCTTTTTCACGAAGAAGCCATTCGCGGACGTATAATGCGAGAATCGCATCGCCGACCCATGCTTCTTCACGTTCTTGATCAATTTCTTCAGCAGTGCGTCTCATCGTAGTTACTTGCGGAGCTAAGCTCGATTAATCCAAAAAAGACACTGATTTTTTTAAATCCGATTCTTAAATGAAGTCTTCACTCCGCTCATATTGCCACTTCACGTGTTTCACCCATCTTTATACGAAGTGCATTCTCAGAGTCACGGTCCCAAAATCCAACACCTCAGGAATCTCCGCATCCACATTTACCGTGCATCCCCCTCTTCCCGAGTGAGACGGAATGAAGACTTGGAGATCATCATCCAGTTTCCACCGCCTAACGGACGAAATTCTCCAGCAAGTGCATCCCCAAAAACGGGTGACGACGACGGGGTGGTCAAAAAAATACAACCGCCAAACACGAGACAAACCCAACCATCAAAAAATGATCTCAGCACAGCTTTAGAGGGAATGCTCATCTCTGTTCATGGTTGTCGTTCAAAGCGTAAACCAGTTCAAAGCGTTAACCTGACATCGATTCCATCAAGCCTCTGACGAGAATCATTTCAACAGTCCGCATTGCCCGTTCGAATTCTCCGCTTGCAAGATCTTGCCACACATGAATCATATGCAAAATTATGCAACGCGCTGCTTTTTCTTTATTCCTTTCACTCACTGGACTTTCGCTCGCAGAAACTCCCGCTCATAAAGCACAAAAGCTCCTCGATACCCTTTCTGTTGAAGAAAAAGTCGGCCAAATGACACAAATCACCATCACCGCTCTCGAAGGTGAAAAAGGCCAGTTAGATCCCGCCAAGCTCAAAAACGCCATCTCAGCTCATCACATCGGGTCCATTTTAAACGTCCCGAATCCTGGCGCACCAGCTCCCCCTCGCTGGGCTGAAGTGATGGAAGAGATCGAAGCAGCGACCACAGAAACCGATAAAAAAATCCCCATCATCTACGGAATCGATTCCATTCATGGTGCAAGCTACACTGACGGTGCCACTCTTTTCCCTCAGCAAATCGGCCTCGCAGCCACTTGGAATCCTGAACTCGTCGAAGGAGGCACTCGCATCTCCGCTTACGAGACCCGCGCTTCATCGATTCCTTGGGTTTTCTCCCCTGATCTCGACCTCACCCGCAACCCACTCTGGCCCCGCATTTGGGAAACCTTCGGCCAAGACACCTACCTCTCTTCCCGCATGGGCGAAGCAATGGTGAGAGGCTTCCAAGGAGATGACCTCACCGCCAAAGGAAACGTCGCAGCTTGTATAAAACACTTTGTTGGATACGGCAGTCCTACCACAGGTCGCGATCGCACGCCCTCGATCATTCCTGACCGCGTCCTACGCCAGTATGACCTCCCCATTTTCCAAGCTGCCATTGATGCCGGAGCGCGCACCATCATGATCAACTCAGGTGAGATCAACGGAACTCCCGTTCATGCCAGCAAGAAACTCCTCACTGATATTCTTCAAAAAGAAATGGGCTTCAAGGGCATCATCCTCACCGATTGGGAAGACATCATTTATCTTCACACTCGTCACAAGGTTGCCGCCACCATGAAAGACGCCGTCCACATGGCCATTGAGGCTGGAATCGACATGTCCATGGTGCCAAACGACTACAGTTTTTATGATGAACTCGTCGGTCTCGTCAAAGAAGGCACCATCACCGAAGAGCGCCTCGATCACTCCGTTCTCAAAATTCTCACTCTCAAATATGAGCTTGGTCTCTTTGATCGCTCCCTCGCTGCCGATCCCAAGGACTATCCCGCCTTCGCCTCCGAGGTAGCTACCCAACTCGCCTACCAGTCAGCAGTCGAGTCCATCACGCTCTTGAAAAACGACGACATCCTTCCCCTCAAAAAAGGCGGCAAGGTTCTCATCACCGGCCCCACCGCCAATTCCATGAACGTCCTAAACGGCGGCTGGTCCTACACTTGGCAAGGCGATAAAAGCGATCAATGGGCAGAAGAAAAACTCACGGTTCTGGAAGCCTTCCAAGCCGAACTTGGGGAAGAAAACGTCACCTACATTCCAGGAAGCGAATTTGAAAAACCGGCTGATCTTTCGGCGGCTCTCGATGCGTCCAAAGATGTCGATCACATCATCCTCTGCCTCGGCGAGCCGAACTACACCGAGACTCCAGGAGACATCGATGACCTTCGCCTCCCATGGCCACAGCTCGACCTCGCCACTCAACTCGCAGCTACCGGTAAACCTGTCATTCTCGTCCTTCTCGAAGGTCGACCACGCACCATCAGCCACATCGTCCCGAAGATGAAAGCCATCTTCCACGCCTACCTCCCTGGGAACGAAGGCGCACGTGCCCTTGTCGACCTCGTTTACGGAAAAGAAAACCCAAGCGGCTGTCTCCCCTACAACTACCCACACGCTGTCCACGGCCTCCAACCCTACAACCGAAAGCACACCCAAAGCCTCCCCGATGACGCACCAAACTATACCCCACAGTTTGAATTTGGACACGGCCTCAGCTACACCACCTTCGCCTTCAGCGATCTCAAAGTCGACAAGGCTACCTTCCTGAAAACCGACTCCCTCACCGCCACCGTCAGCGTAAAAAACACCGGCGAGCGCGAAGGCCAAAAAGTGGTCCAACTCTACCTCAGCGACCACTTCGCCACCATCTCACCACAAGTAAAATCACTCCAAGGCTTTGACAAAATCTCCCTCAAGCCCGGCGAGTCCAAGACCGTCACCTTCACTCTCGCCCCCCGTGCCTTTGAGTTCGTCAACGAAGCTCAACAATGGGTTAGCGAACCAGGGAAATTCACCCTCGCCGTCGGTGATCAAAAGGTTGAAGTTGAGTTGGTTGAAAGCTTGGTCGACTAGGAATACAATCATAGGCTATGAAGCCTTGGTGACTGGTTTCCCATAACCGGCCGCCATTTTATGCTCATCGATCTTCTTAAAGAGCATCACCTTGCGCTGAATATTTTCAGCGGGAGTGGTGACTTGAATGGTCTTTGCCATCTCGGGATGGATTAAGAGCCCACCTCACTCATTTGGTGAGGTCCTTAGGTGCGGGAGAAGACAAAGGTAGAAGATCAATTCCATGGTAATGGATATGCTGATCAGGGTTCGCCGTTTTCCAAAATCCGCCTTAATCTCTCGAAAGAATCTCTCGAATCTCTAGGTATTTCTCTGGTGCTCCGGGTTCTTTCTCTCAGTTTGACCACCACGGTTTTCGCGGTGGCATTTCCGGATGCTCCGAAGCCCAAAAAAGCTGGGCCTGAACCACATTGGGCTTTTCAAATGCCGGTGAAAACGGAAGTAAGATCGATTGATGACGCGATTTTTTCTTCAGAGTTAGAACCTGTCCCACCTGCTTCAAAAGAGGTTCTTCTCCGTCGCGTCTTCCACGTCCTCACCGGGCTTCTTCCCACCGAAGCTCAACGTCAGAAGTTTCTCGGCGACTCGCGCTCCGGATCAGAATGGATGAAAGCCGTCACCGAAGAAGCTCTCGCTGATCCTGCTTTCGGCGAGCGTTGGGCGCGGCACTGGCTCGACGTGGCACGCTACGCCGATACCAAGAGCGCGGCGATCATTCGAAACGAAAACTATCCGTACGCCTACACCTACCGCGATTGGGTAGTTGGAGCCTTCAACCGAGACCTTCCCTTCGATCAATTCGCCCACCTTCAAATCGCCGCCGATCTAATGGACGTGCCCAAGAGCGATCTTGCAGCTCTGGGATTTCTAAACATTGGCCGCGCTTATCAAGGCGGACAACATCACCTCGTCATCGGTGATCAAATCGATGTCACCATGCGCGGGTTCATGGGATTGACCGTGGCATGTGCGCGCTGCCATGATCATAAAAGCGACCCCATCCCAACGGCGGATTACTACAGCCTCCATGCTGTCTTCGCAAGTTCTCGGGTGCCTAAAAAACTTCCGATTATCTCAGAACCTGAGGACTCACTGGGCTATCGCGATTTCAAAAAAAAGCGTCGCGAGCTTGCTCAGAAAGTTCACCAGCACGTGAAAGGACTGGTTCCCGAATACGAGATTCCGGAAGACGTCTTTGACTTCGACATTGGGAAAGCAAACCGCAAGCTCGATCAGAAAGGGCGTGAACAGTTTCACGTTCTTATCGGAAACGTCGCCACGCTGGAAGCCACCTCGCCCTTCGCTCCGGCGCGCGCGATGTCCTTGATCGAAGGTAATCCCCGTAAAGGCTTCATCTTTGATCGAGGTAATCCCAATGCCAGAGGCGAAGAAGTGCCGCGTCGTTTTCTCAAAATTTTCCGTAAAGAAGGCGAAGTCTTCACTCACAAAAGTGGACGTCTTGAACTCGCTCATCGCCTCACTGATCATCGAAATCCTCTCACCGCACGCGTTTGGGCGAACCGCGTCTGGATGCACCTCACCGGGTCGCCTTTGGTTGATTCCCCGGGAGATTTCGGTGTCGAATGCGCAAAGCCACTGCAACTTCCGCTGCTCGATTACCTCGCCGTTTTCCTGATCGAAAATGACTGGTCCAGCAAAGCCCTCATCACACACATCATGACGTCCGACACTTGGCAACGGTCCAGCCAAGCTCCGACTCGGCATTTTGAAATCGACCCTGAGAACCGTTACCTCGCTCGGGCCAACCGGAAGCGTAAAGACCTCGAATCCTGGCGTGACACCGCACTGCAAGTGAGTCGCAGATTGGATCGTAAGATGGGCGGCCTCCCGATCGAGATCGACAATCCTCCTTACCCGCCGCGTCGTACTCTTTATGGAAAAATCCGCCGTGGTTATCTCCCAAGCCTCATGAGGGCATTTGACTTCCCCGGATCCGAAGAAGCCTCGATGAAACGCACGGAAACAATCACTCCCATGCAGGCGCTTTACCTCATGAACAGCCCCTTTCTCCACCAAGAAGCCCGCGCAGTGGCGAAACACGCCAAAACAATCCCCGCCATCTATGAAGCAGTTCTGCAACGTCCCCCTGCCGAATCCGAACTCATCGCCACGCGCGCTTGGCTCTCGCAAAGGAAAGAACATCACTCCGCCGGAGCATGGGAATATGGCTACCTCCTTGGCGGAAAATTCCATCACTTTCCCTTTGCTGGACAAGGTCGCTGGAGCGGAAGCAAGGTCTTACCTGATGCTAAGCTAGGCTGGCTCCATTGGAACAGGGATGGAGGACACCCCGAAGCGGACAAAGCGGTCGTCACTAGCTGGACCGCGCCCGAAAATCTCACCGTTCGTTTCGACGGGACCCTCAATCGGCCTTCCGAACACGGAAATGGCATCACCGGAAAATTAATGCGCTCCAACGGCGAAATTCTTGCCGAATGGTCAGTCGCCCCAACCTCAAAAAAACGCACGAGGTATCACAATATTTCCATTAAAAAAGGAGAGAAACTTTGGTGTGTGGTCGATAGCATGGGCAATCAGGATTCCGATAGCTTTCACTGGGATCCAAAGTTCTTCGATGGCGAACGCGAAATTGCAAACGCGGTCACTGACTTCACTGGCCCCAGTCTGCCACCCCGCGCGCAACTCGCGCAAGCGCTCCTCCTGAGCAACGAATTTTTCTACCTCGACTAAGCATGAACCACCACGAATTTGGCCATGGCGGTTTCGCCAGCACGCGACGTGACTTCCTCACCCGCTCTGGGATGGGTATGGCCTCGCTTGCTTTGGGAGGAATGCCTTCACTGCTCTCCGCAGGTTCATCCAGCCCACTCTCACCCAAAGCTCCGCAGACTCCGGGCAAGGCCAAAGCGGTGATTCATCTTTTCATGAACGGTGGGCCTTCGCAGGTTGACACCTTCGACCCCAAGCCTGAGCTCACGAAATACGACGGTAAAAAAATCCCGCTCGAACTCAAGACCGAGCGTCCCACTGGAGTGGCCTTGAAGTCGCCTTTCGAATTTAAAAAACACGGTGAAAGCGGGCTTGAAGTCTCCGATCTTTTCCCACGCGTCGGCGCCCATGCAGATGACCTCTGCGTCATCCGCTCGATGCATGCGGAAGTGCCCAATCACGAACCCTCACTTCTTCTCATGAACTGCGGTGACTCGCGGCTCTCAAGACCGAGCGTTGGTTCATGGGTCACGTACGGCATGGGAACCGAGAACCAAAACCTGCCCGGCTTCATCTCGATGTGTCCCGGCGGTTATCCCGTTTCTCGAACGCAAAACTGGCAGTCCGGCTTCCTCCCCGCCGCTTATCAGGGAAACTACGTGAATACAAAATTCACCGAACCAGAAAAGCTCATCGAGCACATCGTTCCGAAGCATCTCCCACGTCAGCAACAGCGGAAGCAACTCGATTTTTTGCGCAACTTGAATGAAAAGCACGCCGAAGAGCGAGGCCGTGATTCTGATCTCGAAGCCCGCATCGAAAGCTTTGAGCTCGCCTACCGTATGCAGCTGGAAGCGACCGATGCCTTCGACATTTCTAGGGAGCCACAATACATCCGCGACCTCTACGGCGAGACCTTGCAAGGGCGGCAAATGCTCATCACTCGTCGTCTGGTCGAGCGCGGAGTACGCTTTGTGCAAGTCTGGCATGGATCCGGTCAGCCGTGGGATAACCACGATGATCTGGAAAAAAATCACCAACGACTTGCAGGCGAATGTGATCAGGCCATTGCCGCGTTGATCACTGACTTAAAGATGCGCGGCATGCTCGATGAAACCCTCGTCCTCTGGGGAGGCGAGTTCGGCCGCACCCCCGTTGTCGAGATGCCTAAGCCCGGCTCAAACGCCGGAAAGATCAACGGACGCGACCACAACCACTACGGCTTCACCGTCTGGATGGCGGGCGGAGGAGTGAAAGGTGGCCAAGTCCACGGCGCAACTGACGACTTCGGCTTCCAAGCCGTTGAGGACAAAGTCCACGTCCACGACCTCCACGCCACCATGCTGCACCTCTTGGGCTTCGACCACGAGGAACTCACCTACCGCTACTCTGGGAGAGACTTCCGGCTCACCGATGTCCACGGGAAAGTGATCGAGGAGATCTTGGCGTGAGCAGAAAGGGATCAGCGGACTACCAACTCAGAGCTGAAGTCCCCCCCCTACTTCCCCTTATGCTTGGAAAAGGAATCGATCTGCTCCATGAGGTCTTTTGAAGGCTTGTTTTTTACCGAAAGGACATACATCGAAAACCCCGCTTGTTTACGAAGATTGGCGAGACGTAGGAGACCGGACTCGGTGATGGCATCATTGAGATCAGAGAACCAGTAAATCGCGTCCGCTTTTTGAACGATGACAAGATCTTCCATGAAGAGCATGACCTGATCACGCTGGGCTTTCGAAAACGGATTGATTCCCCAGTTGAGCGCACAGCCGTAGCATTCGCTGAAGATGGCGTGTGGGAAGTCTTTGGAAATCTCTTCCCGCAAGGGATCCAGAAACGGCTTCATGCTTCCAGAACGATCAAGAAGGACCCCGAGGTTCTCACTGCGGACGTTGACGCCAGCAATGACCGCGTCCCTCTCACCTTCACTTTCACCTTTTTTGCCAGGATTTTCCACAAACCGAAGGTCTTTGAGAACCCCATCGCGCGCTTCGATCATTTTTTTCAAAAGGTCCTCAGCTGGGCCGGGGTTGACGCTAGCGAAGGCTTCTTCAAAGCCATCCGATTGTGCTCCAAAGAATGCGACTTCAATCTCTTCTAGCGCCTTCTGGGCGGAATCGATTTCATCATCGAGCTTCTTCTCAGCAGCTTGGTTAGGTCGATCGCGTTCGAGGAGCTTATCGAGATCATTCTGGGCTTTATCGAGCTTGCTCTGGAACTTCTTCGCCTTGCTCAGGTGCCCTTTGATGAGCTTTTTCTGATCACGGACTGACGGCCCACGGCGAGGCGGATCAATAATATTGAGGAGGCGCTCGATGTGCGCATGTTCGCGCATCGTGAGAAGGCGTTTACGATCAGAATCACTGAGCGTGTCAGTCTTCATCTGCTCTTCGCGGACCGTGGTATCCTCACGTAGATACCGAGTGATTTCTTCCAGTTCGATGAGGTAACGTAAATAGCTCAGCGCCGGAACTCGGTCTTTTCCCGTAAGCTCTTTTTTTGCCGCAGGCTTGGAATTATCGTATTTCCTCGTCCACTCAGCGAAAGATTTTTCTAACGAGTCCAGCATCTCTTCTGGCTTGAGCTTAGCTGTTGAAAGCATTGTAGATATGCCCATAAGACTGACGACTGTTAAAAGGAATGATTTCACAATTACGTCATTTTTAATGCTTGGGGGAAATAGTGTCAACGTGGAAGGAGCAGGACTAAAATGATCCCGCTTCGAAATAACCTCAGCTAGCGCTACAGCTGCGAATAATAGAAATCATCACAACCATCTCAATGAAAGAGTATTACCTTGACTCTTTGCGCCTTGAAAGAAATCTAAAATCCCAACTGATCGCTTGCAGAATCAAACCAATGACTTACTATTTCTCTGTTATGAGAGCAAAATTCCTCTTCAGTATGATGTGTGCCCTTGGCGCAGTCAGCATGCCTGCCTTTGCGGCAGACGGCGCGACTGCAGTTGCGGCAGAAAAAATGACGGCTTATTCCGTCTCCTTTAGTGGAGGTGGTTGAGGTGCTACTGGCAAAGCCCGTGCGGCTTTGACTGCTATGGAGGGCGTGGATAAAGTCCTCGTCTCTGGAACCTTCGCCTTAGTGACCGCTTCTGAGGGTCATGAGTTTAAGAAAGCAGAAGTCCGTAAGGTGTTTAAGCCTAAAGGTCTCAAGCTTGAGAAGCTTTCCAAACAGGAATATGATAAGCCTGTCACTGGCTTTCGTTACAGCGGTAAAGGCGGCGGATGAGCGCAAACAATCGAAAAAGCGCGTGTCGCTTTGACCAAGATTGAAGGCGTTACCTTCGCATTGATGGACTCCCGTAGTGTCGAGCTCCTCCTCTCCGGAGATGATTATGATAAGGAAGCCGTAGAAAAGGTGCTTAAGCGCGCCAAGTTCGTCGTGGCAGACAGTGCCAAGATGAGCTCTCTTCCTCTCTAACTGATCTAACTTCTTAACATCAAAAAAGCTCAGGGTCATACGGCTCTGAGCTTTTTCATCTTCACGAATAAACAGCTCCCGTCATTTTCCACTAATTTTCCTAAGAAATTCCCCTAAAAAAGCGTAGTGTAAAACCATGTCTCGCACATCCAGCCAAGTCAGTCTCAGTCGTCGCGGATTTCTTCGTGGAATCGGTGCTGCTGTTGGCCTTCCTGCTCTCGAGTCTCTCAGCCCACTCATGGCTGCTACTCCAGGAGTCAGCACCGCTGGAAACCCACTCCGCATGGCCTACCTCTACATTCCCAATGGGGTGAACGTAGAACATTGGCGGCCTCATGGCACTGGTAACGAATACCAACTCGGAAAAAGTATGGCTCCTCTCGAAGGGCTCAAGGACGACTTCCAAATTTTCACCGGCTTCGCCCATCAGAATGCCACTGCCGGACGAGATGGTGCGGGCGACCACGCTCGTAGTAACGCCACTTTCCTCACCGGAGCACGTGCCAAAAAAACTTCCGGATCCGATATCCGTATCGGCGTTTCCGTCGATCAGATCGCCGCTCAAGCCGCTCGCGATTCCACCCGCCTCTCCTCACTTGAGCTTACCTGCGATGGTGTTCGCAAATCTGGCAACTGTGATTCTGGCTACTCATGCGCCTATCAATTCAACCTCTCATGGCGCTCCGAAACGCAACCCATGACCCCCGAAGGTAACCCTCGTCTTGTCTTTGAACGCCTCTTTGGTGGCGGCTCTGCCAAAGACCGAGCCGCGACTCTGCGCAACCGCCTTGCTACTCAAAAATCTATTCTCGATTTCATCGCCGATGACGCCAAGGCCATGCAGCGTCGCCTTGGGCGTAGCGACCAAGTCAAACTCGACGAATACCTTACGGGCGTGCGCGAGATCGAGCAGCAAATCGAAAAGACCGAATCATGGGGTGCTCCTACCGATCCAGGCATCGAAGCACCCGCTGGAAAGCCGCGCGACTACCAAGAACATATGCGCCTCATGATGGACATGATGGTCGTCGCCTTCCAGACCGACTCCACCCGCATCTCAACCTTCCTCATGGCTCATGATGGGTCGAATCGAAACTTCAAGAACATCGGAGTCAGCGAAGGCCACCACAACCTTTCCCACCACAAGGGGAAGAAAGAGAACCTAGAGAAAATCCAAAAAATTGACCAATTCTACCTCACCCAGCTCGCCTACTTTTTCCAGAAAATGAAGGCGACCGAGGACGTCGATGGAAAATCCCTTCTTCACAACTCCATGATCGTTTACGGCAGTGGCATCTCCGATGGGAACCGCCACAACCACAACAACCTCCCCGTCATTGTCGGCGGAAATGCCGGAGGATCCTTCACTCCCGGTCGCCACGTCGATCTGCGGAGCGAAGTCCCCCTCTCAAACCTCTACGTCCGCATGCTCAACGAGTTCGGCGTCAAGACCAAGCGCTTCGGCGACTCAACCGGCTCTCTCAATAAGATCTAAGGAAACGTGAACTTAAGTTCGCATCAAAGTCACACAGCCCTTCATCTGGGAATAGCCCATCTAGAATTACCTGAAGGCCTCGCTCGAGTTCGTGTCTAAGTGAGAGCTTCATCGCCCATCATCATGAGTCTAGGCTCCTCATGTAAATTTCACGTTTTGCGTATTCCGCCGCAGCGGATCGTGATCCTCAAAATCATCAGGAGAGCCCTTTGGTAAGTTCTCGAAAACTCCACCATTGAGCATCCACCACTTTTTACGCTACCATCCTCAAGCGGTTGAGGCTGAAGACTGCCCACTGTAAACTTTCCTTCCATGTCTGACTTCCTTGTCATCGGTTCCGGTATTGCCGGGCTTTCCTTCGCCATCAAAGCCGCCGAACAGGGGACGGTCACCATCATTACAAAAGGCAAACTTTTAGAATCCAACACCGCTTGGGCGCAAGGTGGAATCTCCGCAGTTCTCCCTGAAGGCCTTCGTGATCCGGAGGACAATTGCGAAAAACACGTTACCGACACCCTCGATGCTGGCGCTGGCCTTTGTGACGAAGAAGCCGCCAGAGTCATCGTCGCAGAAGGCGCCGAGACCATTGATGAACTCGTCGCTTGGGGCACCGACTTCGATCAAAATCAGGACGATCCCAAGCGCTACTCCCTCGGAAAAGAAGGAGGCCATTGCGAACGCCGTATTCTCCACGCCAAAGACACCACCGGGCGCGAAATCGCGACTTCACTCATCGAAACCGCGCAACGCACCGAAAACATCACCCTCCTCGAAGATCACTACGCCATCGATCTCATCACTACCGGGACCCTCGGCTCCGTCACTGATGATCGCGTCCTCGGTGCATACGTCCTCGAGACGAAAACGGGCGATGTCAAAATCATCGAATCCCCCCGTGTCATTCTCGCCACCGGTGGTTGTGGAAAAACCTATCTCTACACCACCAACCCCGATTCCGCGACTGGCGACGGCCTCGCGATGTCTTGGCGCGCCGGAGCTTCCGTCGCTAATATGGAATTTATCCAATTCCACCCTACCTGTTTCTACAACCCCGCCGCTAGCGGACCTGAGGCTCGCTCTTTCCTCGTCTCCGAAGCCGTCCGCGGTGAAGGCGCCGTCCTCATCAATGGCGAGGGCCACCAATTCGTGAATGATCACGATCCACGTGGCTCTCTCGCCCCGCGTGACATCGTCGCACGTGCCATCGATACCGAGATCAAGCGCACAGGTGCCCCCTGCGTTTTCCTCGATGTCTCGCCACTCGGAGGCTCCTTTACTGAGCGCTTTCCCTTCATTCACGAGACCCTCCTCTCCTTCGGACACAACGCGCTTGAGAAACCGATCCCCGTCGTCCCCGCCGCGCACTACCAATGCGGTGGTGTTGTCACCGATCTCGGAGGGAAAACCTCCGTGCGTGGACTCTTTGCTGTCGGAGAAGTCGCCTGTACTGGCCTTCACGGCGCGAATCGTCTCGCCTCAAATTCCCTCCTCGAAGGAAACGTCATGGCCCGCCGCGCACTCGCCGAAATCATGCGCCTTTACCCTCCCGGAAAAGAAATCCCAAATGCACCCAAGATTCCAAAATGGGAGAGTGGAAACGCGGCGCCACCAGATGAGCTAGTCAACATCTACCATGCTTGGGATGAAATCCGACGCACCATGCAAGATTACGTCTCCATCGTCCGCACCGATAACCGACTCCGTCGTGCCTCTTACCGCCTCAGAAACCTTCGCCGCGAAGTCAAAGAATTTTATTGGGGGCACACCGTCACACCAGACATTCTTGAGCTCCGAAACCTCGTCACCACCGCAAGCCTCATCATCGATTCCGCTCTCTTAAGAAAAGAATCCCGTGGCTCTCACCACACCCTTGATTACCCAGAGAAAAATGCACGATTCGAGGAAGATACCATTCTAAGAAGATTCTAATTCTAGTATCGCTCCTACCTCGCAAGCTCATGAACCCTTGGGGGTAGCCCTTCGCGCTTTTCAAGGTAAGCTCGGAATCCATCCGGACTTCGACGGCTCCAGCCTTTGGCAATCTTAAGCAGCACCCTCTCGCGAAATGATTCTCCCGTAATCGCCATCGCACTGTCCATCGCAGCAGTAGGATTGACCGAGCTCAAGGCCTCGGCATAAGCGGCTACCGACGGATCAATTTGGGATGATCCTTCAAATTGGTTCAGCCAATCTGCCGCTTCTCCGGGCTTCACCTTGGTGAGTGATGAAATGACCGGAGGAATCAGCTGAAATTTTAAATCCTCCGGTTGCTGCACGACCCATTGAAAAGCCTCCTGCGAATGTCGGGAAGCCCACTGCTGGGTAAGGACCCCGAGAGCAGCTCGCCGTTCCGTCGATGATTCAAGTGACTGAGCCCATTTGATTCCTTCCTGAGGTCGATCAAGCTGCCCGGCCTTCGCTGCCGTCTTCTCAATCACCTGCTCTCGCAAGGAAGAATCATCAAGCCCTGCGACCCATTGGAAAACCGCATCCGCATCCTTACTAAACCAACCCTGCAGCAGAACATCCAGCGCGTGAAAACGAATCGGACTCTCCTTCATCTGGGTCAGCATCTCTGCCGTCGACTGCGGTTCCGCTTGAGCCAAACCCGAAACGAGAGAAAGGACATATTCCGGTGGATCAACCCCATCAAGAAAAGGAGGCTGGGAAGCTGGATCATTTTGACGGCCATCGAAAACCATCTTCAAAAGATGCCGCGCTTCATCAGGATTCTCATACGCCCAGTTCTCAAAAACCCGCGAAGTCCGCACGATGTCATGACGCAAGCTCTCAACTCTTCGCACCTCGGCCAGCGCTTCCGGCGGAGAGACTTCCAGCCAGCGTTGAAAAAAAATACTCAACAGACGATTCTCCTCCGTCTTGTCAGCCTGAAATTGAAGCCGATCGAGAGCGGCTCGAAATTCTCCCGCGGTAACCAAACCATCGAGTTCATCCTGTAGAATACGGGTGCGCTCCCGGTCACTTCGAACCAACTCAAACGAAACTCTTGTCTCCCCCGCTTCAATCTCTCGACTAAGATTCTTCCCCCGGGCCTCCGAGCGCGTTTCTTTCCCCAACATATATGCCACCCAGCAACTTGCCAGAACAAGTGCTCCCAGAGAAAGAGGATGACGGAAAATCTTCATTTAAAATGCAATAAAAGAGCTTCACGGAGTTCGAGTGGAAGTGGATTATCGCCCTCCAAAAACTGCCGCGCTTGCACCGGTTGGTCACTCACCCAAAACCGACCCATTTGCTCAAAAGTTTCCAAACGCAGCTCCTTCGATTTCATTCCCGCGACCTGAGAAAACGCGAGTTGAGGATCAATCCCCACCACCGACCATGCCACCGCTCGAGCCGAAAGATCATACACCGGATCATCACGCCGAGTGGCCAGCCAAGCGGATGCCTCAAGCGGCTGCTGCCTAGCCCACTGCTTGGCCACGATCGCCGTCACATTAGGATTTGAAATTTTTTCTGCCCATCCCAGTGCCTCTTTCGGCTCACGCTGCGCCCACCGATCTGCAATTGCCTTCTGGAACGCGTTGCGCTCTTCCCAGCTCCCATGCGTCATGGAATACTTACGGGCCTCATCGAGCATCTCAGGCGTGAGATGAGCCACCGCTTTTTCAACAGCGAGAACCCTGAGTCCCGCACGCTCCACCGGCAAGTTACTGATGCCCGATAGGACCCGTAACACTCCTCCCTGCGCCCACGTTCCTAGTACGAAATCAATCGTAGCTCGACCCAAACTCTTGGGCTGCTCGTTCAAAAAGGCGATCGCTTTTTCCGGATCGCCTTTAGCCATTCCCCGGATCAAAGCCGCCTTGAGATAAAGTTCACTCTCTTCCTGCTCCGGACGATTCCTATTCAACCAAGCAAGAGCACGCTCCGGCTCCTGTAAAGCCCACTGAGAAAGCGCCGCAAAAAGGTAGGGATTACGAAGGTCATCAAATTCCAACTCATTCATCCAAGCCACTGCAGCCTCTGGTTCCTGCGCCGCCCACTCATCCGCAAGGAGCCACAGCTCGTCATGCGTGGCAATGTCATCGCGCTCCGAAAGACGAGATTCAAAATCCGATATGATCACTTGCCGGCTTCGACCCGATGAATCAAACACCGGTCGATTCGCCGTCTTTTTGCTCTCAACGATCGCCCGATCCGGGGCTTTCTCTACCTGAGAGCGCCCCCAGTAAAAGGAACTCACAAGCGCGAGCGCCCAAAAAGCTCCTCCGATCAACGCTCCGTTTCTCATGGCCCCGTAACTTCGATTCGGAAGTAGCGTCCACCCGATGAAGTGAGAGGAATGGTCACGCTGACTGCGATCTCATCGGGATTGAGATCACTTTCTTCCATGACGACTCCAGCAGCGGACCAAGTAACGAGATCGTCCGACCACTTCACCGTTGTCACGTAGTCGCCAACCTCTTTCGCCTTCACAAAATTGAGCACCGAACCCGCTTCCGTAGTGGTGTGAGTGAATGAGCCACGACTCGTGATATCTTGCGGATCAGCCCGAAGGACGAACTCTAACAAATTGCTCATCCCGTCGCCATCCGCGTCTGCCTCGGGTGCTCCGTCCTCCAAAACATTCATCCCTCGCGCAGAAGCCCATTCTTCGAAAGGCGACGGCTGCTCGATGGGGACAATCTGGAGGCCGACGATCCCGCCGTTGGCACTCCCACGGAGAAAGGTCACCGTCATCGAGGAGCCGGTCTTCGCACTGAACTTCGCACAGTTCGCATCCGGATAATTTTCACCCGTGTCACTCGTCAAGAGGTAGGTCCCGGCCTCTGAGGTGCGAGCGACCATGGTAAAGGAATAGGTGGTCGCGCCATCCGTGATCTTCTGCGTAGCCCCGGTTCCTCCTGCTCCAAGATAGACGTAAACATCGTAACTCGCATATGGGATATTACTTAGGGTCACCGAGGCGTTGTTGGAGGCATTGGTATCGATGTAGCCCGCGTAAAGACTCCCGTAGGGAGTGAGTTTTTCGTTATTAATATTCCACGTGTTGTTCATCGTGAAGCTCAGTTCCACCGGGGTCGGCTCACCGCGACTATTGACCAGCACTTCCGGACTCGGGCTTGCAATGCTGCTGATATCCCTGGTCGCCTTGCTAACAATATTGAGAGCTCCAGTCTGGTTCCAATTCTTCTGCGCCACTTCCGGCATCCCGGCATAGGCCGTCGCAGGCAGACTCCGCGCGGTGTTTCCTTCCTGTCCTCGGATAGAATTAAAATTGATGCCAATCGCCAAGGGATTTGGGCCCCCGGGTGATTCCGAATCGAGAGGATCGGACGATAACACATTCACCTCATAACCATCGGCATAGCCGTCGAGATCAGAGTCTCGATTCAGTGGATTTGTTCCGGCAGCGATCTCAAAGCCGTCATGAGATCCATCACCATCGGAGTCTGCCACCGCCGGGTCGGTTCCTAGTGAAACTTCTTGTGGGTCGGGCAAACCATCCTGATCCTGATCTTCGAAGAAATAGGAAATTTCCACGTCATCGACTGCGATCCGTCCGCCTCCGAAATTCTTCCGCACCGCGAACCAAGGATCGACCATTTCCTCTGTTGTTTGGAAGTCGAAGAAATAATCCACATTCCCTCCAGTATTCCCCAGGCCATTCACGAGCGCATCACCGCTATTATAATTGAGAACATCGGCAACATTCGAAAACAAAAATGCCGCACCGGGATTCACCGTGCTTGGCTCACCATCGTAGAACCCAAATTCCACCTCGCCTCCACTGGTCCAAGTCTGATGGAAATCGGCAATCTTCAGCCTTACCACCACCGTGGCCCACCGGGGAATGGTTCCCGAAATCTCATGGTAAATCGAGTTGTGCAAATCCCCCTGCATGTAGGGAAAGGCGCCCGCCAAAGCATAAGAATTACTTCCCTCTAATTTTTCCCAAGCCGGTTGCCCACCCGACCACGCCCAAAAATCGGTAATATCTGATCCCGCTACGGTGACCTCAAAATCAGCCGTCACTGTATTTTGGGCCACACCATTTTCCTTGGCCTGCACGGTGAGCGTTTGGGTTGTTCCCGCGACGTTTACCGACGGCGTCCACGAGATCGCCCCGGTGGCTGAATCGATCACCGCACCCGATGGTGGATTAACCAAGCTGTAGGTCACCGATTGCGGGGGCAGCTCACTTCCACTCGCCGAAGCGGTAAGGTTAATGGACTCTCCCAAATTCACCAACTGATCGGGAAGCTCATTCATTGTCAGCGACCGATTATCCGGATTCGCCAACACGGTGTCGGTAATCCAGTTCTTGTAGGCTCGCGTGCGTACATAAACGATACTGGACCCGTAAACATTCCCTGAACCTCCACTGAGGACTCCCACAAGCTGGCCGGCAATCCCATTATTCTCGATATAGAGCGGGGAACCCGAATCGCCATTCATCGAGCCATACTCGAGATCAATCGCGGTATTCCCGCCCCACCGGCTTTTCGACCTGTCTGTGGGATGATCAAAATCAGCCTGTAAAATCGCGTTCGCAGGCGATCCTTGAAAGGAGTTACCCGAAAGGACGTTGATCTCGTTTCTCCCACCCCAGCGCACTTCATACCAGCGATTCGAATTACTCGTGGCCTGCGCTTCCGGTTTCGCGCTCACTCCGTTTCCATTGTTCCGGTTGTTCGCCGCGCTTGCGGCCGAACCCACACGCCCCACTTCATCCCAGCCCCCATAGATTGGTGCAATGCGCAGCCCCGAATGAGCAACCTTGCTCTGCACCAAGGCGATATCGATTGCGTTTGAGAAACGGCTAAAGTCGTCATCGTAATGAATGACTTGGGTTACCACCACGCTTCCAAGGCCTTGAAAAGAAACCCCTTTGCCCCGCGTTCCACGGATTCGCGCAACGTTTCCGGCATCAAGCCAATCACTCACCGACCTCAGAGTATGCCGCGCATGCACTCCCCAACGACTATCGATGGCCGTGCTTCCCGCGAGCGCCCCAAACTCCGCATTCCCATCTTTGTGGATATTTAATGAGGCATCGAACTGGCTCTCTTTGCCATAGTTCTCGTAATCCAAGGTTGGCGTATCGTGACGCACAACCAAGGCCGTTACCGATCCCACAAGGAGCGAAAAAAGAAGGGAAATACGAAAGATCATTAAACGAGGGGGATTCAGTGACGGACAATCACAAACGCTGATCGCCATGACAAAAGGAAACATTCAATCTCTTGTCAGGCAAACGCCGTTTTGCGTATCTTCCCCTTTCCAAACAATGGATTTTATCAAATATTTACACCGGCTGTGCCTCGGAATCCTTCTTTTCAATTTCTCTGAGGCTGCCCCCAACATCATCATGATCATGAGCGATGATCAGGGCTGGGGCGATGTCGGCTTCAATGGCCACCCCGATCTCAAAACGCCGCACCTCGATGCTATGGCCGCCAATGGCATCAAGCTCAACCGCTTCTACGCCGCCTCTCCGCTCTGTTCCCCTACGCGCGGCTCCTGCCTCACCGGACGCTACCCCTTCCGCTACGGCATCCTCGCCGCTCACACCGCGGGCATGCGACAGGGCGAAGTCACCATCCCGGAAATGCTCCAATCGAAGAACTACAAAACCGGTCACTTCGGGAAATGGCACATCGGCTGGGTCAAGCTCGAGGACGCCGGATCGCGCGGCCACTACTCTCCGCCTTCGCAACACGGATTCGACACCCACTTCGCCACCACCTCTGCCGTTCCCACTTGGGATCCCACCATCACGCCCAAGGGCTGGAAGAGCTGGGGCAAGAAGCCCGGCGAGCCCTGGAAAGGCGGTGCTCCCTACGTGCAGGACGGAACCCCCGTCACCGAAAACATGAGCGGCGATGACTCCCGCATCATCATGGACCGCGTCCTGCCCTTCATCGAAGCGAACAAGGACGATCAATTTTTCGCCACCGTCTGGTTCCACGCCCCGCACGAACCCGTCGTCGCCGGACCGGAGTATCTCGCAATGTATCCCAACGAAAAGTTCGGTAGCAAACGCAAACATTATTACGGCTGCCTCACCGCGATGGACGAGCAAATCGGCCGCCTCCGCGCCAAGCTCCGCGAACTCGGCATCGAAAAAAACACCCTCCTCTTTTTCTGCTCTGACAATGGCCCCTCAAGCACTCATAAGGGCATCTCCTCCGCCGGCCCCTTCAAGGGTCACAAGCACCAAATGTATGAAGGCGGCCTCCTCGTCCCCGCCTGCGTCGAGTGGCCCGGCACCATCGAAGCTGGAAAAGAAAGCGATGTCCGCTGCGCCACCGTCGACTTCTTCCCGACCATCGCTTCGGTCGTCGACTACTCCTTTTCCAAGAGCAAAAAGCGACCCATCGATGGCATCGACCTCCTTCCCGTCATCGATGGAAAAGTGACTCAACGCGACAAACCGCTCTTCTTCGGTTACCGTCGACTCTACCAAGGCGTCGACGGCCAGGCCCTCATCAAGGGCGACTACAAAATCCTCAAAGAAGCCAAGAAAGACGGCCGCACCCGCCTCTACAACATCGCCAAAGACCCCCACGAAGAAAACGATCTCGCTAAGGAAAACCCGGAACTCCTTAAGGAAATGTCCCGCGCCCTCGCCGAGATCGACAAGAGTTGCCAACTCAGCAGAGATGGTAAAGATTACCGCTACTAAAACCCCTATTTGCAGCTACAAGGATCGCGCCTCGAAATGGCTTTAGATTTCGTAACCACTCCATTTTCTGCGTTATCTCAGAAGGCTGCTATACGTTTCTTTCCCAATGACCCCCCCCCTCTCTCTCCTCTGCCTCAGTCTCGCGGCACTTCCCGCCGCCCAGATCAACTGGCAGCCGTCCACCGACCTCTATCAGGGCGCGACGAATACCGATTTCATCTTCACCACCGGGACCTCGATCCTCGCAGTCAATCCCAGCGTCCCTGACAATGGCACCATCACCTTAAATGGCGTCAGCTTTCTCCGCGCTGACTTGCCTGCTCTGGAAACGGGCATGACCGTAAACGGCGTCACACTCACCGTAGGGCCGGATTCTTCAGGCGCTGAAATTTCCGCCATTGCCGGACCGAGCACCTTTGGAGACGGGACCTTTTCCGGAAATGCCGATATCGCCAATGTTCTCGGCGGAGCCACATACGGTCACGCCACCGTCACCTTCACCGGGCTCACGGTGGGAAAATCCTACGCCATTCAAATCCTAGCCAATGACGCTCGCAGTAGTCGCCATAATGGTTATAAGATGAATCTCAGCGACGGCACCACCACCGTCGCCGCCAGCATGACCAATGGCACTGCCGGCCAAGCTGATCTTAACAACAGCCCTGTCGATGGAACCGGTGAAGAAAGCGGCGATTCCATCATTGGCATCTTCCTCGCCGACAGCTCCACCCAATCGTTCGAAATCGCAGGCGAGCTCAATGGCAACGTCAGCACCGGCCGCGCCCAGCTCAACGCCATCCAAATTCGAGAAATGCCCAACGTCTATGAAGCAGAGAACTTCACCGCGATGAGCGGGGTCGTGATCGAGCCAGACAAAGGAGCTACCTCCGATAGCATCGGCTACCTGAACGACGGCGATTGGGCCAACTATATCATCAACGTCCCTGAAAGAGGCACCTACCGGTTCACCTTCAGCGCCGCCACGAACTCCGATGGTGGAAACGTCGAAATCGTTTCCAACGGCCTCACCATCGGCACCGCCACCATTCCAAAAACCAGCGGCTGGGACAACTGGCAGCCTTTTAGCGCCGATGCCACCTTCACGACATCCGGCCCACAAACAATTCGCCTTAATTTCGTAAGCGATACCAACACCGCTGCCCTTTATAACATCGATTGGTTTTCCGTTGAAATCCCAACTGGGATTCCCGTTGTCGTTGGGAACTCACCCAAGCAAACGATGCGCTACGGCATGGACTATGAGCGTCTCTGGTATTGGACCACCTCTCTGAACGCCTCCGAACGGGACCTCGTCGCAAAATGGTCCGTCGTTGATAACGACATCGATTTCATCCGCGTCGCCATCAACGGCGGATACGAAATCAACGAGAACACCTACGACCTCTCTGCTTACACCTTCCGTATCATTCCAATGATGCAGGAAATGCAAGAGGCCAACCCCAACATTAAGTTCTTCGCCTCGCCTCGCCCGCTCGACGAAGCCGTCGACAACGTCGCTTGGCAACCCTACCCACAGTGGATCACCGGCAGCACCGGCAGTGGAAGCAGCTACAATTTTGATCCTGATAAGTGCGCTCAATATCTCATCCGTTACCTTCGTCTGATGAAATCCTACGGTTTCAAAATTAGCTACATGGACCTCACCAACGAGTGGCAGAGCAACGATGGTGGTTCCCGTTTCACACAAGCCGATGCCCGTGATGTTACCGAATACATCAAGGACTACATCGCCAGTCCACCCGTCGGTAATGATCCTACTGACCCCACCGGAACCTACGCCAGCTTCCCGACTCTCACCGCCGATGACCTTCCGCTCTTCATTGGGCCCTCATCTTGGAACTTCGTGCAAGGAGCCTCTTGGATCAACAACCTCGACACCAACCGCCGACGCAATGCCATCGACATCGCCGCCTCTCACAACACCGACAAAACCGGCACCGCGGAAGACTTCGCTAACGCCGTCACCAACAGGCTCGGACCAAACGTCGAAATCTGGAACACCGAGGTTCACGGTTGGAAGAGCACCTCAAATGCCAACGAAGTCCTCACCTTTTCCTTCATGCTCGAAGCCATCAATGCTGGCTTTTCCGGACTCAGTGGCTGGCTTGCTATCGGAACGACGAACCAGGGCCACTCTTACATTTTAAATCCGAACGGCACCCCCGTCCGGAACGTGAAATACTTCATCTTCAATAAGCTCACCAACACCTCCCATCGTGGGCAGGCCCTCGATATTGAAACGCCACCCGAGCTCTCCCATACGAGCGCACTCATTAAGGACAACCTTCTCACCGTTTGGGCCATCAATCCGAATGGTTCCACCGTCGATCTCGCCCTCGATCTGAATGGAAAAATCTCCACCAATCAAACCATCACCCGCACCCGTTGGCACGAAGACTTGAATGTCGAAGGCGAAGTCACCGCTTTCACATCCGCCAATCCCACCACCGTTTTTGCCAGTATTCCCGCGGGGTCTCTCTGCTGTTTCGAAATTCCCCTCGACCCACCCGGCGGCCCCGTCACCCGCATGGAAGCCGAAGCTTTCAACGCTCAATCCGGGACGCAGTCACAAGAAACTGGTGATGTCGATGGCACCGAGAACATTGGCTGGATCAGCAACGGCGATTGGCTCCGCTATGATCAACTCACCCTTGCTGAAAATGCTTCCGCCCGCTTCCGTATCGCACGCGAACCCGGCACTGCTCAACCACGAATCGAAGTTCGTCTTGGCAGCCCAACAGGCACTCTCGCCGGCACCATCGACGTGCCAGAAACCACCGACTGGCAGGACTGGGAAACCATCGAAGCCAACCTTACCAACGCTGCCGGAACCTACGACGTCTACCTCGTCTTCCGCGAGGTCGGCTCCGCGACTAACGCCAGCATGATGAATCTTAACTGGTTCGCGCTCAGTCTCACCGAACTAGCAGTCGATCCCATCACGGACGAAAACCTCATCATCACCGGAGTCACCGCCACCAACACCGACCAAGCCGTCGGCGCCTTTTCCTTCTCAATTGCACAGTCCGGAAACGGACAAATTTACCAAGTGCAATTCAGCGATAATCTCCTCTCCAATTCATGGACCGACCTCGGTGACCCCCTCATTGGTGACGGGACCCAACTCGACTTCAACATCGCGTTTCCAACCGCCCTCACAAAGCGCTTCTTCCGCGTGAAAGTCAGCTTACCGTAGCCTGATAAAAGGTTGAACGACTTTGGTAATTTGATCCGCGATGATCGCATTGCCTTGAGTTGAAGGATGCACCCCGTCTTTGTGCATCCATTTTGGCTGCTTGGGTAATTCTATTGCCAAATCAACGACCGGAATTTTGAGTTCTTCGCCTACTTCTCGCACCGAGTCTTGATAACGCTTGAGAAGTTTTGTGAGGCCGCCATGTGCATCGAAATCAGGCTTCTGATGTCGTTCAAAGTAAACCTCGCCATTGATCGGTGGAGGGGTGCAGAAGACCACTTGAGCACCGATTTTTTGACAAGCCTTAGCGATCATTCTTAAGTTCTCGCGATACTTCTTCAACGGAACAAATTTCTTACTATCGACACGAATGTCGTTTGTTCCGAAAAAGACGACAACGATTTCCGGGTCATGAGCCAGCACGTCTTTTTTGATCCGGTGCAAACCCTGCGATGAGGTATGACCAGCAATCCCTGCATTGATCACTTCCACCCCGAGTTCCTTCGCCATGATCTCGGGATAACCCCGCTTGGTGATGCTATCGCCAAAGCAAACAATCCGCGGCTTCTCGGCGCCGTAGCTAAGGGAAAGTGACAGCAGCAAGGCTGCGAATAGAGGAAGACGGTGGAACATTATTCTCTAAAGCTGAGCTCAATTGCTTCGAGGATCGGCTTCGATTGATTCTCGGTCGAATCCGTCAGTTTAATTTCGAATTGAAATCCGAAGCCCTCCGGCAGTGAAGAGAGCTCCATCGAAGCTGGCGTTTTTTTCACCTGCTTCGAGAAGCCTGGAATATAATCATATGCCTCCTTGACCTGTTGCCACTCGGTCCACTGATCGGACTTCCCATCATTATCGGTATCAACGCCCACTCTGACTTCCGCTGTTTCGACCCAAGGGCCAGAGCTGATATAATCGGTCTTCATTTGCGTCGCCAAGTAGAATTGACCTTCCGCAAAGACGATGTCCGGATCGGGATGGCCTTTGCCAATGTGACTGCAGAACTCGAATGGCTTATTAATATCCTCTGAGGTAAACCAGCAGACGCTCATCGCTTGTTTGCCATGGGCGCCGGCCGGATCGTAGTCTCCAAAGAGGTAGTAGCGCCCTCCAATAGAGATGGCAGACCAGTCACCGTAGGCTTCTTGCTCAGGGGCGTGGATTTCATATTCCGCGACGTTGGTTTTGTAATTTGCGGGGTCTTCTTTGGCCCAGTGCGGGTGCTTGTAGGTCCCGATTTTTCCGGTGGGCTTTGTGCGTGCATCCACCGCGGGTGCTTGAGCGATGAAGTTATCAATGCCATTGGGGCTCACAAAGTGTCCCGCCAGAGGGGAGTCCCATGAGCGCTTGTTGGCAGAGATGGGGCTCCAGTCTTCGATAATGCAGTGGAAATTTCCATCGAGGTCACGAATGAAGCCCGCATCTGATCCGTGTGACGGGTCTTTCACCGCCATCCCGAGATCCTCGCCCATTTTTCCGTCGAAGAGATTACGATCAACAATGACGTGAGGGTCTTGGTCATTCGGATAATCGTAGTAGAAATAGGCTTTGCCATCGGCATACTCCGCATTGGTCATCCAGCGGGATTTGGTTTCGCTGATCGGGCCATGGTGCACCCAGTTTTTCATGTCACGAGACTGCCAGGCGTGGTAGCCTCCCATCGGTTTATTGGCAGCTCCGGGAGCATCGTATTGATTCGGAAAACGAGTGGTTTTTAAGGGGATGTCGAAGCCCTCGAGCGTGGCCGCTTTCGGGGTGAATTTCGGAATTCTTGGTGCCTTCTCGTCTTTTTTCTTTCGTGGCTGGCCTCCTCCATATCGGCCAAACATCCAGTAATTATCGGGACCAAGTTGGAGGAAAATCGGCGAGTCAGCGAGATTTGAAGGGCCGATATTAGGCACAGGTTTCCAATTCAGCCAGAGGGGCGATTGCTTGAGAGTCACCGAGGAAAGGGAACGTTTTTCATCGAAACGTTTCACGATGCTTTGATAAGTCCCGGATTTTTCCGCTGGGGAAAGAGCTCCTTTTTCCAAAACTAACCCGGACTTGGATGCCTGAGCTATCTTCCAGTCTTTTTGGGTTTCGATGACCCAAGGCTGATCAGCAAAGATCGGAGATAGAGCCAAGCAGGCGAACAAGGAAAGAGGTGGAGTAATCTGGATCATTAATACTTGATACGGCGATATAACGCATCTCTTCGGTCTTTTCTAAGAAAAAACTCAGTGAGCTTCGATGATCTCGAAATTGACTGAACTCCAGACCCGATCTTTTATGTTTTCTGCTTTGTGAATTTTGGGATCGATGATGATGGTTTCGAGCGCGGGTAGAGAGAGCGAGGTTTCCAGATTGAATTTCGCACAGTTCCTTAAATCGAGTTTCTGTATGGTCAGCTCATTGAGTTGCCCGAGGTCGAATTCATCAGGACAATCTAGCACCAGGGAGCGCGGTTTCAAATAACGGAGCACACACTCTTCAGACCCCCCTGGATCGGCGATGAGTCGAATTCCCTCTTTAACTCGCAGCACCACTTCCAGATCTTCAAGGTGACTCTCGATCTTAATTTCGCGGACATCAGGATTGAGGTAAGCGAGAAGTTTTTCAATGACTAGGTGATAGGAATTTTTATTCGGACGAAGGGCAGAATCGTAGGAAATGGCGCGCTCAATCACTGCGCTGTGCTTTGCATCCAGTCTACGCGCGGCTTCGAGGAGCTCGCAAAGTTGATCCACCGAAGGGCGGTGCGTCCGATCGTAATCAAAATTCGGGAAAGCTTCGGCCAGTGTCATGTAACCGTAGCGCCTATGATTTTCGGGCAATGGATACTTCAGCGAAGACTCGAAGTTGAGCTGGATAAAATTAAGCGCAAAAATCTGGTATCGAGCACCCTCGTAGTCTGAGTCCAAGTTCAGTGCATGATTTGTAAGCACCTTCGCTTCGCGGATACTCTTCATTGGAGTATCAAAAATCCCCTTATTTTTGAGATTGCTGACCGTAGAAATCAGGGAGCGGGAGAGCTCCTGCCGCTGCTCCCTCGACTGAGAAAGAGTCTCCAAATACCGCTCATTCGCAACCTCGGCTTCATTAGCATATTGATCCGCAAGTTGAGATTCTTCTTCGACCGCCTGTTTGAGAAAGTCCAGACGCTGAACAAAAAGCGTGCTCAAAACACTCACCAAAATTAGGGCTAACGAGGCGATCAAAACAGGGGTCCGGTTTCTTGAGATGAAAAGCCCAGCCTCACGCAGGAAGCTTGTTTCTTCTGCTTGAGTTGAAAACCCTTCCATGTAGCGCTGCACATCATCCTTCAATGCTGAAACTGATTGGTAGCGCTTCTCGGGATGTTTTGCCAAAGCCTTTAGGGTGACTGCAGCTAGGCTGGGAGGAATTTTTTGAGCAGAATCAGCTTCTGTTGGGTCAGTAACTTCACATCGAACGGTAGCCTCGAGCACCTCATGCTTTCCGCCCCGGAAAGGAGGCTCTCCAGTGAGGATGGAATACAGTATACATCCAAGTGCAAAAATATCAGTGCGATGATCCTTGTCTGCTCCGCGCTCAATTTGCTCAGGAGCCATGTAGCCGGGTGAGCCTTTAACCTCGCCAACTAAGGTCATATTATCGAGCACCTCAGCAGGAGGGATCACGATCTCGTCTTCTTCCTCATCGGCGATCACTTTTCCAAGCCCCCAATCGCATACTAGAACTTCTCCAAAATCGTCAGTCTGAATATTTTCGGGCTTGAGATCGAGATGAATGATATCCTGCGAATGGGCATAGGCCATTGCTTCACAAATTTTCAGGAAAATCCGAAGCAGAGTGTGCCGAGACTGATCGCCGGAACTGATGAGCCTTTCAAGAGTGGTGTTTCCCTTGAGGTCCATCGTAAAAAAAGGAACCCCCGAAGCATCGATCCCAACATCATGAATACTTATAATGTTGGGATGACTGAGAGATGAGGTGAGCCAAGCTTCGTTGACAAAAATATCATAGAAGCCTGGTCCTCGGTCGTCGCGAAGTCGGGCCATTGCAACTAACCTCCGTGTCCGGTTATCAAAAGTGCGGTAAACTTCTTTTACTCCACCCTTTCCGAGGAGTTTCTGATCGAGATAACGTTCCGAGATTTCTGAGAGCTCAAGGTAGGATGGGCACAATGCACTCAACCCTTCCTCATCGAGATCAGTCGCTTCCCGATAGGCTTGGATCAGTCGATAATCATTTTGATACGACGCTACCTCTTCAGCACTTTTGACACGCTGACTCATCACTCTAACTCGGCGGTAATCTGCCTAATTTCTAAATAGAGGCGTTTTTTCACCCGCTTCTTGAGCGTGTAAACTGAGGCGATTGCCAAGTTCGTCTTCTCCGCAATGGTCGCAGCCGAATGACCATCGAGACTCATCTCAAAGACTTCAATGGCTTGCCCCTGAAAATTCTCCCGCACCCTCTTCATCGCCTGACTCCCAATGTAAGCTGCCCATTCCCTCTCAATGATCGATTCGATTTTAGGCTTCGAAATTTCATCCCGAAGCACCTGCTCATTAGAAAATTCATTCAGGCATCGCCGCGTGCTATATCGCTTACGAAAATAACTATTCGCCTTGTTACGAACAATGGTGCCCAGCCAAACTCGAAATTTGGCACGATCTCGATTATAACCAGAAAGACTCTGTGTTAGAGCAATGAGAATTTGTTGCGTAAGATCATCCATCTCATCACGGGAAACTCCGAGATGATAAAGCACGCAGAGGATGAAGTGCCGATATTGCTGCACGAATTCTTCCCAAGCCTTTTCGTCATCCAAATCGGTCGCTCGTTTCAGAAGAGTGTGGCTGGTATGAAAAGTGGAAACCATGACGCGAGAAGATGCCCTTCAAATTAGATTAGTTTAATCAAGAAGCCGCCTGTTGTGAAGAAAAGGTTTTCTGCTGTTATGCTAAAATCCGAGATTTAATAAGAGGACTACTCCGAAGCTTCCACTTCGATCCGAAAGAACAACTGGCCTAAATTACCCGTTACTCCGTCGGCTTGATCAATCGGACCAAGAGGGACCGACTGATTAATCTCTACTCCACTCCCCGCAAGGGTGGCAGCCAATTGCCAAGTAACCAGATCTGTGGACCATTCTAACTGGTAGCTCCGACCTGCGACACCGGACCAACGCACTTGGACATCTCTGCTTTGCAAATTCAGAGAACTCACACGTAGAAGGTCGGTTTTATCAGCTGGGTCAGTTCCGGAAATAAATTCCGCGAAGTTAGAGGCTCCGTCACCATCTAAATCGGTATTTGCATCTAGAGGCCAATCTGGATCAAGACCATGAGCCAGCTCATAGCTGTTGGGAAGGAGGTCGCCATCATTATCCGGCTCTCGAGGGAAGAGTGACGTAGATTCCATCGCGCGGAGGTCATCTAGCATCCCCAGCAAATCACGCCCAGTCCGAGCCGTCAGCTCGGTCCGGATCGCGGCTTCATTAGTGAGGTCCATGATCAAGTTGGAGTTTTCTCCGAGATCGATACTTTGATGATAGAGCTGCTTCGGGGTGCCCCGATTGATTCCAGCAACGCCGGAAAGCTCGACGTTTTCCGATGTCCAAGAGGTATTCGCACTGCCTCCGGTGGCGTCGATTAACTTCCAGCCGTCATGGGTTTTCAATGCCAAGTCGCCACGTTGAGCACAGAGCACGATCGCTTCTCGCTGAATGGCAGGCTTAGCCTGTCCACGGAGTAAGTTGAGGAAACTTTCTCCATCGGGAGCAGTGCTATCCGGAAGATCCGCACCGAGATAAGCAGCGACAGTGGCGAAGATATCACCCTGCCAAACGGGATCAGCTACTTTCAATCCCGCAGCCGCTTGCCCCGGCCAGCGGATCATGAAGGGAACTCGTGTTCCGCCTTCGTAAGTTTCTCTTTTATGCCCCCGCAGCGGTCCATTTGAATCACTTCCGTAGACAAGACTCTGACGCTGCATGTCGTGCTCAGGACCATTGTCCGAGGTAAAGACTACCATCGTGTTGGAGCCGAAGCCGTTATCTTGGATCGCTGAGAGCACGCGTCCCACCCGATGATCCACTTCTCTCATCCAGTCGGCAAAGATGAACCCTCGGTTGGTATCGGTCCCAATGAATGGAGTGGTGAGTGCCCAAGGCCGGTGTGGCGAGTGCAACGGAAGGTAGAGGAAAAAGGGATCGGTATCACCGCTGCTGGCGCGATCTGCAAAGTAGTTTTCAGTATCTTCCACTAGGCGTGGACCAAGATCTACCTGACGATAAGAAGGATCACCCAAGCCCGCTCTGGAACCCTTGGCACCCACCACTGTTGAGTTGAGTTCTCCCGTCGTAAACCAACGGAAGGGATCGGTATTAAGCGCGTCCCGATAGTCACCGGCACCGTCATTGAGAGAGGTGTCCCAAAACTGCATCCGGTCATTGATCATGTAAACGTAAGGTGCAAAGTTGATCGCCACCGCATTTCCACGCCATTTATCAAAGCCGTGATCAGTCGCGTGAAAGTCCACTGTGCGCTCCCAGTCAACCTCGTTTGGATCACTTGGGTTGTCGGTAATGCGGGCTCCGTTTTTACGATAAATTGCGCCGCCTAAATGCCACTTCCCGATCGCAGCCGTGTCATACTGCTGCGTCTTAAGAAACTCGGCGATGGTCACATCTGAAACACGAGGCAACTCATCACCGCCAATCTGTCCTCCGTAGTTTCCGGTGATATTATTAAATTCACGCCAATTGTATTTTCCTGTCAGTAGTGAATAGCGACTTGGGGTGCACACGCCATTGGCCGAATGTCCCTGCGTAAACATTACGCCTTGAGTGGCAAGAGAATCAATATTGGGAGTGGGCGCACTGCTGGTAGTACCGAAAAAGTTCCCGTAAGCCGAGATATCGCCGAAGCCAAGGTCATCGGCATAAATGATCACGATGTTGGGTTTGTTGACTGGTGGTCGATGATCAGGAATATCGCTCGCATCATTAGGATTCGAGCCAAAGGCTGTCTCGGCCTCATCACGGTAACTGTCACCATCCGTATCGATAAAAGCAATGATCGGACCCATGTCCGGTGGAAGTGCGTTTGGATCGGTGCCCGCTTGAATTTCGGCCAAATCATTAACCTGATCACCATCGGAATCCGCTCTCAAGGGATCAGTAGGATCACCCGGTGGTCCGGACTCCACTCCGTCAACCCACGGGTTGAGAGTGCCATTCACTTCTTGGCCATCGAGCAAACCATCGTTATCGGAATCGCTGTTCTGAGGATCAGTCCCAGCAATATATTCCTGAAGATTGGTAAGCCCATCTGCTCCGCCATTTGCATCATTGTCCAAGCCTGAATCATCGAAATTCGGATTGAGCCCATTGCTGTTCTCATAATGATCAGGCATCCCGTCATCATCGCTATCCTGCGCACTCGTGACTACGAGCCTCGGATTGCTAAAGCCGGCCGCATTGGCCTCTAGATCAGCAATGAAAACCACCAAGCCGTAATTATCGGCAGTTCCATTGACCCAAGCACTGATGATGCTCGTGACATCCGCTGAGACCGATTGCGGTGGAGCAAGGCTTGAAATATCAGGGATTAAGGTCACCCGATCAGCAGCGTCATCAATTCCCCAAGTATGAAGAGGAGAGGTTGTGGTGCCGTTCCAAACGCCATTTGTCACGCGCCCGACCAGAGCCGCAGTACTGTTTAAATTGTTCAGCTGAAAATCGTAATCTGCGACGAAGGAGACTGAGAAGTCCGGACCGCTGACATCAGCCGCCGTGAGCGAGCTGACATCGAAGTTCAGATAGGCACTGATGCGGCGATCAATCTGGGTCGCGATCCTCCGCTCACGAATATAGATATCAGAGTCGCCGCCATCGCCGCTATTTACATTAGCAGCACCCGTCACCGCGGGACTCTCTCCATTAGTGACAAAGGTGGTGATCGGAGTGAGCGTATACGCAAAAAGCTGCGAACACGAAAGCCCATAGAAAAACAGGGCCCCCGCGAGGCCCCTGTGATTCTGAGTTTTTTGAGAATTAACTAGCATTAAAGGAAGGACTGAACGTCCTATCTAGTTGGTTGGTTGCAGTTGAACCTTAAAGAATAATTTTCCCTGATCCGCTAATCCGAAGGATGAAAGATCAAAAGTGCGGGTGGTGGTATCTCCCGGATCAGCTTGAATACCATCGTCTAGTTCACCCTCGAAATTGAGGAGATCGGTAGAAAAGAAAATGCTAAAGAGATCAGTCTCTTTGGAATCCCAAGTCAGGGTGACTGTTCCATTCGCCTGATCAAAGGAAACTTCCTTCACTGTGATCGTCCGAGGACTGATTTCGCGAACTTGGATGAAATTGAGCACCGTCGCTGGTGCTACGCCACCAGTGATGAATTGCTCGACCTTAAAGCTCTGCACTGGAGCCTCAGCGGTGAAAGTGCCGGTAAAGATCAAAGCGGGATTTCCGGGGCCACCGAAGATGGTATTTTCTGGACCGACCGGTTCCTCGGTATTTTCTCCGCCAAATCCATCGAGCACCAAATAACGGCCGACGATGGAGCCAAAAGCACGATCATCCGCGCGACCCACTTGGATGGCATAGGTTCCACCGGGAGTAAGGCCAAAGACCGACACCGTGCGGTCGCTTCCTCCAGTCCAGATGTTCTCAAGAAGGGGTGTCAGTTCAGGAACCAGGTCGAGGTAAAATTCGCCGCCGCCCGCACTGGAATTCATCCCGCTAATGACATTGGTATTCCCCCTGGGACCGATCAAATCGATCGCACTCGCGAAGGGAATTCCATTCACCTCGGCATCAGGGCCATTGAAATTTTCCGCGTAAAGCAGGCTCCCATCGGTGAGGAGGTCAGCTTCTTCATCAAACGCATCAACTGACCAGGAAATAGTGGCCATTGTCGGAGTCGAACCAAAATCATTGGGATCAGTGCCCGCGGCGCTCTCCACACCATCTAAGAAACCGTCGAAATCAGCGTCTGGAATTAGGGGAGAAGTGACGGCTCCATCGATTTCCTCAGCATCAGTGAGTCCGTCGCCATCCGTGTCGGCATCCAGTGGCTCGGTCGTGTGGGTGTTGATCTCATCGCCATCCTTGAGTGTGTCGCCATCGGAATCGTCATTCTTAGGATCAGTGCCCGCAGCCTGCTCTTGGAGGTTTGTCAGGGTATCCATGTCGGGATCACCATCTGAACCATTATCGCCCGTGGCGTCGGTAGGATCGAGATCGTTGGACGCTTCATAAGGATCATTCAGCTGGTCATCATCAGTGTCCGCATTGTTTGGATTGGTGATCACCGTGTTGGCACGATCGAGTTCTTGGAAGTCCGAAAGACCATCATTGTCGCTATCGGCTTTCAAGGGGTCAGTCGCTAGACCCGGGGCAATGGTCGCGGGATCACCGGCAATATCTGTTTGATAGGGATTAAGTGTGCCGTTGACCTCTTCCCCATCAAGCAGCCCGTCATTATCCGAGTCGCTATCCTGGGGATTGGTTCCGGCATTGTATTCCTCGAGATTCGTTAGTCCATCAGGGCCTCCTTCGAGATCATTATCAACTGCGGCATCATCGACATTGGGATCGAGCCCATTAACAGTTTCGTATTCATCAGGCATACCGTCACCATCAGCATCCGGAGCTCCGGAAATGATAAGCTGTGGATTGTTGAAGCCCGCTCCTTGAGAAACGAGTTGGTTGATGAAAAGAACGAAGCCGTAGTTGGGCTCGCTTCCGCTGGCCCAGTCGAGGACGATGTTTGTCACGTCGATACTTAAGGTTTCCCCAGTTGGGGCAGTGGCCGCGATCGGAAGGAAAGTGGTCACATCAGCGGCATTTGTTCCGACTCCTGCTTCAAATCCATAAGTATGAGAAGGGAAGTTCGCGGAGCTGTCCCAATCAGCTGTGGTCACCCGCCCCACCGAAGCGAAGCCTCCGTTCACGGTATTCAGCTGGCCCACGTATTCTAGGGTCAACGACGCAGTGAAAGGGGACGATGCCAGAGCAGCGGCCGCATTCGGATCAGTGAGATCAAATTTGAAATAAGAGCTAATACGACGGTCTGCCTGAGTTGAGGCCGCCCGTTCCCGGATGGGGAAGTCACCAGTGACCCCACCGTTCACTCCGGAGGTCGCGGCATCGGTGCCGACATTGGCAGGATCAAGACTGTCCGTCACTGCGGTGTCAGATGGAGTGAGCGAAACTTGCGCATTCAGGCTCAGGGAGAGCGCTGCAAACACAGAAATACCGAAAATTCTGCTAGAAGCGATTTTTAATAAATTCATGGAATAAGATGGGGTTAAAAAAATGGATGCCTCCCTTCTATTCGCGCCAACGAATGGAGTTTGGGACAGCAAATCGAATGTTAGGAAAAAAAAATAAGAATCAGGGTCCGTCATAAGATT
Organism: Akkermansiaceae bacterium; assembly: GCA_039768255.1. Classification (GTDB taxonomy): domain Bacteria; phylum Verrucomicrobiota; class Verrucomicrobiia; order Verrucomicrobiales; family Akkermansiaceae; genus SW10. The sequence continues at coordinate 28,443 of JBDNAW010000050.1, read as the reverse complement.
CAATCTGGATTCGATAATAAAGTCTAGTAGGCAGCTCACCAAGCGGCTCGAGAATGACCTTATCGTAGTCCGGCCCGAGATCACTAGTTGGAGTGGGTTCCCGGTAGCGGTAAAAATTCGTAAATGGAAGCCAGTTGTTTAAATCCTCCGACAGTGAGACTTGGAATCCCAAGCCTGCATCACGAACTCGGTGGTAGGTAAAATTAATTCCAGGAGGCACCGTGCCCACGAAACCGATGCTTGGGAATTGTCTGGGTATCGTTGGGCTCCCTCCCAGCGACCATTCCTCAAAATTGCTTTGACCATCCTGATCAAAATCACCGTCACCCGTTTGGCTTAAGTCTCCAAAAGTCGCCCTTTCAAAGGCATCACTGAGAAAATCATTGTCACTATCCTTATCCTCAATGGGAACGTAGGTCACCAGCAGTTGCAGAGACTCGTTCTCTGGTGTCACGGGATCATCCGCTGCAGAAAATCCCGCACCCACGAATTCTAACCCTTCAAAGCCCACCCGCAGCCCAAAATTGGGATGAAGCCCTTCGTGCCAGCCTTTGACGATATTGCTAATTTTTTGATCGGGGTCGAAACCATTCTCATCGCCCACCGTCCCAGGAGCGCCCCCATAGAAACCGGAAGCATCAACATCCGTTCCAAAGTCATTGTTGTTTCCGAAGGTGAAGGTATCTGTCACCGACGTTCCATCATACAAGGGATAAGAGCCAGCGGCGGCACTCCAGTCCTCGGTGACCCGGCCCAGGCCCAGCGGCGCACTGTGTAGGGTGTTGAGTCGATCAATCTGGTGAATCCGCAAACGCGCCTCGGTGATGAATCCCGAAATCGATGCGAGATCGAACTTGAGAAAAAGCTTGGTCCGCGACGGCTGATTACTTCCTCCGGCCGTACGCTCTCGCACATAAATACCTCCAGAGCCGGTCCAACTTCCCAAAACCATCGGATCGTTGACCGTTCCGGTGAAACCCGCCAGCTGGATCACCGAGGGATCGAGCGCAACCGTCACCGGCGCGCCGATCACAAGAGTGGAAGCGGCATCGCGCGGATTTGAAAAGTTCTCTAACTCCACTTTATCATTCACGCCATCCCCATCGGTGTCATCTTTGATCGGATTGGTATTCCAACGAAGCACCTCATCCCCATCGTTAAGGCCATCATTATCAGACTGACTGCTGTCAGGCCGTGAACCGTAGGTGAAAACTTCGAGAGCATCTCCGAGCTGATCATCATCCGTGTCGGCGTCATACAGATCAGCGCCATTTAGAAACTCCTGACTGTTATTAAGGCCATCGGCATCGAAGTCCATCAAGCCATCCGTCGGATCATCGCGATCCAGACCCTCGGTTTCGTTTTCGAAATAATTGGGCAGCCCGTCTTGATCCGTATCGATCGGAGGAACCATACTATTTCCGTCCGTTCCATAGGTGGCATCGCCGCGAATCTCATTGAGAAGAGTATAAAGCTCCTGCTCCTTGGCCAAAATGACAGGATCCGTGGAAGGGAGGAGATTGTTCTCTTCCCCGATATCGACCGACAAATTGTAGAGCTGCCGTGGAGTACCGAAGATTTGGCCAGACGCCTGCGTGGAAGGGACATTGACGTTATTCGCGTCATAAGAATTGCTCCCGTTGCCTCCCGTGCCGTCGAGAAGTTTCCAAATACCATTCTTATCGAGAATGGCCATCTGCCCGTTGTAGGCGTGTTGAATCAACGCGGGCCTCCGCTCTGCGGGCATCGCTTCTCCTTTGAGAACTGGTAAAATACTTTCTGCATCCGCCACTTCATCGGGAGGAAGATCATAGTTGAGGAACTCCGCCATCGTGGCGAAAAAATCGCCCTGCCAACAAGGATGCGAAGTAGTAGTCCCCGGGGTGGTCACCCCCGGCCATCGGATCGTGAAAGGCACCCGCGTGCCGCCTTCCCAGTTGTCGAGTTTCTGACCTCGGAAAGGCCCGTTGCCATCATGACTATTACCTAGACCCTGGCCCATTGCCGAGCGGGACACACCATTGTCACTGCTGAAAAAGACCACCGTGTTTCCGTCCAATCCATCGGCAGTGTTAGGATCGCCATCGGGATCGGCCAGCGCATCCAAAATCAAGCCGGCGTAGTGATCCGACTGCGCCAAAAAGTCGCCGTAAGAAAAAGGCGTGGTGCCACGGAACGCCCCCTGCACCGCCCAAGGAAGGTGCGGCGAAGGAAAGGGGACGTAGATGAAGAAGGGCTCCCCATCGCGTGAGTGGTCGAGAAGCTTGTTAGAGACTCGTTGCGCCTGAACCTGAAGGTAATCAGAAACGACAAAGTTGGGGTCATAAGCGCCATCACGGACGTTGTTGACTGCTCCGATGGGCTCGCCTTCGAAAAAATCAGCATTAGTCGCCGGCCTCGCCTGACTGAAATCCACCGCGCCATTGTTCACCAGTCCGCCCTTGAACAAGATCCTCTGATTTTCAATCCAGGCATAGGGCGGCATATCGAGAGAAGCCGAAGTGCCGAAGAAATAATCAAAGCCATAAGCGGTCGGCGTTTCCGTGAGCGGACGGGAAAAATCGATCTCGTCATCGGCAGTTGAATTGATATCCGCCCCGAGAACATCGGCATCGTTTCCTTTATCGACCGGAGCACCACTAGGATCGTAAAACTGCATCCCAATATGCCATTTGCCGATCATCGAAGTCGAGTAGCCCAGGCTCTGAAACATCTTAGGCATTGTGAGCCGATTGGTATCAATTAAAGGGCGGGAGTAGCCTCCACTCACCCGAGTTTTGAGGCGCGTGCGCCAGCAGTAACGCCCCGTCAAAAGGGCATAACGCGAAGGCGTGCAAACAGCATCCGCCGAGTAACCGGCATCGAAACGAAGGCTGCTATTGGTCAGCGCATCAAGATTTGGCGTGTAGGAAGTTTGCGTGGTGTCGTAGGCCCCAACATTCGACCAACCGAGGTCATCATAGTAAAGAATCAGGACATTCGGCTTTGCCGGATCGAGATTCGGATTCGGCGGCCCCAGAGGCGAGGGCGGATCCACTGGTCCCGAGTCGGAAAGGTCCAGCTGAAGAATGTTCAACGCACTAGAACCCGCACCGTTTGTTGCCAAAAGAAGCGAAATTTCCCCACTCGCATTGGGAGTGATGTCACTCAGCTCGACCACCTGAGCGGCGTTGTTAAAAGCCGTCGTGAGCGTGCCACTCACCACATTACTACCGGTCGCGGTGTAATTTGCTCCTGTGCCATTGTTTCCCCGGGCACCGTATAAAGTGAGATCGTAACTCGAAGCGGGATCGAGATCACCCAGCGTCAGCATGATGGTATCGTTCTTAAAAAAGAGCCCGTCCTGTAAAGCCGACTGCGGAAAATCCACCAGCGCAGCCGGATAAGGCCCTGCGTAATTGGCTCCCGCTCCGGCAGCTCCGCTGTCAGCACCGCTGGTGGCGTAACTCAGATCGATCACGGTGGACACGCCACTGCTATCAACCAGATTCACCAAATTCGCCGGATCATTACCGGTTCCGGCACTCATATTGTTCCAGCCGGATTGCGAAGTCAGTTGAGCACTGTTACCCAAGTCCACTTGGATCGGGAGGGCTTGCACCGAAAGCGTCAAAACCGCGAACGAGAGGAGCGAGGGAAAGGACGAACAAAAAGTATGTTTCATCAGAATCTGCGGGAAAAAAATGATCCCGAACCCCGAATCGACTTCAGAGTCACAGGATCATCCCGATGGACAAACGCCCCCCATAAATAGGGGGCTAAATCTCAAAAAAGTTATCGGCGACGGCAGCCCATTAAGCCCAAGGCTCCAAGACCGACAAGCAAGGTGCTGCTCGGCTCAGGGACAACTTCCGAAACAACCAAAGTGTTGATCACGGCGAAACCACGAGGCACGTTCGGGTTCGCCGTATTGTTGGATACCATATCAATCGTGATTTGATTGCTTCCATTTGGGGCGATTCCGGTGAAAAGAGCGACGTCCGTGGCGTTCGGAGTGCCACCGAGGCCACTGGTCCATTCGGAAGTGACCAAAGAAATGGTAGAAGCACCTCCTCCTCCGGTGACCGTGTAGTCCGAAATTCCCGCTCTATTGGTTGATCCGTAAAGCAGAAGATCATAGGTCTTTGCGGGGTCCAAATCACTCAGGGTAAATTGAACCGCACTATCACGGGAAAAGATGACATCCAAGAGGGCGTTCGCGGCCTGTCCAGAAACAGCCGCCGGATACGGGCCGACATAGTTCCGTGCGGTGCCAGCAACGCCGGAATCCGAGCCGCCAAACTCGGCGTAGCTGAGGTCAATGGTGGTAGCTACGCCAGCTGAATCAACAGCATCCGTAATGTTATTTGGAGTGGCACCATTGCTGCCAGTCATATTATTCCAGCCCACATCGGCGGTTGTCTGGGTATTTTGACCGAAGTCGAATTGAATCACAGCGGCTGACGAAGAGGCGATAGACGCCAAAACGGTAGCACTCGTGAGAATGAATTGTTTCATAGTTAGTTTAGGTTTTCAAGAAGGTCCTAACCTAAAAAGGACCTTCCTTCACCAATGATTCGACACCATGGAGGAAATTGGGACAACCTCAGAAAAAAATATATAGCAGCGGCCCCTTAGGCATCTTCTGCCGATCATCTGAAGACAAAAAGGCACTTGAAAGGATTCTCCTGAATGATCATCCCTATTTGAGGCGTCTTTCTTTAAGCATGTTTCTTTTCCTCTCTCTCAGAAACCTTCTCTTCACCTTTTGCATCCTCTGCGCGCGTGCCGAATTCGTGCACCCCGGCGTCATCCACACCGAAGAAGGGATTGACTTCGTCAGAGGGAAAATCGCCGCCAAAGAAGAACCATGGCTCGGAGCTTGGAAAGAACTCAATGACTCCCGTTACGCCAGTCCTGACTGGAAGCCCAAAGCCTTTCCGAAAGTAGAGCGCGGCCCCTACAACGACCCCGATGTCGGCTCCACCGAATTCACCGACGACGGCCGAGCCGCCTACACCCACGCCCTGCGCTGGGTTCTCGGTGGTGACGAAGCCTCCGCCAAAAAATCAACCGAAATTCTCAATGCTTGGTCTGGCACCTTAAAAGACGTCACTGATCACGACGCCCGCCTTCTTGTCGGAATGAGTGGCCAGACTTACGTCGTCACAGCCGAACTCCTCCGTCACTATCAAGGAGGATGGAGGGGTTGGCCCAAAAATCAGCAGACCCAGTTCCAAAAAATGCTTCGAGACGTTTGGTATCCCATCATCAAGCCCTTCCATCCCACCGCCAATGGCAATTGGGACGCCGCCATGCTCCAAACGATGATCTCCATCGGCGTCTTTCTCGACGACCAAGCGATCTTCGACCGCGCAAAAAACCACTACCTCAAAGGCCAAGGAAACGGAGCCATCGGCCTGTATTTCAAGGAAAACGGCCAATGCCAAGAAAGCGGCCGTGACCAAGCCCACACCCAGATGGGTCTTGAGTTTCTCGCCAACACCGCCGAGACCGCCTTGATTCAGGGCGTTGACCTCTACGGAGCCCTTGATAACCGCCTCCTCAAAGGCTTCGAATACACCGCTAAATTCAACCTCGGCTATGATGTTCCCTACGAGCCCTACAAGAGCTTTGAAGGACGCTACCACTACAAAACAATCTCCAACAAAGCCCGTGGCCGCATTCACAACATTTACGAGAAGGTTAATAACCACTACCACAGCCGCCTCGGCCTCGACGCGCCCTTCACTCAAAAAGCGCTTGCGAAAACTCGTCCCGAGTCCCGCCGGCGCTGCTTCGTCCCTTGGGGCACTCTCATGTTTTATCAGCAGCCTTACCCCTCAGCTCTCTCATCCCAACAATGACCTCTCACAAAAACATCCTCCGGCTCGCTTTAGGATTACTCGCCATTTCCAATTTAGGATTTTCCGCTCAGCGGTTAAACGTCCTCTTCATCGCCGTCGATGACCTGCGCCCCGAACTCAAATGCTACGGCAACCAAGAGATCCATTCTCCCAACATCGATGCCCTCGCTGCTCGCGGAACCCTCTTCGAACGCGCTTACTGCCAAGTCGCCGTCTGCGGAGCTTCACGTGCCAGCCTGATGACCGGCCTGCGACCCCAGACCACTCGCTGCTGGAATTACAAAACCCCCATGCGCGAAAAAAATCCCGACGCCCTTTCGATGCCTCAGCATTTTAAAGCGCAAGGCTACCAAACCATCAACATCGGGAAAATCTACCACGCCCATAACGATGATTTCCCGCAGGGATGGTCCGAAAAGCCACTCCGTGGAGGACTCGGCGCCCAATATGCGACACCCGATGGAATCGCCGCCTCAAACAATGCGCGTCGCATTCAAAAAGAGACCGGAGTCCGCACCTGCGGCCCTTCCATTGAAAACGGCGGAGACGTCAGCGATGACGCTTACAATGATGGCGGAGTCGCCAAGGCCGCCGTCGCACGCATGAAACAATTCGCCGCTAGCAAAGAGCCTTTCTTTCTCGCCGTCGGCTTCAACAAGCCTCACCTCCCCTTCAATGCTCCCGGAAAATATTGGGACCTCTACGATCGCTCGAAAATCCAAATCCCCTCACGTGACAAAGTCATCAACGGCCTCCCCTACGATGGCTCATCTTGGGGCGAGCTGAAAAACTACTCCGACATCGCAAAAGATGCCAAAATCCTCGATGACGCCAAGACACGCGAACTCATCCATGGCTACCGTGCATCCGTCAGTTACATGGATGCGCAAGTCGGCCGCCTGATCAAAGCACTCGATGAAACCGGCCTCGCTCAAAACACCGTCATCGTCCTCTGGGGAGATCACGGTTACTACCTTGGCGACTACGGCGAATGGTGTAAGCACACCACTTACGAAATCGCCGCTCACGTTCCCCTCCTCATCGCTGCTCCCGGCCTTCCCAAAAACAAACGCACCAAAGCCCTCACCGAACTCGTCGACCTCTTCCCGACCCTCTGCGACCTCACTGGAAACCCCATCCCCAAAAACATCCATGGCCTTTCCCTCAAACCCGTCTTGAACAACCCCGCCGCCAAATGGAAAGCTGGAGCCTTCAGCCAATACTTCAAAAACAAACGTGGTGCCGGAAAAGTCCTCGGCACTAGCATCCGAACCGACCGCTACCGCTACACCGAGTGGCGTAAAAAAGACCACACCGGGAAACTCGAAGATATCACCCTCATCGACTTCCAAGGGAACCCCAACGAGAACGTCGCTGCTGATCCCGCTCACAAAGAGGTGATCAAAAAACTCTCCGAACTCGCCAAGCAATCAGGAGAAGGAATTGCAATTAGGTGAAGCAAGAGAAAGCCCATTCACTCGCCACCTATCCGATTTAAGGAGTCCACCTACTTCTGGGCCAACGGCCCACCTCATATCAGCATGGGGCAACGCCCCATGATCGGGATCAGATAGAACGTGGGCTGAAGGCCCACTTCATCCGGCTCGCTAATCCCAGACATACTGCTCATCAAAGTCCGTCTGATTTTTTCTCAGCAGCTCTCGAAACTCATCCAGAAAGCTCACCTTACGATGGTGCTCCTCTTGGTTTCCAATATAAGAAACGAGCCCTTCAAGATGCCCTCGACTGATTGAAAAAATCCCATACCCCCGCTGCCAACTGAAATTCGAATACTGAGGACCCTTGGTCTTGATCCATTTAGAAGAAGTCGTCTTTAATTTTTCGACCAAATCACTCTGCGAGACCGGTCGAGCCAAACGAATGGCGAGATGGACGTGATCTGGAATTCCTCCGACCCGGTAGCATTCACTCCCCGTATCTCGAACGACAGTTGCGAGATAGGCGTGAAAAGAATCTCTAATTTCGCAGTCGATGAACGGTTCCCGATCCTTGGTGCTAAAAACAAGGTGAACGATCACATTGGAAAGCGATTGCGGCATGATCCGTGAAGCTTATCAAGTTGGCCTGCAGCCCACAAGAATTCACCTACTTACTCATCATGGGGCGGTGCCCCATGCTGATATGAGTTGGACCTTTGGCCCAAATTAGATGAGCGTCTACGCACTCAGCGACCTTCACAGCCTTGATGAAAGCCCTCATTTTCCTATCAGCCCTCTTGGCAGTTCCTTGCCTCGCCGAGAAACCCAATATCCTCTTCATCTCTGTCGATGACCTCAATGACTGGGCGGGCTACCGGGGTCACCCGCAAGTGATCTCACCCAACATGGATCGCTTGGCAGCTCAGGGCACTTGGTTCTCAAATGCCTACTGCCAGTATCCGCTCTGCGGCCCTTCTCGAGCCAGCGTGATGAGCGGGCTGTATTATCACCAACTCGACTCCAAAAAGCTGCAAGCCGAGGACCAATATGTCGAAGAGAAAGCTCAGTCCATGGGCTCCGAACTCCTCCACGGCTACTTCAGAAAACACGGCTACAAAACAATGGCCGTCGGAAAAATTCTCCACAAACATCTCCCTAAAAAAAACCTCCATCTTTCCGGAGGCCGGGGAAAGTGGAATCACAATCGAGACGCCGAGGGCAAGCAAATCGAATCCAATTGGAAGAGCAACAAGACCCTCACCGATTGGGCTCCCTACACCGGCGAAGAGAGCGAAATGAGCGATAGCAAGGCCGCCAAGTGGGCTGTCGAACGCCTCCAGAAGAAGCACACCAAGCCTTTCCTCCTCATGGTCGGCTTCCTCCGCCCTCATGTCCCTTGGCACGTTCCGCAGAAATACTTCAATATGTATGATCGCGAAACCATGATCTTGCCTCCATATAAGGTCGACGACCTTAACGACGTCCCCCAAGCCGGAAAAGACACCATCAACGACGGCTATCCACGCACCGAATGGGCCCAAAAAGAAAACCAATGGAAGGGCATCATTCAGAGCTACCTCGCCAGCATCACCTTTGTCGACACCAAGGTCGGCCAAATCCTTGACGCCTTGAAAGCGAGCCCCTACCGCGATAACACCATCGTCGTCCTCTGGTCTGACCACGGCTACCACCTTGGCGAAAAAAACACCTTTCAAAAGCATACCCTGTGGGAACGCTCTGCCAGAGTCCCTCTCATCATCAGCCTTCCGCCCAAGATGCAGGGTGAAAAACATCACGGCAAGACCGATGCCGTTGTTAGCCTCACCGACCTATATCCCACCTTAGTCGATCTCTGTGGCCTGCCCGCCAATGACAAAGTCGTCGGGCGTAGTCTCAAACCACTCATCCAAAACCGAGACGCTGACTGGGATCACCCCGCTCTCACATACCTCAAAGACGGAGCCCGTTCACTCCGCACACAACGCTACCGCTACATTGAATACGCCGATGGCTCCCAAGAACTCTACGATCATGAGAGCGATCCCAACGAATGGAAGAACCTTGCCAACGATCCCAAGCACGTGGGACTCATGAAAAAACTCAGTGAGGAATTAACCAAACTCCACCGTGACTAGCCTTCTAAAATCAGCTTGCCTTCTTTGCTTATTGCGAAAAACTCATCGCTACTATGAGCACTTACATCGATGGTTTTATCATTCCTGTCCCCAAAGATCGTATTCATGACTACCGCAAGTGTTCGGAATTTTCCGCCCAGCTTTATCGCGAATATGGAGCCCTTGAATATCGCGAATGGGTCGCTGATGACACCAACGCCGGGGAGATGCGGAACTTCCCGCAACTAGCCGGGCTCAAGGCTCACGAAACTGCCGTCCTTTGCTGGATCACCTTCAATTCACGTGAGCATCGCGATGAAGTGAATGCCAAAGCAATGGCCGATGAACGACTTGCAAAAATGTGCGAAAACGACCCACCATTCGACATGAGGCGAATGGCTTATGGAGGATTTCAGCAATTAGCCGACTCTTAGGGCTAGGTAAGATGAATCACTCTTCCATCATCTCCATACTGGACGAAGGCGCAGCAAGCTACTTCGCCTCCTCCTGACTTTCTTTGGAAAGCTGATTCAGAGGATACGCCACCCGCTTTCCCGTCTTCTTCAGCTCAAGGGTGACTTTCCCTTTGGAGAGACCTCGGAAACGAGCCGTGATCGTCTTGTTTTCTGAATTTTTTCACTCCTCCCACGCTGGCGCAATCACCTTAGGAGGCGGGCCGAATTGCTCAGTGACAAGACGTCCGTCCTTGAACTTTAAAATCTTGTCTGGGTCCAGTTCGTCAGACCCCTTTTTCCCCTTTTCTGAATCGATTTTAGCGCCCTCGTGGATCCACTGGGCGACCGTTCGAATCTCTTTTTCCGTCAATCGCTCCCCTTTGTTTCTTGGAGGCATTGAGCCTTTCTTGTGCTCAGGCCACACAAGGGTGACGAAGAGGTAGCTCGCATCCCAATCACCTGGAATAATAAGGTCATTCTTCGCGTAGCGTTTGTAAGTTTGTAAAAATGCTCCTCATCATCAAGACGAAGACCACCCTTCACCTTCTTTGTATCCGTGCTGTGGCAGTCATCGCACTTGTCTTTAAAAAGCGGCATCACGTCCTTCTTAGATGCTAAGGCTGATGCCGAGAGAGCCATTGGCCCTTACTCGGGATTCACCGACTTTGCTCGAAGAGCCATTCGTAAAACTTAGGGTCCTTCGCGACCTTTCCATGAACGCCGGTGTGCCCTGCTCCGGGGAATTCGGTAGATTGGAATTTTGAGTTCACCGCTTTTATCTTTTTTGAAGTCGCACGGAGTTCTTCACCTCGGTCATTTTCACCATAGTAGAGCCAGATCGGAATCTTGGGGAGAGCTTCAACTTTCACCCCTCCGAGTGGCCCGGCAATCGGGCTGGCAGCTGCGAAGAAGTCAGGTCTCTCTGCAATGAGAGCCCAAGTGCCACGCGCGCCCATCGAGTATCCCGTGAGGTAAATGCGATTTCGGTCAATTGGCAGGTTGGCCGTTAAATGGTCGATGGCTTCAAAAATGCGCGGGGCGATTTTCTGGAAAGAACCCGTTCCTGCTGGAGCTTCTGGCGCGATGATGAAGCTGGGGTGATCTTTATAAATCGCTTCGTTCATAAATCCATTGGCCCCCGGCTCACGCTTGGCCAGGCCTGACCCCGTGTTGCTGGCACCGTGGAGATAAATGCAGAGTGGGTAGAGTTGCCCCGCTTTTAGCTTTTTCCCTGCATAGAAATGATACTGCAGTCCGTCTGCAGCTTTCATCTTTTCCCACTCTCCGGTGATCTTCTCAGCATAGGGCCCTTCTTTTAAGCCCTTCTTGCGTTGATCATCGCGCTCGTCATGCTCCATTTTCTTAAGGACAAAAGTGACGTCGTCATTACTCAACATCTTGAAGGGAATGGTCACTTTCTTCCGGTTTTCGCGTAGGATGGTGACGGAATCATTCAAGCTTTCGACAAATTTTCCTTCGAGCGTGCGACCATCCTTTGCGGTCCAAGTGCGTAGGGGTTCCTCTGCACTGAGAGGAAGCGCCAAGAGTAAGGTGAGCAAAAGCTGCTTCATCAAAGATGATCTTATCCTTGTAGACAAAGCTTAACCAGCGAGAAAGATCTTAGACCTTACTCGGGACCGGTGCGGCCGGTACGGATCGATTCCTCGAGCAAGGCATTCAGCTTGTTCACGATCTCAGGATTTTGAGAATACAAGTTGATGGTTTCACCGGGATCATCTTTCAGATTAAAGAGCTGCATCGGTGCTTCGGGGTCACGCTCAGGAAGAGCATATTGCCCCATCGACCACTCATTGACCTTATCGTAGTTATTTCCTCCTGATCCTTTGTGCGCAATCAGCTTCCAGTCTCCCTGACGAATGGAGAGTTTTTTAGCGAAGGTCTGTTGCAGGAGATAAGGGCGGAGAGCACCTTTTTGCATACCCCGAAAAACGGCATTGAGATCAAAGCTATCTTCACCGGAATTCTTAGGATAAATCGATCCTGTGATCGCGGCGCAGGTGGCAAAGACATCGGTGAGGCTTACCAATTCATCACTGATCGAACCTCCTTTAATCACCTTAGGCCATTTGACGATAAAGGGCGTGCGGTGCCCCCCTTCCCATTGATCGCGCTTCACGCCGCGCCATGGCTTGGCGCCATCGTGCTTGTGGTCACGTCGCATCGCGATCACCGTAGGAACTTCTGGCCCGTTATCGGAGCCAAACATTACGATGGTATTTTGGGCAATACCGAGTTCCTTGAGCGTTTTCATCAGCTCACCCACGATCCAATCCATCTGGTAAATAAAATCACCATGTGGACCTGAGCCCGATTTTCCTTGGAACTGCTTTGCCGGAAAAGAGGGAAGGTGAACGGCTTGCAGGGAGTGAAATAAGAAAAAGGGTTGCTCTGGATTTTCGGCGGTCTGTTTTTTGAGAAAATCTTGGCTCTTCTGGAGAAAGACCATGTCGACTTCTTCAAGATCAAAATTAGGGGCAATCATCCCCGGACGGCAATCATTCGCATACGGGTGTTTGGGCAAGGTGCTTTTATCCACCTGCTTCACCGGCGGAACCGGAATGCGATCGCCCTCGATGTAAGCGTAAAGCCAATCGGTCGTCGGGCAGCAGGCAGTACCGAAAAATTGGTCAAAGCCGTGGTCGAGCGGGCCTCCGCGGACGGCCTTGGAGTAATCGATTTCGAGCACACCTGCGTTCCCTCTCTTCGAGATGCGCTCACCTGATTGATCGAAAAAGCTCATCCCGACATGCCATTTCCCAAAGATCGCCGAGGTGTAACCTTTGGTTTTCAACATCTCGGGTAAAGTGAGTCGTTCATCTTCAATCAAGCATGGGCCACCCACTCCTGAAAAAACGCGTGAACGGTTTGTCCGGAAACACATGCGCCCAGTGAGCAGACTATAGCGGGTTGGGGTGCATACCGTCGCCGGACTGTGGGCATCGGTGAAACGCATCCCATCTCTTGCGAGCTGATCAAGGTGCGGAGTGGGAATATTTGAGTCCGCATTGTAACACCCCACATCCCCGTAGCCTAAATCATCGGCTAAAATGAAAACGATGTTTGGAAGCTGCTCACCCCGAACGAGTGAGCCAAAGCTCAACGAAAGAACGAAAGCAATCGTCTGAAACAATCTCATCACATACGAGCTCTACACCAGAGAGCATAGGACAACACGCTCAATAATCGTGGGCGAAAACCTACTCATCACCACCGCTAATCTGCTCCCAGCTCACGCAGAAAGTCCGGACGAACTTTGCGCTCGCTCAGATCTCGATAAAGGGGCTCGTTCGGGTCACCTTTTTCATACCCTTTGTCGTAGTTGAAGAGGTGCTTGGGAAAATACTCTGTGAACGATTCCCGCTCTTCATTGGTGAATCGCCCCCAAACGGCAAAGTTTACCGTTCGTGCGACTTTCTGCTTCATTTTCAGCGTCAGTCGACGGCCCACCCGGGATTTTTGAACCTGCTTATGGGTAAGCTGCTCCGGCGAAATCTCAACGAGATCGTGATTGGAAAGGTTCCAACCAGTAAGAATTTCATCTAGCGGCTGGAGGCCGAGATCACGATCTTCGCTCATAAAACTTTAGGGAGCCGCAGTTAAGCAGGAAGGAGCTTGAGGTCGCTCAGCTGAGAGACGAGCTGTTTCGTCTCTTTACGCCAGCGCTTGACGCTCTCACGAGAAGCTTCCATTTTTTCAGCAAGCGTGTTCTCGAGTTCTTCGAGGTTTTTGGTGAGCTGATCGATGAGCTCGTTGACCTTTGCCAGAGCAAGGTCACAGAGAGAACCTTGCTCAGAAAGTTCAGCGATGCGAGCTTCTGCTTTGCGCTGAGCTTCTACCATCTCAGCAGCGACGATTTTATGAGTCGGAACGCGACGAAGATCAGAAACTAGGCCGAGCTTTTCGAGTGCCATAATGCTCCACTTGGTAGGATCGAAGTTCCAAGCCTTCACGCCATTACGGTAATCATGCTGAAACTCGTGGTGGTAGTTGTGGTAACCCTCACCGTAAGTAACGAGAGCCATGATCCAACTATCACGTGCGGAGCACCTAGTAGAGTATGGCTGGTTGCCAATCATATGGCAGAGAGAATTGATGAAGAAAGTGCACTGCTGAACAAGAACCACCCGGAGAGCTCCAACAACGAGGAAGCCAGCCCAAGCTCCCACGGCACCACCCTCGATATAACCGACGATAGCCGGAAGGATGAGACCTACCCCGAAGGCGATGGTGACATAAAAACGGTCTTGGAAACGAACGAGAGCATCTTTCCGGAGGTCCTTCACGTTATCGATTGGCTGCTCAGCATCGAGCTTGAAGAGAATCCAACCGATGTGTGCCCAGAAGAAACCTTTAGAAATATCATAAGGATCTTCATCTCCATCAACGTGCTTGTGATGACGGCGATGATCGGAAGCCCAGTGAATGACGGAGTTTTCAAATGCACAGGCGCCAAAAACGAGCGTAGCGAGACGGACAGGCCACTTCGCCTTAAAGGAGAGGTGGGAAAAAAGACGGTGGTATCCGAGCGTGATACTGAGGCCTGTCGCGATCATATAGAACGCGAACATGCTCCACATCAATGGGCTGACGGAATTGTTCCAAAGAAAAATAGGTGCGGCGATGAGAGCGATCGCAGTAATGACGAAAAGAAAGGAAGTGTTCGTCCAGTTTACGCGGTGAAAAGGAATACGATTCATGCAGATTGGTAATTTTTGCCAAACTAAGCGGAAGCTCTGAGGAGCAATAGAAGACGCTCCAGAGTGGATTCCGCTCCGTTGGTCCGGCAGGATATCCCGATTCCATGAAATTACCAGCCTCAATTCCGAGAACGCTCATTCAAGCGCTTAGGCTATCCAAAAACAAAATTCAGGACTATTGGCGATGATGTGCCATCTTATGAGAAGGCTTTCTTTGTTTCCTTAAATGAGTTAACTACACCTCCCCCTTCGATGATACCCGATCGAACTACCCTTAAACTCTGTGCTGCCACGGCTATTTGGGCTGCTTCTCCCCTAGGAGCCGCTCCCGCAGTCGTGAATGACAATGGGAAGTTCCGTATGACCATTCCAGCACGGACGAGCGAATACACCGTTCTTTATCGCTCAAACGATCTTGTGAATTGGCGTGCCGTCGCAATCGAACAGAGTGAAGCCTTCAGCCCTTGGCGGACGCTCGAAGATCCAGTCCTACCAAAGCGCAAAGGCTTTTACAAAGTAGAACACTACCCGATCGCTTCACCGAATGATACCGATGGTGACGGAATCAATGACCTCGCCGAGCAATTTGCGGGAGCTTGGCTGAATCCTGCGCGGCCCTACCCGTTTACCAGCGGTTCACCTCTTCTGCCGGACCTCGCCACTTATGACCGCCTCTCGAAACGCGATAATTTCCCCGGCGCGAATAACGTCAAAGAGGTGAAATTCCTCATCACAGATGTGCAGACACAACCGAAGCTCCATTTCATGAACGTGAATCATCACCAGTTTCACTACGATTTCAGTCGCAACGTTCTCGGAAAGCACATTGAAAAGTCTTACTGGTCCGGACTTCGTGATTTTAACAACGAGACTTACTTTACGAACGACCGGAACAACATGGCTGGCTCACTTGTCTCCCATGATAACTACATCGGACCAAATGGCGAAGAGGGGATTTTCACGATGGAATTTTGGCCAACCGATCCCGTGTCCTTCGAGCACATCCAAATCGCCTATGAAATGGTGGCCGCGAATGCTCCCTTCATCGATCGTCTCGTGTATCACGCGCCAAGTGAAACTCAGCGGCAGGTCGTCATCGACAACCAGACGGATTTCGACCGCTCGTTCATCCACATAATCGAGACCGAGGACCTCTTTGCAAACGTCGAGTATTCTCCCATGAATCAGGAAGAAGGCTTCGGCCGTCTCGTTCTCGCAGACGGAACAGGCACCCTCTCGGCTCGCGATATCGTGATCTTTAAAAACCTCCCCAATGATCTCACCAAGGTTTCCGGGATCATCACCGAAGTTCCGCAGACTCCCCTCTCCCACGTTAACCTGAAGGCGCGTCAAAACGACACCCCAAATGCCTACATCGCAAACGCTTCTACCCATCCAGACATCGCTCCCTTCATTGGTGAAAATGTCTTCTACGCGGTGCGCCCCGAGGGCTTCGTGATCCGCCTCGCAACCCAGCAGGAAGTCGATGATTACTTCGAGTCTATCCGCCCGACTGAGACTAGCTTTCCGCCGCGAAATCTCGCCATTCAAGATATCCGATCGCTCAACACCATCCGCTTTGCTGACACGACTGCTTTCGGCGGAAAAGCGACCAACCTTGCAGAACTCCGACGCCTCTTCCCTAGCAATGTGCCCTTCGGATACGGAGTTCCTTTTTACTTCTATGATGAATTCATGAAGCACAACGGCTTTTACGCCGAGGCTGCTGCGATGATGGCACAGAAAGATTTTCAAACGGATCCCGAGGTCAGACGTTCACGCCTCAAGGGCTTCCGTTCACGGATGAAAAAGAACAGCAGCTTCCCTGGATGGATGTTTGATCAACTCACGGACCTGCAAAATTCTTTCCCAGAACAAGTCACTCCCCGTCTGCGCTCCAGTGCAAATGCCGAGGACTCCTCTGAGTTCAATGGTGCCGGCCTCTACGACTCCTACACCCATAAGAAAGAGGAAGGCCACATCTCTAAAAGTATAATACAAGTCTGGGCGAGTCTCTGGAACTACCGCGCTTGGGAAGAGCGTGAATTTTACCGCATCGACCATCTAGCCTCTGCGATGGGAATTCTCGTTCATCCCAACTATGAAAATGAACAGGCTAATGGCGTAGCGGTCGCGCGAAACATCTTCGATCCCAACTGGGAAGGTTACTACCTCAACGTCCAAATTGGCGAGGACCTCGTTACCAATCCTGATACCGAATCGATTCCCGAGGAAATGCTCGTAGCTAGCCTCGCAACTTCTGAATACGAGATTCAATACATCCGTTCTTCAAACCAAGTGGAAGCAGGAGAACGCATCCTCACACGAGCGCAAGTGCTTGATCTCGTGAATAAAATGCGGC
This sequence comes from Akkermansiaceae bacterium, assembly GCA_039768255.1. Taxonomy (GTDB): domain Bacteria; phylum Verrucomicrobiota; class Verrucomicrobiia; order Verrucomicrobiales; family Akkermansiaceae; genus SW10. The sequence continues at coordinate 11,509 of JBDNAW010000050.1, read as the reverse complement.
GCTTAAACACTCACTTCGATGCGCTCTATCCTGGATTTGACCCCGACTTCGCAATGGAAATCGAGTTCAAGATCACCGAGCAAGGCCTCCTTATCATTAAACAGGCCCGCCCATGGGTAGAGTGATTGATCTACATCAAACGCGCTCCCGCCTCCGCGAGTTCACTCCGCTCACCCCGTGAGAGCGTAACATGTGAAGCGAATTTCTGGCCCCGCATTTTCTGACGAGTATAAACGAGACCGTTGCTCCTGCTATCCACATAAGGATGATCGATCTGAGCGGGATCACCGACCATTACGAGCTTTGACCCTTCCGACATCCGCGTGACAACCGTCTTTGCCTCTTTCGGTGTGAGCTGCTGCGCTTCATCGAGAATGAAATAACGCTGTGGAATGGAACGTCCACGGATATAAGCGAGGGCCTCCACTTCAATAACACCTTGTGCAATGAGATCATCGTAAGGTTTTTTGTTCACCTCTTCCTCGGTCTTATTGGCACGTTTCCGGCGTGGGCCCTGATTATTTTCTGAGCTCATCAGGAACTCTAATGCATCATAAATCGGCTGGAGCCATGGGCGCATTTTTTCCTCAAGCGAACCTGGAAGATAACCGAGCTGCTCCCCCATCGCGACCACAGGCCGAGAAACAGTAAGACCATTGTAATCCCGATTAAACATGCCGTGGAGACCGGCCGCCATCGCAACAAGCGTCTTACCTGTGCCAGCCTGACCGTAGCAGGTGACAATTGAAATATCCGGGTTCAAAAGGGCATCAATGAAGCACTTCTGACCGAGGTTCAGCGGCTTAAGATGACGCCCATCAGGAATGCGTAGCACCTCGGGAACAACGAGGCGGACAAACTTTCCAGGGTCTGCGAAACGAGCAGGCATCGTTTGTTTTTCACCAGCTGCGAGGAGGACATATTGATTCAAATGAAGCTCTGCGGTCTTCTCTTCAGGCAATTCTAACTCACCGGAACTCGCAAAACGCTGCAGCTCATTTGGGTCAATCTCGATGCGTGCCATTTCATTTTTGGCCGCATCCATGATCTCGACTTTATCATTCAAATAATCCTCACAGACGATTCCAACTGCGCGTGCCTTGAGTTGCATGTTCAGGTCCTTCGTTACAAGGACGACAGGCGGTTCGACGTGCTCTTGGAGAAGAAGAGTGCAAGCAAGGATACGGTGATCGACGCGATCACGATCTGGAAAAACGCGGTGAAATTGCTGCAACGTAGCCGAGCTCCGCTCACACATCGAAGGATCATAAATCACGAGGCGCACGGTGCCACCTCCATCGGTCTCAACACCGCGCGTCACTTTTTCTTCCGTATCAAAAAGGGCCGTGAGCTCCCGATGAACCTTCCGCGCGCTTGCTCCACGCTCGGTCTGTTCATTCTTAAACCGGTCCATCTCCGAAAGGACATCGGCAGGGATGCAAATATGATTTTCTTGGAAACGATTGAGGCAAGCCGGGTCATGTAAAAGGACATTGGTATCGAGCACGTAGTGCTTACCGACTGCTTTAGGTGATTTCAGTCCGAATTGCTCAAGTTGTTGCACACTGAGGATTTCTTCCGGCGCCTTCGGAGCTGGGGTTGAGATTTTTTTTGGTTTGGTCTGGGTGGTCATGGCAAATACGAAAGACGAAAAAACCGCAGCAGATCAGCGAGGCGTCCGATGCGGTGGGAAATTGGATTTCAATCATCAATCACTAGAAGATTAGTGGGCGGGAGTTTAGTTAGGCAATCTTAATCGAGTTGAATTCGAGTCATCTGAAGTCGGTCTATTTTTCCAAGTTCAGTTCGAGGAAGAGAGGAAAGGTGAAACCAGCTTTCCAGACGCTCAGGTCCGGGCAACTCGGCATTTTTAGAAGCAACCGTGGTGCCACTTCCGGTATAAAAAAGATGAAGGGTATGAACGCGGCGGTCATCCGGGCGCGCAATCACTGCGACTTCCGCACCGGTCAGCTCAGCCCAAAATTCTTCCAACGCATCGAGATCAACCAGCTCTCCGAGAACTTTAATGCGACGATCCGCGCGGCTGATAAAAGTAAGATTCCGCTCATAAAGCTCAACGCGATCTGAAGTGCGGAACCAGCCACCAGATTTGGGATTGTCAAAATGGAAACCGTTCTCTTTCTTGGTGATGATCCCCGAAAGAAGCCCCTCTCCCTTCACTTCGAGAAGATCATCTACAACTCGAGCTTCCCAACCTTCGATGAGTGGGAGATGATCTCCCGTTGCGATTTGTGAAGCCGTCTCGGTCATCCCGTAGCTTGGAAACACGGGCCACCCAAGCGAACGAGCTCTCTCCGTGAGTGAAGAATCAAGGTGCCCACCACCGACAATAATTTCACGAAGTGATGCAGGCGCAGTGAGATTTTGCGAAACTAAATCGCTCACCTGAGTCGGGACGAGTGAAGTGAGCGTGACCTTTTGCTCGTCGCAAAAATCACGGAAGGAAACCGGCGACCACGCCCCAGAAAATTCCACCAGCCGAGCGCCCGAAAATTCACAACGTGCGACGAGCCCGAATCCTCCTACATGATGCACTGGAAGCGCTAAGGCACAAACGTCTTCTGCCGTGATTTGCAGATGCTCAATCACCGATTCCGCAGACCAACGCAGGGCATCTTTAGAAAGTGCGATCCATTTTTGCACGCCCGAGCTACCAGAAGTGCGGAAAAAAACATGATGTGCAAGATGGTCCTGATTGTGAGCCCACTCGCTGAGCGACACATTGTCTTCGAAAACGAAAGGGTCACTTGCGTCCCAAAATTTCGATCCTCGAATGCTCTCCACCCTCATCTACCCATACGATTCACCCAATTTGTAAACAGCGCAAGTGGAGATGCTTGCGCTCAGGAAGAAGATCGCTAGAAGGGCCGCGTGCGTATCGCAGTATTAGGCTCAGGTGCAGGATCAAATTTTTTAGCTCTCTGGAAAGCATGTCACGCGGGAAAGATCGCTGGCGAAATCAGTTTGGTAGGGGCCGATCAGCAAAACGCAGGAATTCTGGAGCAAGCGGAAGCTCGCAACATCCCCACTTTCTTCGCAAAAAAGGGAAAGGACTTCTCCGAACGAGTCGCTCAACGATTGCTTGAAGAGAACATCGAACTCGTCTGTCTCGCCGGCTTGATGCAGATTGTAAAAGCTCCCTTACTCGGGGCTTTCCCAAATCGTATCCTCAACATCCACCCGTCTTTGCTTCCGAAATTCCCCGGCAAAGAAGCCTGGAAGCAAGCACTTGAGGCTCGCGAAGATGAGACCGGCTGCACCGTCCATTATGTCGATGCTGGAATGGACACCGGAGAAATCATCCTACAAGAACGAGTGCCGATCAAAACTGACGACACTCCTGAATCTCTGCATGCTCGGATCCAAGAAGCCGAACATCGCGTTTATGTGGAATCTGTGAGAACAGTCATTTCATCTCTCACGGATTGATCGCAGAACTACCGAGCAACCTTCACACGATAGAAACGCTGCTGGTTGGTGCTGGTGTGCGTGTGTGACATTGTCGTTCCCGAGGCGACTTCAGAGAGGACCTCCCCCCATGCGGCATCGAGCGAGACTTGCGATTCCAGCGTGTAGGTTTTTCCTGGAATGGTGCTCCAAGTGAGGAGGTATTCATCAGGATTTGTCGCAGATTGAATAGAGTTCAAGCGGAAGACTGATGAAGCACTCAGCGGATTAGTTCCGGCGATAACCTCTGCGCCGTCACTCATGCCATCGTGATCCGAATCTGGGTTGAGTGGGTCGGTGCCGAGACGATTCTCTTCCGAATCGGTGAGGCCATCACCATCAGAATCTTCTTGCGGCTCTTGACCAGGTGAACCGCTGGGGAGATTAGAAGCACGCCAGTTTAGAGGGTCGTTATAGTCCCCTTCGGTATCGATGACCTCCAGCGAGGAACCGCCACCATCTGCAGCAGTTGGCCACGGGGCCGCGTCATCATAAGTGAACCGATGGATCACATTACCAAGAGGATCACGGATCACGATCTCCTCACCACCATTTGCAAGGGCGCCGCTGGCCCATTGACCAATGATCGGAACTCCAGCCCCGTAGGTCGAGGTGATGGCTGCCGTATCACTGACTAAAACGCCACGTGCTCCGGGCGCGAGGGTGATGTTCCCAAAAGAATATTTAGCAAAAGGAGAACCATCATCGATCACGACATTTTGCAAAACGAGTGGAGCGGATCCGAGATTTTGAAATTCGATGAATTCCGGCTCACTAGGGTTTGCCGGATTATACATGATCTCGGTGAGGCGCAGGAACTCGAGCGCGTCAGTGGTCGAGGAAGGATCAACCAGCAAGGCGTAGTCAAACTCGAAACGCACCGCACGCGCGATATCGGTAGCAGCGAACATACCGCCCATCTGAGCAGTAGTGCCTGCAGGGATCGCGCGCGTGTAGAAATTGATCCACGCCCCGGGCTCAGTGCGATAATCAAAGTAGAGATTATTTCCGGTGCGCCGCACGCGAATAACCGCGCCACCTTCCGTCCAGTTTCCTAGCGCGATCTGGGTGTAGCCACCGCCGGTGGCACGTTTCACCCGAATGAAATCTCCATCCTCAAGGCCAAATGCATAACGAGTGGTGGTCCCACCTTCTTCTAACTCAATGAGGAGACCCGTGTAAAAGTCACCCTGCTGAACGGTCGCGAAATCGACCTCGGTATGCAGCGCCCAATCAGCAGTCGCAGGAAGATCACGCCAGATGATGGGATGATTTGGAGAGCTCATGGTGAGGGGCTTTGGAGCATCGGCTTCGAGTTTTAAAGAAAGCGCATTGGGAATATCATCGAGACTGTATGAAGCGGACGGTGAGTCGCCATCTCGCAACTCAACATTCTCCAGAGTCCAAGCGGGATTTAAAATTGGATCACCAAAAGAATCCCAACCGGAACCAGCATAAATCGCGACTTCACGATTCACGACCCGTTGCTGGTTGTCTCCATCAGTAAGCGTGAGAGTGATGTTATAAAGTCCCGGTGAGTCGAAGGTGAACTCGGTGACCGCCGCGCTCGGCGTAAAAATAGTAGCCGCTGGGGTAACGCTCCAAGCATAAGTCAGAGTGCTTCCTTCTGGGTCGTAACTTCCGGAAGCATCGATCTCAAAGACCTCAGCAACGGCCGAGCGGAAGGACCCGGGGTTTGCATCAAGGACAGCGACAGGAAGCGCGTTGCCCGTTTTATTGACGGTGAAAGTCTCCGTGCCGACGATATTTCCATCGCTGTCTTTTGCCTGAACCACAATCGAGTTCGCTCCTTGTTGGAGCTGAATTCCGCTCAGTGACCATGAGGTCTGCGCGTCGAAATTCCACTCTGCTTCGGGATGTCCGACCGCTTCAATGGAGAAGGCTTCGTAAGAGCTAGTTCCTGCGAGGTCGACGGTGTCACTATTCGTCGAGGTGGACGAACCATTGCCAGTGGTGACATTGAAATTCGTGTTGAGTGCGGATGATCCGATCTCGGTATTGGCGCGAGAAAGACGAGCCGCGTTCCAGTTTGTGTATGTGTTAACGTTACTTGGGTAGGAGTTGGAAGCATCTTCCTCGCACTGGAACCACGCAGCAAGACGTGCCGAGTTTGCAGTGTAGTCATCGATCATACGTCCGAGGTAGTAATTCACGCGCTGGCGGACGTAAGGCTTCCCGAAGAAATTCTGCACACCCGCGAGGTTTCCGATGAAGGCGGCATTTGAATTATCAAAAGTGAGGTCCGAGTCCCACTGCACGAGCATCCACTTCCCATCACTATGACGACGGAGGAAGTAGCCGTTTTTACCACGGTTTCGAGTGAGGGTATCCCAGTCATCACACCAGCCACGCACGACGGCGTTGGCAGCCATGAGATCGATATCAGCCATGCGCTCGAGCTCGGCGCGGTTGAAGCTGTTGCCGTGGACTTTTTCCGTCCAGTTGATGAAAGCGGTGTAGTCGTATTCGCTTTCCATCGAGCGCTTGATCCATTCGGAATTATATCGCTCAGGCTCATAAGTATTTTTATAACTCCAATCGGCATTACGCTGGCCACGGCTCCAATCATCCTCGAACCACCACTCGTCATCGATACGGTAGAGCTCACCTTTTTGACCGTCTTCCCAGTTACGCTTCATGAAGTCGGAGGCGTTCGGCTCGACGTCTTCTCGCACCGCGGAGTTGTCACCGTTCACGATGACGCGCACGAATTCATTCTCATTCGCGGCGTGACCAAAGAGGTAGAGCCAGTAGCGGATGATTCGATTGTGGTAAGCACGTGCTCCTCCGGCATCGTTATCGATCGAGCGCTTCGAGTAGCCACGGAAACGATAGTCACCAGGGGTCTTCCACTTCGCGCGGGAGAAGTCGGCATTGCTAGAGCGAGTCCATGGACTTCCGCTTTTTCGGAATTCGCAGTTATAAATGATCTCCTTTTCATCGCCAATGAAAGTGGCGTTGAAATAGTGATTTGAAAGACGCGGGTAAGCGTAGTCGAAGGTGGATGTTTCTCCGGAATTTCCAGAAGCACTGATGTCACGAGCTGAAATCACGAAGCGCTGAGTTCGAAGATCAGAAGGATGGTTCGTATTATCGACAACCCACATCGCGGGTCTTCCGGGAGCAACGGGAGGCTGGCGAGTGGAGCCTCCAGCGGAAGTCGCTTCGACATAAAACTGCACAATGGCATTGTCCGATTGATACTGCGTGAGGGTCGCCGTGAAAACGCCATCGTTGGCACGCTCGTCGCCGCCGGTGCCATTATCATTCATCGTTGTAGTGGCGTAAGCGCCGGTGCCGGAGGAGTTGTCGAGACGATGGCGTAAATTGACCGTGTCCGCCCCGCTGACGGTCGCAGTGACGATCACGGGATCACTTGAAGAAGGAACCGCCGGACTATGGATGATACCGGAAACGACGGGTGCGGCATTGGAAATAGCAGCGGAATTTGCCGCACCAGGAGTGCCGAGATTTTTCGGAATAGGGAGATAAAAAACACCGCCGAATGAACGATCCCATGTTTCAAAAATGACGGTTCCTTTTCCAGAAACCCAACGTCCATCGAAGGTGAGTGTGAGCGTGTCGTTATCCGCGATTTGGGTCACATCAATCTCACAACGATTCGCCTTCACATCACCGTGACCAGAGGAGATGACATGTAACTCGCCAGCCACCGTTTCACTCGCGTGGTGAGTACCCTGACAAAGCCAGCCCTCTGAGCCGTCACTCCCCGAGGTCACAGAAACGCCCCCTCCAGGGAGGATGTTTGAGTTACTGCCATTTCGAGAAAGAGAGAGATTTGAAAAGGCGAGGTGAGCATCACCAACACATTGAATGTGGAGTTCTTCGTAATCCGTTGCACTGCCGCGTGAGTTGTTTTGAAGATACTGCTCGGTGATGCTGTAGGTTTGGAAAGAGGACTTATTCGACTCATCGGAATCAGCCCATGCGGTGCCTTTTGAGTTGTCCATCTCGGGGTGCTTCAGCTCTAGGCTGCTACCCAATCCGCCAGCAAGCTCCGGCCAATTACCGCCAGTATGATAGTGGACTTCATCGGCAATATTTCCGAAAGAATCTTTCAAGGTGAGAAGCTCACCTCCGTTGGCGAGTTCGCCATCATATTGGCCGATGATGTTTGCACCGGAATGCGCATCGGCGGTGAAGGCTTCGTTCGCAGCGATGACGAGGTAAGCGCCTGGCGCGAGCGAAGTCCCAACGGGAAAGACGTAATCAACACCGCTGGTGAAAGCCCAGCCGGAGAGATCAACGACGGCGCCGCCCTTGTTATAAAGCTCGATGAACTCGCCATCTCGATGGTTCGTAGGAGGATCGGCCATGAGCTCGGTGATGACGATATTCTCCTCACGAGACGGATTATTTGTGGTATCACGAGAGCCCGTTGCGGAAGCAAAGAAATCACCCGAACCATTTGGATAAGCAGCAACAAAATCCCGAGGGGCACCGCGCGAAATCTTAGCGGCATCAAGAACGTTATCCGAGCCATCAATCAGGTAGAGAGTGACATCCCCGCCATCTGAAGGGAAAGACGTAGTGAATGAGGCCTGTCCATTAGCAGGGATCGATCCAGTGAGAGCGATTTTATTGAGGAAGCCCAGCTCGCTCGTGATGAATAAACCACTCGCCGCAACAGCTGCCGTGCCAGGGTTGTGAAGCTCGACCCAGCCGACATTTCCGAGCGCATCAAAGTGAACCTCATTGAGCTTCAGCGAGAAATCTGAAGAGCCGCTAGAATTCGAGCTATTCTGAGTTGGCTGGGTGAAAAGAAACCACGATCCAGAGCCATCGGCCTTCCGCCCGAGTGAGCGGCCATCGAGAGGAATGGCTGCGCTGATCGCATTTGAAACGGTTGTTCCATCTCCCTCGGTGAGATAAACTTGCGTGGTTGCGGAAACTGTCAATCCGGTGCTCGCAAAACTCAGCGAAGCAAGACCTGACGCGGCAACATTGAGCGTTCCCGGAATCTGGTATTTGGTGAGATTAGCAGGGTCATCACTGAGATACCAACCGCCCATATTCACGGTGAAGGCAGTGGGATTGTAAAACTCGATAAAACCTCCGGAATTTGGAAGCACCTCATTGATCACAATGGTCGGGGTGGAAGGAGCCGCGATGCTCAAACGCGCGCCAAAGACACAATCCGAGCTCCCAGCATTCACTTGATGAACCTGCACCGCAAGGACGTTAGTGCCATTGACAAGCGCGGTGCCGTCATTCGTAGCAACTGCCAGTTCCTCGGCCGCGTTGGTGACGGTGCGGCTTGCGGTGGCCTTCCAATCTGCATTTTGAACGATGCCGAGTCCACCGATGGGGACGCCATTGAGATAAAAATAAGCAGAGTCGTCATTGATCATATCGATCGTAACTTGCGCACCACTCGTGGACCCAGTGTAGGTGAATTCTTTTCGGAAATAATAAGCGATATGATTCGCCCCTGTGCTGCTATCTAAAAGCGGAGTCTGCATTCCGGGCGCGGGAACCGCCGAACTTTCGAAACCGTAAAGTCCGCCATTATTTCCGGCATCATTTTCTAAAGTCCAACCACTATGGATGTAACCGTAGTTTGGATTTTTCCAATCAACCCCGAGATTCACGTTCTGATCATTGAAGTCCCACTTGTCACCGTAGTTAATGAAAGGAATCCCACTCGCAAGGTTCACTTCGGGATTTGGAAATGGCTCTTCCGCAGCAGCTGGCTCACCTGTCCCGGGAGTTGGGTACGCCGATGCACTGGCGCGCCAAGCTCGGTAGTCGTCATTTTTTCGGCTCGTCTCAGCAAAGACCAAGCTATGCCCCGCACCGTCTGCCGAGATCGGCCACGGGCGCTCATCATCGTAGCGTATTTCACAACGCGTCACTCCATTCTTATCCTTCAGCGTAATCCGCTCACCTCCGTTCGCGAGATTCCCGGTCCAAGGGCCAAAAACGCGCACACCATTTGGCACTCCGTACGCCGCTCGGAAAGTCGCCGGATCCGTCTCACAAATCACGACTCGCTCAAAAGCTTTCAAAAAGGTTTCCGTCCCCGAGACGAATTCAGGAAAGTCAAAATCCACTCCACCACGAAGTCTCCACTCTGCGATATCAAATGGAGTTGCAGTCAGATTCTGCACTTCCACAAATTCGTATCCACCGGCGGGCGGATGATACATCACCTCGCTAAAAACAACCTGCTCCGCACGAGAAAAGAGAGCGAAGGTGAAAAACAGAGTCACCAAAATGGCGCTCATCAAAAAAGACTTCATTATATGGAGGAGAAAGTTTGTGTGGCGCTGAAAAATAATCAGTCTTTTAAACTGACCATTTGAATCTGAAATTCAATTACGAAGCTCCCGCCATTTCACATATTTTTCGATCTCCTCATCTGCGGCACTCCGCTAAAAATCTGTTCATTCAGGCCATTTCGTGTTCCCCCTTGTGCGTGATGACCTTTTCAGCCCTCAATCTCCCAGCTCCCATCCTTTCCGCCATCGAGCAAAAAGGCTACCGCGAGCCGACCCCGATTCAGGCCAAAGCCATTCCTCAAATTTTGAGAAAAAAGGATGTCACCGGAATCGCACAAACCGGAACAGGTAAGACCGCCGCTTTTACTCTCCCGCTTCTCAGCCTCCTCGGCGCGCATAAGCCGAAGGCTCCCGGCATCCGCGCCCTCATCATCGCCCCCACCCGTGAGCTCGTCACTCAGATCCGCGATAACATCAACGAATACTCGGTCCACATCAGCCTCAAGCTCGCCTGTATCTATGGCGGTGTCGGCGAAAAACCACAAATCGACGCCCTCCACGGTGGAGCCGAAGTCGTCATCGCTACCCCAGGCCGCCTGATCGACCTCATGGATCAAGGCCACCTCGATACGCGAGGTTTAGAAATACTCGTCCTCGATGAAGCCGACCGCCTCCTCGACATGGGATTTCTTCCCGCGATCCGTAAGGTCGCGCGCAAGATCCCGAACGACCGCCAGACCCTTCTCTTTTCCGCCACCCTTTCTGGACCAATTGAAAAGCTCACCCGCGAGTTCCAGCAAAAGCCCGTTCTCGTGGAAGTCGGTGAACGCTCAAACCCCGCTAAAACGGTGAACCAAGAGATTTACGAGGTCATGCCGCATCTCAAGTTCGAGCTCCTCCAAAAACTCCTCGAAAGTCCGGAACTCTTCAGCGTCCTTGTTTTCACAAAAATGAAGCACGCTGCTAGCCGCCTTGCCAAATCACTCGATAAGGCCGGCATCACTGCGGAAGCGATCCACGGCGACCGCTCACAGAACCAACGCCAACGTGCCCTCGACCGATTCAAAGAAGCAAAACTTCGTGTCCTCGTCGGCACTGATGTTGCCGCGCGTGGGCTCGATATCACCGGCGTCACCCACGTCATCAACTACGACTTCCCACTCCAAAACGAAGATTACATCCACCGCATCGGCCGCACCGGTCGTGCTGGAGCCGAGGGCGAAGCCTACACCTTTGTCACCCCCAGCGATCAACGAGGCCTCCGAGACCTCGAGCGCTTTATCCAACGCGACCTCCCTCGGAAACACCTCCGTGACTTCGATTACGATGTCCCCGCCCCCGTCCGTCAGGATCAAAAAAGCCCTCGCCAACACAACCGAAGCCCTAAGCGCGGGAACGACCGCCGCTCACCAGCCCAAAAAATCGGCAAAAAAGCCGAGAAAAAACCGGGTCGCCGAAGACGTTAACTTCTTCCCCCCCACCTCATCCGACCAGTTCGGAATCATCAACAAACCTCTGACTTCAGGTTCGTAAGACTGCTTCACTTTAGCTCCAGCCACGTCCTGATTCACATTCTCGGTTTCTAAAAGAAGGTGATTCCCACGATGCCGATAAGATGCGTGCCTTTGGCCGTTACGCATCACCTCGATGATTCTCCCGAAGGCATCATATTGGTAGGCTAAATTTGGCGTGAGGTGGCCATTCGTTTCACCGGAGTAAGTGACCTCGGTGAGGAGACCTTGGGTGTAGGCGTAGGTGGTGACGACTCCTCGTTCCCA
>JBDNAW010000049.1:0-5051 GCA_039768255.1 Akkermansiaceae bacterium | reverse complement strand
CCTGGTTTCACTTCCTTCAAAACTCATGCTTTCCCAGAGATTGTCATGAGTTCTGCCAGCCCGCCCCTCTCACAGGCAACGACACAAGCAGCTTCTCCGGACCGTCTCTCCATTTCCATCAACCCCGAAACCTCGAATACCTCATGGCCATCAATGTTCACATCTCAACATTGGCTTACCTCGTTTTCTCATTTCTAAATCTTTCGGCTCATGTCTTAGATGATTTTCAAACCATTCGCAGAGTTGCGGGCTTGAGTGCGCGTGAAGATCAGAATTATTGGATCACGAGCTATGAAGGCGCCAACCCTCTCTCGGTTGAGCTTTCTAATCCGCATGATTGTGGCACTGATGTTTACGGATGCGTCTACATCGTAGATAAAGAATCTCACAGTGTACTACGCGTTTCTGCAGATGGCTCATCCATCACGACCGCTGCCGGAACTCACCATTCAGGGAACGGTGGAGATGTTGAAATATTAGCAACTTCAGTGCCTCTGAATAACCCAAATGGCCTTCATGTTTTAGCAGATGGAACGTTCTATATCCTCGATACGGGGAATCAAAAAATTCGGCGTGTTTCATCATCCGGCTATTGCACCACGATCTTATCTTACCCTAATGGGTTCGGCGCAGGAAGAGGTCTCTGGGTAAGTGAAGATGAACAAGTGATTTATTTTTGCGGAGAGTTCGTCGCAGGTGGAAATCAAAATGTGATCCGATTTATCCAAGGGAAGAGCCCGACTGTCTTTGCCAGCATTCCAGCTGGGAGCCATGGTCTTGGAAATATTGATGTCGCTCCAGATCAAAGTTTGGGCATCACTAGTGCTGGAGGAAATCGTGTTTACCGAGTTCGCGGCCCAGGAGCCACACCTCAAATCATCGCTGGAAATGGAAGCGCTGCGGGGGAGCCGCTTGATGGGACCCCAGCACTGTTGGCTTCTTTAGATCGCGTTCGTGGTATCGCTTTTCTCCCTGATGGCTCCTATTTCCTAGCTACGCAAAAGGGTGGCGATGTCTGGTGGATCAACCTTTCTGGAAATATTTACCGTTTTGTGACAGGGGCAGGAAGCGGCAATGCTACGGTGAGGGACCAAGTCTCTCGGACCTCCGCTGGTGACAAGCTCGCGGAACCACGTGCGATTCATCTGGCGAGCAATGGAGACCTCCTCATCGTTAGCAATGACAATGGTGTGATTCAAGCGGTCAATACCACGAGACGCCCTGAGCCAGCTCAACTAGAGGTAGAGCGAGGTGAGGAAGGTCTCTTCTACCTCAAATTCCGCGGATCATATCAAGGTCAGTATATTTTCGAAAGTAGTGAAAGTCTTTTACCCACAAGTTGGCAAAACGAAGGAATCTTTACGACCGCAGCCCCGACGACTCAGCGTGTCCCATTCCTCCCTCATTTAAGCGGAAAATACTGGAGACTCCGCGTCCCCACTCAAGCTGGCGGTCAGTAGAAACTGGGGGCACGGCGTATAAAAAAACCTCCTCAGTTGCCCGAGGAGGTTTTGAGGTTTTTCGAGCCGAAAAAATTACTTCTTTTTAGGAGCTTTCTTCGTCGCCTTTTTTGCAATTTTGGTAGCAGCGGCGACCTTCTTTTTGGTGAGTGGCTCCTTCTTAACCACGGCCTGTTTGAGCGGTGGCGGTGGAGCAAGGTCATCGTCATCACTTCCGCCATGACTGAGGATGAACTGAAGATCTTCAACTCCGAGGTTTGAAGCGAACCCTTCATCTCCGAGAATGTTTGTCACCAGAGCAGTTTTCTGATGCTGGAGGATTCGGATTTTCTCTTCCACTGAGTCACGAGTAAGAAGGCGATAGGCGATCACTTTATTTTTCTGACCAATACGGTGTGTCCGGTCAATCGCCTGGTTCTCGACTGCTGGGTTCCACCATGGATCGTAGAGAATTACGTAAGATGCAGAAGTCAGGTTGAGACCAGCACCACCCGCTTTAAGCGAGAGGAGAAAGACTGATGGATCCTTCGTCGTCTGGAATTGTTCAATCTCCCCTTTCCGGTCCTTGGTCTGGCCAGTGAGGTAGTTGTATGGGCGGCTTTCGACTTCAAGACGTTGCTTAATAATATCAAGCATTGAGACGAACTGGGAGAAGACGAGCACCTTGTGATTTTCGTCGCGAAGTTGATCGAGCAGATAAAACAGCGCGTTCATCTTGGCGCTCTCTTCCTTAAGCCATTTTGGATCGATGAGACCCGGGTGACAGCAAATCTGACGAAGACGCATGAGGCCTTGAAGAATCGCAAAGGAATTCTTCTTAACGGCCTCATCGGAATCGAGTCCGAGGAGTGCTTTCTGGATCCGCTTGAGTTCAGCCTTGTAGAGCTCTTCTTGGATACCCTCCATGCCTGCGAACACTTCTTCCTCGGTACGAGGCGGAAGGTCTTTCGCAACCTGACCTTTGGTCCGGCGCAGAAGGAAAGGACGGAGTCGAGCTGCGAGACGGTTCTGGCTAGTGGGGTCTTTTCGCTTATCAAAGCGGCGTTTAAAGTAAGCACGCGTTCCGAGAACACCAGGCATCGCGAAAGCCATCAGGGACCACATATCCATGAGGCGGTTCTCAATCGGCGTTCCAGTCAGAACGAGACGGTTTTCTGCGTCGAGTTCACGGGAGCATTTCGCCGCTTTGGAATCTGGGTTCTTAATTTGCTGCCCCTCATCAAGAATCACGGTAAGCCAGCGAACTTTATTAAGATGATCTCCACAGACACGGAGCTGAGCATAGTTGAGTACGAGGATGTCGAGCTCTTCCCGAATCTCCTTCATGTCGAGATCATCGCGAGTCCGGAGAACCTTAACCTTGAGGTTGGGCGCGAATTTCCCAGCCTCTGTTGCCCAGACATCGAGAACGGATTTCGGGCAGACCACGAGTGCTGGGCCGACGGTCTTTTTCTTGCGCTTCTCCTTCGCGAAGTCACGCAGCCAAAGAATGTAAGTGATGGACTGAATCGTTTTACCGAGACCCATGTCATCAGCGAGAATTCCGCCGAAGCCGTTTGTGGAAAGGTATGAGAGGAACTGAAAACCTTCGACTTGGTATGGACGGAGTTTCGCATTGAGTTCCTTCGGGACATCTGGCGCGACATCAATCTCGATATCACGAGCGCGATCTTTAATACGCTTCCACGCTTTAGGATCAAAGACTTCAGCTGCCTTCGGGTCAGCAAGCTGCATCGCGTGCATGCGGTGCGTCTCGCCAGAAAGATCGAATGGATCAAGACCCAGCCGGGTAACAGCGTCTCGCTGGTCAGGATCGAGCTTGATTTCAAGACGCATCCATGAGCCATCATCCATGCGAACGTAGCCGCCACGAGCAGCCACGAGCTGTCGAATTTGCGCTTTGGAAAGATTGACACCTTCAACGTCAATGACCACGCGAAGATCGAACCAGTCAATCTCTTGATTAACGACCTCGAAACGGATCGCAGCTGAAACAGGATCAGCAAGAATGGACTTCAGCTTCTCTTCGATGTCGAGTTCGAGAGATTCGGGCATTTTGCCAATCCATTCAGCAAATTTTTCAGGGAACTGCTTCGTGATACGAGCCTTGAAGGCTTCAAGCTTCTCATCATATGTCAGCCCCATTTCAAGGAGGATTTCTGGGACTGGGTAGAGCTTTTCGCGGGCGAAACGTAGAAGCGCTTTACCTTTAACAGGCTGCTGCTCAATAAGGTCCCAACCAGCTTTGATAAGCTTTTCAGTGCGTCGGCCCTTTGATTCGAACGCTTTGACATCGATCACCAAATGCTCGGTCTCTGCGGCGGTAAGGCCTTGTTCGACCCACATTTTAAAGTTCGGAAAAAGATCAAGATCAGTCACCCGCTTCTTCATCGAAACTGGGAGGCTGGCTCCAATCTTGCGGAGGTATTCCACCCCTTCGAGCGAATCGATGACTGACTTAGGAATACTGTAGCGAGGCATGATCTCTGTCTCCTCAAGCCAACGAGATGGCCCAGGGAAAACAGTTTGATCAGACTGGTAGAGCTCAGTCCGCCCAGGAAGGAGGCGGACGGAGTGAGAGACGTGTTCGCCAGACTCAGTCACGAGCTGGAGCGCAAAAGAATTGGGATCAACTGGATCGTCATCACACTCCCATTTGAGAGGCTTATCAGAGACGTTGAAAGCGTGTTCATCGAGATTCACCATGTAGCCATCGAGCTCTTTCTGATGGAAGAGCAAGTTCATGAAGCGGCAAGCGTCCTCGTTTTCGAGATCGAGGTAGGTTTCACCGAACTTTTCCGAATAACGAAGGAAATACTCCCATAAAATACGGGAGGCGGCATCCATGCGAAGTGCGGAAGCATCATAAAGTTTAAGAATACGCTCAATCTCCCCTTTCTCACGAAGCGAGACCCACTCTTGGTGCTCTTCACGAGCTTCCACACGGGCTTCATTAATCGTGGAGACGAGACGGAATTCGATCTTGTGAGGAATCTCTTGAGGTGGGCGCTCGTTGACACTCTCAATGCGGTCATACCAAGCGGCAACCTCGCGTTCCTGCTCCCAGTCGTGCATACGTCGTTGGACGGCTTCAAGGTCGGTGATCACCTCCATGAAGTCAGGATAGGGGAGCTTTTTCTTATAAAATGCGTAGGCAAGGTAATTCCAAAACTCAAGGATATCTCCGGGGGGAACCGGCCAGAGTTCAAGTGGCTCATAACTGGCGATTTCCCAGCGAGGGTTCAGCCGAACCATATCATGATCGTGAATTTCCCCTTCGATGACGTAACGACGGTAACGCTTTTCAACTTTAGTAACGAATTCTGACTCTTTATCATCGAGCTCACGATCAAGCTTCTCCTCAATGAGGTCGATCACGGGAGTGTCATCAAACTCGTTTGGTGACTCGGGAAGGTCTTCACCACGATGGAGACGCTCCAACATCGCGGCGAACATGACAGCCCCCGAAGCTTCCTCATCCTCAGTCGAGCAGCTTCCAAACCAGCGATTCCCCTGAAGGCGCAGAGTGGTGCGGTGAGTGCCAGACTTGGTCTCAACGCGACCCTGAATGAAAAGATGATTTCCGAAAAT
>JBDNAW010000048.1:0-12695 GCA_039768255.1 Akkermansiaceae bacterium | reverse complement strand
GCTTGCCTTGCCTATAGTCTGGCGGAGGCAGCACCAACGATTAATAGCTTCACGGTTTCAGATGGGGTGACGACATCTGATACGACGTTGGCGGTGGCCCCTGGGACAGAATTGACTTTGACATGGGAAGTGGTGGATGCGGAAGCGGTGATCGTAGTTCCAGGTGTGGGTCCAACAACCTTAACGGGATCAGCTCAAGTGACATTTGGATCCGCGCCGACGACTTATTTTTTAAATGCGACTGGTGAAGGGTTCGCACAGGCTTCGGTCACGGTCACGGTGGATCCTTCTGCAGTGGATCCGGTCCTCTCTGAAGTTCTTGCAAATGCGAATAGCGATTCACTAGCTGATGAAGACGGCGATCAGGAAGATTGGGTGGAGCTGCGCAATCCCTTCATCTTTGAGATGGCGATTGGTGGATACTACCTGACAGATGATCCGGCGATGCTCACCAAGTGGGAGATTCCGGCAGGAGCGGTGATTCCCGCGGGCAGGGAGTTGGTGATCTTTGCTTCTGGGAAAGATCGTCGTGTTGCAGGGCAGGAGCTGCATACGAATTTTAAGCTGAATGCTGACATCGATCAGATTCTTCTGGTGAAAGCGGATGGCACGGAAGTGGTGGATCAGTTTTCATGGAGTGGTGAAGGCTCGCTCCCAGCGGGAAAATCATACGGACGCTTGGGTGATCCAGAGCGGAGCGGGTTCTTCGTAACTGCGAGTCCGGGAGGACCAAATGAGGTGCCGTTTTTTACGAAAGGCAAAGTGGCTTTCGGAACGAGCAGTTCGGCCTTTACGAGCGATTTTGATCTGACTTTAGCCTCGAATGATCCGTTGGCTGAGGTGCGTTATACTTTGGACCGCTCAGAGCCGGATGAGAATTCCATTTTATACACCGGGCCGATCACGATCAGCGGGAGCACGATGGTGCGGGCGCGGCTTATTGGGCAAGATCTGATCGGAGATGTTTCTGGTCGTCACTATTTGAAACTTTCAGGTAATACGATTCCGGTAAGTGATATGGCCGGCGCCCCGAATCTTGAGGGTTTCACCTCGAACCTTCCGATTGTCGTTGTCGATACCATCGGAACAGATGGTGCGATTGTGGATGGCTTCCGCTCCGCGACGTTCACGGTGTATGAGCCTGAAAATGGCGTGGCTTCGTTGACCTCGCAGCCTAGTCTCAGTAGTCGCGCGGGTTATCGAGTGCGTGGACAGAGTTCAGCGGGATTTGCGAAAAAGCAGTATCGGTTTGAACTCTGGAATCAAGAGGATGAGGACAAGGATCAGGAGCTTCTCGGGATGCCTTCAGATTCAGATTTTATTTTGGGAGCCCCGTTCGTTGATAAGTCCTTTATCCGAAATTCGCTCGCTTATGAGTTAGGACGCGAGCTGGGCTTGGAGGCGCCACGGACCCGTCACGTAGAGGTTTTTTTAAATGCCAATGGCGGTGAGTTGAACTACGAGACCGATTATCTCGGAGTGTATTTTGTGGGTGAGACGAATAAGATTACGAACGATCGGATCGATCTTAAAAAGCTCGACCCGACGGACGATACCGAGCCGCAAATCACGGGTGGTTATATGATGAAGTGGGAGCAGAATGTTGCTGAAGTATCCAAGCGGTTGGCGGGGTTTGCGAACCTCGAGCTAGTGGATCCCGATGGTGCCGATGAGGCAACGTCAGCGCAGAAGCAGTGGATATCTGACTACGTGCAAGATGCGGATACCCGCGTCAAAAGTGCCAACCCAGGGGATCCGGTGACAGGTTACGCGCCCGTAATCGATGTCGCTTCTTATGCGAATATTTTTGTGATTAATGAGCTCGCACGCGATCAAGACGGCTACATGCGGAGCGCATACATGCATAAAGATCGCGGAGGTAAATTGGTGCAGGGACCGCTTTGGGACTACAACCTCGGTATGGGAACTGGGTGCTGCCGGAATAACCGAAACACCTCCCCGACCGGAACAGATTCCGGCTGGCAGTATCTGGAAAATACGCCTGTCAGCGAACTCAAGTGGGAGCGTGACTTAGCGCAAGACCCAGATTTCTGGCAGGCCTTTGTTGATCGATGGCAGGAATCCCGAAAGGGGATTTTAGATGATGAGGCCCTACATGCGCGGATGGATATGCAGTCCGCCCCACTCCATGAAGCGGCTGTAAGGAACTTCGCGAAGTGGAATAACTTAGGCAGCACGAGCTTCACCTTCTTCTTCTCTCCAGCCTCTTCAGACTACCAAGGTCAGATCGATTTTATGAAGGATTGGACGACGGACCGTATGGCGTGGATTGACTCGCAGATGACGAATCCACCTGTAGTTTTACCTGCGGGTGGCATTGTTTCCAATGGAGCCATCGCAACCATTGGCGGTGATCAGGGAATCGTTTACTACACCACTGATGGGAGCGATCCTCGTGAGCCAGGTGGTGGTATTAATGCGAACGCGCAGATGTTTATCTCAGCGGGATTAGAAGATGTTCCTCTCGTGAGTCGCGAAGATCAGTGGTCTTACCTTGATGACGGCAGCGATCAGGGAAGCAGCGACACCGCGCCTTGGGCGCAGCCAGGATTTGATGATTCTGCATGGCCTTCTGGGAGAGCACCGCTTGGATATTCTAATGGGGTGACTACCACGGTGAGCTTTGGTGGAGACTTCATGAACCGTCACATCACGACATACTTCCGCAAGAAATTCATGGTGACGGATGTGACTGCCCTGGAAGAGCTGGAAATGGAAATTCAGTATGATGACGGCGCGCTCGTGTATCTCAATGGTGCGCTGCAGGGTCGTTTTAATATGCCGAATGATACGGTCGGTTTCGATGCCGTTGCGAGGAGTGGGCAAGTCGGCGCAGAAGAGACTGCTTGGATTCCGTTGACCTTAAATCCTGCGGATTTAGTCGAGGGTGAAAATGTCATCGCGATCGAACTTCACCAAGAATCATCCACCAGTAGTGACCTGAGTTTTGACTTCTCTCTCACCGCTCGTAAGCCGGCCGGAGCGCGGCCAGAGATTCCTATCACTGAGACGACGACTCTAACCGCACGCGCCCTAGATGGTGATCAGTGGTCGAGCGCTGCACAGCAAATCTATCTTGTAGGCACCGCCGCAAGTTCTGAAAATCTTGTAATCTCCGAGTTCAATTACCATCCCTCAGATCCTACTGTCGATGAAATGAACGCGGGCTTCACCAGCGCGGAGGACTTTGAGTTCATCGAGTTTTTAAATATCAGCGCCGAGACGATTGACCTGACGGGAGTGCATTTTACGAGCGGTGTTGATTTCACCTTTCCGACAGGACGACTTCTTGCTCCTGGTGAGCGAGTTCTCGTTGTGCGGAATAACGCCGCTTTTCAACAGCGCTATCCTTCGGTCAGCGCGAGCCAAATGGTGGGTGAGTTTGAAAATGAAACCGGCCTGAAAAACAGTGGTGAAAGTCTCACTGTAAATGCGATCACGGGTGAGGTGATTTTGGTTTTTGAATTCGATGACAATCAGCCATGGCCAGAAGCTGCAGACGGTGATGGTGCGACGCTGACTCTCATCGATCCATATGGAGGCCCCAATGCGAATTCAGGAACGCAGTGGCGTCTTAGCCATCGAGGAGGAACTCCGGGCACGACAGATGCGGTTTCATTTTCAGGGGGCGGAGAAGCTGCTCTCATTCGATATGCAACTGGGGAAACGGATCCGGTGATACAGATGAACGCCGATGGTAGTGTCTCGCTAGCTCTCACGGTGAACCTCCTTGCTGATGATCTAGATGGGGAAGTTCAAATTTCTAATGGTCTGGAGAATTGGCAAAATGGAGAGAACGTTTTCTTACCTGTGACACTGACCGAGCTAGGGAATGGGCTTGGCCTTCTTACTTTGCGTGCCGCGGCTCCGCTCGCTGGTGAAAAGCTCTTCGTCCGTTATTATGTGACGGAGCGTTAATCCGTTAGGGTGACCTTTAGACGATAAAAATACCGACTTGAGCTAGGCGGTGTCAGTTCTAAAACCCGGGTCATATTTCCAGCGAGGGGATGAACGGTAGCAGACTGTTCATCGGTGTTCGTCACCACGGTCCAGCTGGAGAGATCGGGGCTTTTTTGGATTTCGCCGGTGAGCCCTCGGCCTGCGAGGTCGAGCGATTCTGTAATGGTGAAGCGCACCTCACCACCGGGAAGCTCCTGCACAACAAAGGGTGGGTCCGATTTTGTGTTGGCGTTTGTATTTGCAAAATACTCTAGCAGGTTAGAACTCGCATCGTGATCTGGATCATCATCAGAACCATTCTGTGAAGTGATTCCACGATCAATGAGCCAGGCTTGAAAACGCTCAGTGCCATCGAGAGCAGCGCGTGTGATCGCTGGTTGGATGATGGCATTCAAATCGGGGAGGTAGGTGCTGATCCGTGTGGCGTAGCTATGGGTGCGGTCGTAAAAGCGCGCATCACTTGGGTTCGTGTAATATTGGCTTGGGAAAGTATATTGAAAGGAACTCGTCGGAATCAGAAACCATCCGTTATTGTCAGACCCGACATACAATCCACGTGACCGGCTGATCGCAGCACGGAAGTGCGAGCTATCGCCCGTCGTATTGTTGGTATCGCGCGTACCGTCGACACTTGAAGTTACGCCAGCAAGTTTCCAACTCCCACTTTCTTTGACGAACCACCCTCCACCAGAATCATTTCCAGTGAGTTGAATTTCGTGGATACCGCCATCGGGATCAAAGGTGGTGTAGAGAAAATCATTCTCTCCAATGAGACGAGTTTGCGTGATGGTATCGACACCCCAGCGATCGGCATACGTCGTGCCATCACCCCATTTCCAGCCGACGGTCTGGCCGCTAACAATCACCTCATCACCGCGCCCGAGCCCACGGCCACAGATGAAAGCTTCATTCCCCACCTCTCCGGTGCCTTGAAAAAGTGGGGCGTAGTCCTCGAAGGTTTCCCAGATTTCAAAAATTGATAAATCGGTGTTGGGGATTCCGAGGCGTAGGCCACTGTTCTTCAGGGTGAAGGTTTTATCTTCTACCCCATTGAAAAAGGTGGGCTGATTGGTCTCTCCTGTTTGCCCAAGATGAGTCGCGGTAATAAAATGTTTCGGAGAAATCATGGTGCCGAGATACACCTTATAGCGCACCTGCCATTGCCAACCTGCGTTTTCATAATCCCCGGTGGGTGCTGTTTGTTTATTGGCAGGCGGGTCCTCTGCATTGAGAAAAATCATCGCACCGGCAGGCAGACTGCTGAAGAGAACAAGAAGTGCACGCATGGTATACGATAACTCAGGTTTCACTCAGGCGCGCAGAAATTATCCCCCCATCAAAAGTTTTTGATGATGTAGGTGATTCATCTAGAGTGAGCGCATTGCTTTTAGCCACGCGCTGAGATGATCCGCCCAGCCAACGGTGGTGCCACGACCTTTGATCCCGTAGCCATGTCCGCCATCGGGATAGACTCCTCCGGAGACAGGGATACCGAGCTCGGCACAGCGGGCGATGTAATCCGTCACATTTCGAAGAGGGACCGCGCGATCGTCTGAGGAGTGGACGAAGAAGAGAGGGGGAGATTTTTTAGTGAGGCGCTTCGAGGTATTGAACCGGTCTGCTTTTTCCTGTGGGACGTTCTGACCAAGGAGGTTGTTTTGAGAGCCACCGTGCCCGTGCTTCGTGCCCATTGCGATGACGGGGTAACCGAGGATTTGGAAATCAGGACGGCAACTCTTGGCATCAATTTCATCTTTGGTTTCAGCTTCGAATGATTCCTCAAACATGGTGGCGCACATCGATGCGAGATGACCTCCAGCGGAAAATCCCATGATCCCAATCTTCGCGGGATCGATCTTCCATTCGCTAGCGCGAGCCCGTGCGGTGCGGATTGCACGGCGGGCATCGAGAAGGGGAACGGGAAATTGATATCCGAGTTCTTTTTGACCCACGCGGTATTTCACCACCATGATAGTGATGTCATTGGCGAGGCCCCAAGCAGCGACTTCGGTGCCCTCGTTCTCGCCGGAGACGATGCTGTATCCACCACCGGGAAGCACCACGATGCACTGACCGCTCGGCTTTTCTGGCTGGTAGAGCATGTATTGCGGGACTTCCACATTCCGGTAGCGAAGGCCTTCACGTATTTCTTCTGTCCCAGCGGCAGGTCGAGGTGCGCCAGGAGCTTCGCCAGGCCAAAGAGGTTTCCATTCCTGAGCGGTGGCGAGTGAGAAAGTCAAAAGCGAGAAGAGAAGAGGTTTCATAAAGTTGAAGAATGAGAGATGCGAAGTGTGAGGTCGATCCGAAATTATCACCTAAGAATCCTCCTTTCTATCCTGCAGAGGCAGACCTAGGCTAGAGCCATATGTTTTTTCTAGAGAAGCTCACCGACACGCACCTAAGATCACCACCACCGGTAGGTGATCGGAAGGCCATTGGTCTCCGCGATGATGTCTTTCGATCCATGCTTTTTTGATCTGGGGAGTTCCAGTGAGAAAGATGTGATCGATCGTTCTTTGTCCTGCTGTTTTTCCGTTCCAATGATGAAAGGTGTTGCGATTCTCATCAGCGTGATAGAGTGAAAGATAGGCGTTGATGAGGCTGGATTCGGTAAGTGTTCGGAGCGCGGGATTTGTTTCGGTAGCATTGAAGTCACCCATCAGGATGACTTGGCCAAGGCCTGGTTTTTTGAGGTGAGGTAGAATGGTTTTTGCCGATTCCTCGCGGGCTTGTTGACTGCGATGATCCCAATGTGTGTTAAAAACGGTGATGATTATACCATTGGATTTTTGCTTCAGTTTAGCCCAAGTGCAAACGCGGGTACAGGCGCTTTCCCAGCTGCGCGAGCCAGGTATATTGGGAGTATCTGAAAGCCAGAAAGTGCCTTGAGCGAGGATCTCGAACTTTTTTTTCCGATAAAAGAGAGGAGAAAATTCACCGGCTTTTTTGCCATCGTCACGGCCGACTCCGACCCAAGCGTATCCCGGATGCTTCTTCTCCAGATCCGTGATTTGGCGATGGAGCGCTTCTTGAAGTCCGAGGAGATCGGGATTCATTTTGGTGATCGTTTCACTCACGAGTTCACGACGGTTCTCCCACGAGTTTTTCCCTCGATCGCCGCCCGCAAAACGAATGTTAAAAGTCGCGAGACGAAGCTCACCATGGGTGAAACAGGTGAGAGCGAGCAGCATCAACAAGCGCATATCTCACTTAAGCACAGAAAAGATGAGATGATGAGAGGCTTTTTAAAAAGTGAAAGCTGCGTTAGCTTGCGCAGATGTTTGGAGTGTCAGACTTTGCCACCAGCGAGCCTTTGTTAAATGCCGAGCGGATCATCGGAAGTGGTCTGGATTTCATCGAGCCAGGGTTGGCCAAGGTCGCGGCGATGACCGAGGAAGATTTCAAGCAGGCTGTTCAGCGAATTCAAGAGGCCGGGATTCGAGTGCAATCGATGAATTGGTTCCTTCCGCCCTCGCTAAAAGTGGTCGGGCCTGAGGCTGATTCTGTGTCGCAGCGGAATTTCTTGGAAGGCGCATTTGCAAGGGCTGCGAAACTTGGAGCGAAGGCTATCGTTCTAGGTAGTCCGGGATCGCGCTCGATTCCGGAGGGTTTTTTAGGCGAGGAAGCGCGCGCTCAGATGGTGGCGTTTTGTCGCTTGGCGGCCGATGTCATTCGGGAGAACGGCTACGCGATTAAGATCGCGGTCGAGCATGTGAATCACACCGAAACGAATTTTCTAAACACTTTCGCGCAAGCGCATAATCTCGTTCGCGAAATCGCGCGTGATGAGATCGGTCTCGCGGCGGATTTTTACCACTTCGAGATGGAGAATGAATCGATGGAGGTGATGAAGTCAGCTGCCGATCTGATTTGTGCTGTTCAGATTGCGAATCCAGACGGGCGGTGTTTTCCCAAACTTGAGGCCGAGATGCCACGAGTAGATCGTTTTTTTGAAGTGCTCGCAGAGATTGGCTACGAAGCTGGAATTTCGGTGGAGGCGACTCCTTCCGCTGATTTGGAGGCTGATTGCCAAGCCGCTGCCGCCTTTTTTAGACATCATTCTCGCTAAGAAGATCGGGCTGAGCTCCGTAAGCAGATGATGCTTCGTATTCTTTTGTTGACGTGTTCTTTCAGTTTCATGACTCAAGCCAGCGAGTGGGTCTCAATCTTTGATGGTGAGTCTCTTAAGGGTTGGACCAATGGAGGAGGGAATGCCGTCGAAGAAGGTGGATGGACTGCTGAGAATGGAGTGCTCTCCCTGAACGGGAAAGGGGGCAGTCTTTACTCAGAAAAAGAGTATGGTGACTTCGAGTTTCGTTTTCAGTGGAAAATTTCCGAGAAAGGAAACAGTGGCGTCAAATATCGTGTGACTCGCTACGACAAACAACTCCTCGGGCCTGAATATCAGGTGCTCGATGACGACAAGCACCCCGATGGGAAGGTCGGTCCCAATCGCCAAAGTGCCTCACTTTACGATATCCTCGCTGCGGACTCTGAGAAGAAAAAGCTCAATCCAGTCGGCGAGTGGAATCAATCCCGGATTGTTGCACGTGGAGGTCATTTTCAGCATTTCCTCAATGGTAAAAAGGTCATCGATATCACCGTTGGTTCTGATCAATGGAAGAAACTCATCGCAGGGTCAAAATTCAAAAAGAGTGAAGGCTTTGCTGAAAACCCTCAAGGTAGACTGATGCTTCAAGATCACAACGACCCCGTTTCCTATCGCAAGCTTGAGGTCCGCGAACTCACTCCTAAAAAATGAAATCCCTCTGCCTGCTCTTCTTCTCACTTCTATCTCTCTGTCTCTCTTCGGCCAAGCCGCCGAACATCCTCATGATTCTCGCGGATGATATGGGATACGGAGATATGGGATGCATGGGATCAAAGGTCCTCAAAACACCACACCTCGATGCTCTAGCGAAGAACGGAGTTCTCTGTACACAAGGCTACGTGCCATCCTCAGTCTGCTCGCCCTCCCGTGCCGGTATTTTGACGGGGCGTGACCCTCGGCGTTTTGGTTACGAGGGGAATCTCAACAAAGGACCAAACGCCTATCCTACGAGACCGGAGCTCCAAGGCCTTCCACCCAGCGAGCACACCCTTGCAGATCACCTTAAGTCCGCTGGTTACGCCACTGCCTTGATCGGAAAGTGGCATCAAGGGATGTCTGCACCCTTCCACCCAAACGTTCGTGGATTTGATCATTTCCTCGGCATGCTCAGTGGCAGTCACACTTTTTTTCCTAAGCCCGATAAGAATAAACTCGAAGAAAACGGCAAGCCGCTCACCTCATTTTCAAATCCATACATCACCGATTATTTTACCGATGAATGCCTAAAGTGGATCAAGAGTAAAGAGGAGCAACCTTGGTTTCTCTTCGCTTCCTACAACGCGCCACACACTCCGATGGAGGCGACGGATGAGGACATCGCGCTTTTTCCTCAGATCGAAAATCCCAAGCGCCGAATCTACGCCGCGATGATGTATGCCCTCGATCGCAGCGTGGGTCGACTCGTCAAACAGCTCCGTGAATCCGGCCAGCTCGAGAACACCCTCATCGTCTTCTTTTCCGATAACGGAGGGGCTACGAATAACGCCTCCTGGAACGGTCCTCTCGCAGGTCGAAAAGGAACTTTGGCCGAAGGCGGGGTGCGCGTGCCCTTTATCTTCTCTTGGCCCGGCACCCTTCCTTCTGGAAAGACCCAAACGCAGCCGATCTCAGCCCTCGATCTGCTTCCAACTTTCATGAAGGCTGCTGGCAAAAAACCGCTTCCACTGAAAAAAGCACCCGCTTACGAAGACCGCCGGAATCGAAATGCCGGCCCCGCCTACGATGGAGTGAACATTCTTCCCGTTCTCAAAGGCGAGCTCCAAACCGAGCCCCGCTTGCTCACCTGGCGGCTTCAGGGCCAATCCGCTATCCTTTACGGCGAGCATAAGCTCATCCGCTTCACGCACCGTCCTGCTCAGCTTTTCAGCCCTGCTAAAGACCCCGGCGAAGCGAACGACCTCTCGTCGCACCAGGATGAAGTTTTTCGTGACCTCTTCTCACGTCTCGGAACCTGGGAAAGCAGTCTCGCTACGCAACCTCTTTGGGACTCATCACCGCGCTGGTGGGCCGAATCTGCAAAAAACTACGACACCGCTCGCCCCATTGAGGAGCCTCAATAAGCCCGATACCTCCCTTTGGTCGCAGGACCTCTTCCAGAAGAAACTTCCGCAAATCCGGTCGCGGCAAGAGGAGTTATAAAGTCTCCCGAGTTCTGTGGCACCATCGCTCTAAGCTGCCCTTCCGCAGAGATCACACACGGAATAAATACCGTTAGTCTCGGGTGCCTGATAATCTCCGTTTCAAATGGCAGCCGAATCACCTCCCGTGTTCTCGCTCCAGACATTGCATCCAGCAATGGAACCAAATAACGGTGGAAGGTCGTCAGGGTTGAATTCGGATTTCCCGGTAGCGCCGCGACACCTGGCCAGATGGCCAAAGGCTTCCCGGGGCGCTGAAGCACTCCGTGAAAAAGCGGATCACCCACTAGTCGCCCCATCGCAGGAAGTACGAAATCTTTACGACCTTTTGAAATCCCACCTGAAAGAATCACCAAATCACTTTCTGCCATCGCTTTTTCAATTACTCGTATCGTTGCTTCCAGCTCATCCGCTAAATGAATGAGCGAAACTTCTGCCGCCCCCCAGCCGTCAATTGCCGCCTTCAGGGTCAGTCCATTCGATTGCCTCATTTGATGAGGTTCTGGTGTTGCCTCGGGTAAAACCAGCTCATCGCCTGTTGTCAAAATCACAATGCGAGGTCGCCGTGCCACCTGTATCTCCACCGCACCTATCGAAGCCGCGAGCCCGAGATGCGCCGCGCCAAGCTGAGTTCCTGCTGCTACCAAAACATCTCCCCGCTGCGCATCCGTCCCCTCGCGATGAATAAAAATTCCCGGCGTCGCATCGCCTGTGATTTTCGCATGTGCTTCCCCAATTTCCACCTCCTCGTAAGGCACCACGGTATCGCAATCTGGCGGCAGCACCGCGCCGGTCATTATTTGCCAGCACGCTCCTTCTGGCAGCGCTCCCGGCACTGGCGAGCCCGCTGCATGGAGCCCATGGAGCGCATATTCTTTCCGGCCATCATGTTTAAAAGCGATCCCGTCCATCGTCACTCGATCAAAGGGCGGAAAAGAACGATCTGCTTTGAGAGGTTCCCCCAAAACACGCCCGAGTGACTCTCGCAGCATCACTTTTTCCAGCTCCAGCGGACGCGCGGAAGCCAGAATCAATTTTTCAGCCTGTGACGGAGTAATTGGTGACATGTCATAATCATGCCTTGGTCCTCGGGGAAAAAAAAGCGTAGCCTCTTGGAGGTGCGTTTCTTCGTTATTTTTCTCATCCTCTTAGCTGACCTCCAAGCGGGGCAACAAATCCGTGTCGCCACTTACAATACCTCGCTCGCCCTCACTACCAGAGGACGGCTGGCAGCAGAGCTTCGAGCGACCACCTTCAACCAAGCTCGCCAAATTGCAGAGGTCATCCAGATGATCGAGCCCGATATCATCTTGCTGAATGAGTTCGATTACGATGCCGGCTCAGCCGCGCTTACTCGTTTCAATAATAACTACCTTGCCATTTCTCAAAACGGCCAGACCGCGCAGAACTACCCCTACCGCTACACCGCCCCTTCAAATACCGGAATCCACTCTGGCTTTGATCTTGATCATAATAACGTCATCGATAACTCGCCTGGTGATACCGGCTACGGCGGGGATGCCTTCGGCTTTGGCGAGTTCGAAGGAAAATACGGCATGGCTATCCTCTCAAAATTTCCGGTCGATACTGCTGCCATCCGCACCTTTCAACTTCTGAAATGGCAAGATATGCCCGGGAATCTCATCCCAACTACCTTTTATACCGAGGATGAAAAAGCAGCATTACGTCTCAGCTCTAAGTCGCACTGGGACATCCCTGTTGAGGTCAATGGCCAGCGTATCCACCTTCTTTGCAGCCATCCCACTCCACCCGTCTTCGATGGACCGGAAGATCGTAACGGCCGCCGGAATCACGATGAAATCCGTCTCTGGGCGGATTTTCTGACTCCCGCCAACGCAGGATACCTTACTGATGATCAAGGTAACCCCGCAAGCCTCCCTGAGACGGAACGCTTCATTCTCCTTGGTGATCAAAATGCTGACCCTACGCGTGGTGATTCTTTTCAATCTGCCATCAACCAGTGGCTTAATCACCCTCGTATTGACGCATCCTTCACCCCCAAACGCACCGGCACTTCTACTCCAACGACAAGTGATTACACTGCGAGTTTCAGTCTGCGCGTTGATTATGTCCTTCCTTCAAAATCAGGCTTCGAAATCCGAGACGGCGCCGTTTTCTGGCCTACCGGAAATTCTCCTGGGGCAAACCGTATCGGCGCTTCTGATCATCGCCCCGTATATCTTGACCTCGAGATCATTCCCACCATTGAAGAAGCCGTCCGTGATCTCATCATGGATTCCAATACGCTCACTTGGAAAGCCCTTCCTGATGTCACTTACCAAATCGAGACCAGCACTGATCTCGACAACTGGAGTGAATTCTCCACGGTTATAACAATCATCAATGGCCAGGCCTCAGCGGATATTTCACCTGCTCTTCCCATCCGCTTTCTTCGAGTAAAAGTGATTGATTAACCAGTGCAGCTTGGGTGACGCGGGGTGACG
>JBDNAW010000047.1:0-36416 GCA_039768255.1 Akkermansiaceae bacterium | reverse complement strand
GATGCTGAAATCCTCGATCTCATTCCCCCAAATGAAAAGATCACCGTCATCCCCGCGCTCCAAGAGCTAGTGCGGCGAAACGAAATCGGAGCCTACCTCGTCAAAGAATGTAGCTGGCTCGATCTCGGCAATCGCGAAAGCTACCTTGAAGCCGCTTTTCAAAATCCCGGACAAATTTCACCCTCTGCAAAAGTCTCCTCGGAGGCTACCGTCGAGAATTCTTGGATCGGCGATGACGCCACCATCGAATCAGGGGCCTCGGTCAAAAACTCCATCATTTGGCCTCAAGCTCACGTTTCTGGAGATGCGGAATTGACAAATTGCATCGTCCACAGCAATTCCCCTGCATCTGGATTCTATCTCGACTCCGATCTTTAATCCCCACGTTCCGATGCCTGCCGATACTCTTCTCACTGCCGTCCGTGCCCACCTCGATCTCGCGCCCACGCACAAGGTCCTTATGGAGCCTGTCAAAAAAGGCGGATCGGGACGCACTATCCTCCGCATTCAACCAGAAGATCACCCAACCTATATCGGCATCCACTACACACTGGATCGCTCAGACAATGCCAACTACATCCCCGTCGCGCAGTTTCTTGAAAGCGCGGGCCTGAACATTCCGCAGGTTCTGTACGATAACATCGCCCGACACGTCGCGATTGTGGAAGACCTCGGTGATAGCGATCTCACCTCTTTAAATGGCGCGCCTTGGGATGCCCGTGAGCCTTACTATCGCTCCGCCTTTGAGCAGCTCGATAAGATGCTTTACGTCCGCCCACCGAAGGACTTCGACCTCCAGCCTTCCTTCGACGAAGAGATGTATCAGTGGGAGCAGGAATACTTCATCGAGCACTTCGTCGAAGGCCACCTTGGAAAAGACGGCTCTGCTTTGCGTGAAGACCCCATTCTCGCCGGACTCCGGAAGCGCCTCGGCGCAACGTCACCTCACATGGTTCATCGTGATTTCCAATCGCAGAACCTTATGCTTAAAGATGGCGAATGCTACGTCATCGACTTCCAAGGCCTTCGCATGGGGCGTCAGGAATACGATCTCGCCTCCCTCCTCTGGGATCCTTACATGGAGCACACCTCTGAAGATCGGGCTAAAATGCTCGAGCTTTGGGAGGAGATCACCGAGGAAGAGCCCATCGAGCCTATCTTAAAAGACTGCGCCACCCAACGCCTCATGCAGGTGCTCGGTGCCTTCGCAAATCTCGGCCACAACCACAATAACGACTGGTTCCTCGAGAAAATCCCTGCCGGAATCGAGCAGCTCAAAGACATCATCAAAGACACTCCGTTGGAGGAGACCTTGGAAGATTACTTGTAGTCTAAATTTCAGCTTCTCTCACGAGAGAACTAGTTAGAAATCCAAGGGCCGAGCTCTCGGTGTAAAGCTGGGTTCTTAAAATCCACTCCGATGTGAGCGGGAAGCTCCATCGTAGCACGTTGACCAGCTCCGCTTTGGAAGTGCATCGTAACGGGAATCTTTCCTGGATATTCAGCGATGATGCTTTGGATTTTTTTCAAATCATCCGGCCCATGACGGCCAGCCCATAGTGTGAGTTCTAGAAATCCCCCTGCTTTCTTTTTCCGGGGTTTAAGCTCTTTGAGCTGTGACCCGGTAAGACGACGTTGCTCGGTGCGATCATCGACGGTGATCTGCGCCTGAATACGAATCACTTGGCCCGGCTGCATGAGGCCTAAATCGCGCGCTGGCAGGTAGCTCTCTGACCAACACACCATTTCTGCAGAACCCGTGAAGTCTTCTAGAATAACGACGCCGAAGGCTTTACCAGCCTTGGTCATTTTATGCTCTACGCTACGGACCATCCCTGCGAAGGGGAAACGAGCGCGTTTGTCTTTCCCAACATCGATCTCATCAAGGAGACCGAGACGGCGATAACGCTCATGATCGACCACGCCGCGGAACTTATCAAGCGGGTGCCCAGTGACGTAGAAGCCGAGGAGTTCTTTCTCGTGCTCAAGGCGCTCGTCCTTTGACCATTCTTCAACTTGAGATGTGGTGTCATCCGTAGAGTCGCCACCTCCAGCGAATTCCATCGTATCAAAAAGTGAGACCTGACCAGCGGCACGGTCCTTCTGGGCCGAGCTAGCACTGGCGACGACTTTTTCAAGCCGCTCAGTCATTCCAGCACGGGTCTCCCCTGTCCAGTCCATCGCGCCAGCTTTGACGAGGTTTTCTAAAATTCGTTTATTAACCGCTTTCGAGTCGAGGCGATCGCAGAAGTCATCAAGCGATTCGAAAGGTCCGTTCTCCTCGCGTTCTTGGATCGCCATTTTCATGGCAGCGGCACCAACATTCTTGATGGCAGCGAGACCATAACGGATTCCCTGACTCCCACCGTGAATTTCTTCCGGGGCAAAGCGAAGCATTGATTTATTGAGATCAGGCGGAAGCAGCTCAATCTTCATCCGTTGAACTTCATTCACAAAAACTCCAATTTTTTCGGTGTTATTGATCTCATTTGAAAGCAGCGCAGACATGAAATCGACGGGGTGGTTTGCCTTCAGAAAACCAGTCCAGTATGAAATAAAGCCGTAACAAGCAGAGTGAGACTTGTTGAAACCGTAACCCGCGAAACCGGCGATTTTATCGAAAATGAGGTTCGCGTTACGCGAATCAATCTGGTTCGTCTGAGCAGCTCCAGCAACGAAAATTTGACGCTGTTTCTCCATCGTCGCGGGATCTTTTTTGCCCATCGCACGACGAAGGATATCCGCTCCACCGAGGGTATATCCGGCAAGCATTTTGGCAGAGTTTTGAACCTGCTCCTGATAAATCATGACGCCGTATGTGTCACCGCAGATTTCCTCAAGAAGCGGATGTTCATAGACGGGCTGCGAACGTCCTTCCTTTACCTCGATCATCTGATCAATGTATTGCATCGCTCCCGGGCGGTAGAGGGCGAGGAGGTCAATGATATCCTCAATTCGATTGATGCCATACTTTCGGCAAGTCTCAACCATCCCGCCGGATTCCAACTGGAAGACGCCCATTGTTTCTCCAGCGTTGAGCATTTTAAAGGTGGGCTCGTCCTCGAGAGAGATTTTGTAGATGTCAAAGTCAGGCTGGTAAGTGTGGATATGGTCCACTGCTTCCTGAATCACAGTCATGTTTTTGAGACCGAGAAAGTCCATCTTGAGCAGACCGACATCGGTGATCGCGCCCATATCAAATTGGGTCACGACCTCGCCCTCATTCCCGCGCGTGAGCGGAACGTGTTCATCGAGATTGCGGTCACCGATCACGACTCCCGCTGCGTGGACGCCTACATTTCGGGTGAGACCTTCCAGCTTAAGCGCGTAGCTCCAGAGTTCTTGGTAAGTGGAAGAGGACTCAATGACTTCACGAAGCTCGGGCTTTTCGTCAAATTCTTTTTGGAGTTTCACTCCGGGTTTGGCCTCGATCATCTTCGCGAGCATATCGGCCTCGCCATAACTCACGCCCATCGTGCGCGCGACGTCTCTGATGACGGATTTTGCTCCGAGTGTTCCATAGGTGATGATGTGGGAAACGCAGCGCTCGCCGTATTTTTTCCGAACGTAGTCGATGACTTCAGTGCGGCGAGTTTGGCAGAAGTCGATATCGACGTCGGGCGGGCTGACACGCTCTGGGTTGAGGAATCGCTCGAAGAGAAGACCGAAACGCATCGGGCAAATGTCGGTAATTCCCATAGTGTAAGCAACGAGTGACCCCGCAGCAGAACCACGACCAGGACCGACGGGGATATTCTGGTCCTTCGCCCACATGATGAAGTCCGCAGTAATCAGGAAGTAAGAGGCAAACTTAAGCGAGTTGATAATATCAATCTCGTAATCGAGACGCTCGTGAAGCTCGGTATCGGTCTTCGCGCGCTCTTCGCCATAACGGGTGATGAGACCATCGTAGCAAACCTTACGGAGATAATCTTCACGTGGTGATCCGTCGGGCGTGGGGAACTCGGGGTATTTTTCCGAGGAAGTGGGATCGAGCACGAAGGTAACATTACATCGCTCTGCGATCTCCAAGGTGGCATCACAAGACTCAGGGTGATCCGCAAAAAGCAGCCGCATTTCCTCGGCTGTCTTGAAATGAACCTCAGGAGAATAGCGCATGCGGTTTTCATCAATGATGAGGCGTCCGGTCCCGATACAGATGAGAACATCGTGCGCTTCGTGATCTTCGCGAGTGAGGAAATGGACGTCGTTCGTGGCGACGGTCTTGACGCCGAGTTTCTCAGCCATCGGGTAGAGGGCCGCGCGCGACTTTTCTTGTGGCTCGAGGCCGTGATTCTGGACTTCGAGGTAGAAATGATCTTTCCCGAAGATGTCGCAAATCTCCTGCGCAGTTTCGAACGCGAGATCATCTTGGTCTTTGAGAATCCATTCATTGACAGGACCGCTGATGCAGCCAGAAAGACAGATGATCCCTTCGGAATATTTCTTGATCACCTCGCGATCGACGCGCGGCTTACCGTAATACATGCCTTCGAGATGACCGACGGAGATCATCTTCTGCAGATTCACCCAGCCGACGTTATTTTCGGCTAGGAGAGTCATGTGAGTGGCACGCTTGCGGCCGGGGATTTCCTTTTTGTCTTCGAGAGATTCGGGTGCAAGATAGATTTCACACCCGAGGATGGGCTTCACCTGATGCTTCTGGCAGTTTTTATAGAACTGGATGGCACCAAAGAGATTTCCGTGATCCGTCATCGCAACCGCGGGCATGCCGAGATCAGCTGCTCGTTTCGCGACATCCGCTGTCCGACAAGCCCCATCGAGCGTCGAAAATTCAGTATGAAGATGAAGATGGACGAAGGAATCTGACATCGCGTAAAAAATAGAAAAAGAGAGCTTCGCAGGAAACCCAAAACAAGAGGAAGTTGTTCGCCTAAAAATCTCCTTTTTTAAAGAAGCTCAGGCTGCCCATCTTCCGTCTCGAGTCGCACTCCAAGGCCAAGGAGGCGGACCGCTTTCCCTTCTCCTCGTTCCCATGCGAGCTGCAGGAGTTCGAGGTAAATTTCCTCATCCATCTCTGAACCAGCTTTTTCAGCTGTGGTGGGAGTAAAATCCTCAAATTTTAGCTTAATTACGCGAGACTTGATTTCCTGCTCTACCTTACGATTTACCGATTCGCGCACTTCAGCGAGGAGATCGCGCATGGCATCGACGAGCCAATCAAAATTCGCGATATTTTGAGAAAAGGTCCGCTCCTTGGAGAGTGACTTCCGCGTGCGAGCGACCGAGACCACTCGCCTGTCATTTCCCCGACTCCGCTCGAAGAGCTCGCCCCCCCATTTTCCGAACCGGTCCGCGAGCTCGAACTTGGTGAATTTTTGTAAATCTCCACATGTCGTGACGCCCATCTTGGTGAGTGATTCGAGACCGCGTTTCCCAACGCCATGGAGTTTTTCAACTCGGAGTCCGCGCATAAAGTCCGCGACTTCTGACGGGCGGACTTCGAGCTGGCCATCGGGCTTATTCCAATCACTCGCCACTTTCGCAATCATCTTATTCGGAGCGATCCCCGCCGATGCGGTGAGACCCGTTTCTTGATAAATCCGTGTGCGGATTTCTTGCGCAAGCGCCGCGCCAGATTCCCGACGATGAGATAAATCAAGGTAAGCCTCATCGAGCGAAAGCGGCTCGATTAAATCCGTATACCGAGCAAAGATCGACCGAATCTTAGCTGACTCCGCGCGGTAAACATCAAAGCGCACGGGCGTCAGAATGATCTGCGGACAAAGCTGCTTGGCCATGAAAACGGGCATCGCCGAGCGACAGCCAAATTTCCGAGCTTCGTAATTCGCGGTCGTGAGAACCCCACGCCCAGAGCTCCCACCGACTCCAACGGGTTTCCCGATCAAAGAAGGATCATCCCGCACCTCAATGGCTGCATAAAAGCAGTCCATATCGATGTGGATGATCTTCCGCTCAGGCATGCTTAAACCTGCCGCTTATTTCACGACTTTAAAGTCTCCTTTGATCGAAACCTCAATTCATATTTAAGCCCCGGAAATTTTCCCCTACTCAGGAGGAAGCTCAACCGCTAGAAGTTCTCATTCATCCTCAGTTCTAGTGACATGAAACGCTCTTTGCTCTTCCTCCTTCCCACTCTGGCTTCCCTTGGCTCTCTCACCGCAGCTCAGCCAAACGTCGTCTTTATCCTCGCCGATGACCTCGGAATCAAAGACATGTCCTGCGAAGGTTCTACTTTTCACGAGACCCCACACATCGATGCGCTTGCGAAAGCTGGGATGCGTTTCGTCAATGGCTACTCGACCTGTCAGGTATGCTCTCCTTCTCGCGCTTCCATTATGGTTGGACAATATCCGGCGCGCATCGGCATTACCGATTGGATCGGCGCCGCTACTGGAATGAAATGGAAACGGAATGACAAGGTCCTCCCTGCTCCTAACAAAAGTGGGCTTCCCCACGATCTTACCACCATCGCAGAAGCGTTTAAAGAAGGCGGATACCGCACTTTTTTCGCGGGAAAATGGCACCTCGGAGGAGAGGGTTCCATGCCGGAAAATCACGGATTCGAGGTCAACAAAGGCGGCCATCATCGCGGCTCCCCCCCAGGAGGATTTTTCTCTCCTTATCAAAACCCCGTCCTCGAAGACGGCCCGAATGGTGAATCGCTCCCGATTCGCCTCGCCGAGGAAACCGTAAAGTTTACGACTGTAAAATCCGATAAACCCTTCTTCGCCTTCCTCTCCTTCTACTCTGTCCACGGCCCCATCCAGACCACTCCTGAACTTTGGAAAAAGTATCAGCAAAAGGCTGCCGCAAGGGACATGGCCGATGAACGCTTCAAGGTCGACCGCACCCTTCCGGTCCGTCAAATACAAGACTGCCCGATCTACGCCGGCATGATGGAATCAATGGATGACGCCGTCGGAATCGTGATGAAAGGCCTCAAAAATGCGAACCTCGATCAAAACACCATCGTCGTTTTCACCTCTGATAATGGAGGAGTTTCCTCCGGTGATGCTTTCGCCACCTCCTGCCTTCCTCTCCGCGGCGGCAAAGGAAGACAATGGGAAGGAGGGATTCGCCAACCTTATTATATTTACGCTCCCGGAGTGACGAAAGCAGGTTCCTCTTCCGATGCATTCGCCACTGGAAATGACTTCTTCCCGACTCTTCTCGAGCTCGCTGGTCTCGAGCTTCGCCCAGAAGCACACCTTGACGGCCGCTCACTCGTCTCCGCACTCAAAGGTGAAGCGATCGCTGACCGCCCTCTTTTCTGGCACTACCCACACTACGGAAACCAAGGGGGCGAGCCTTCCGGAATCGTGCGACGCGGTGACTTTAAGCTCATCCGCTACTATGAAGACGGCCGCGAAGAACTGTATCACCTCACCGAAGATATCGGCGAGCAGAGCGACATTTCAAAAAGCGAACCAACCATTCGCCAAGAGCTCGCTGAAATGCTCACCGCACATCTCAAGGAAATCGGAGCTCTGATACCTAAGCCCGACGCACGTTTTGACCCCGCAAAGAAAAAACAACAGCTCAAATCTCTGCACATCAAAAAAAAGCAGCAACTCGAGAAACAACATGCCAACTTTCTGAATCCCGATTTTAAGCCGAACAAAGATTGGTGGGGCTCGGTGCAGACGAAGGACTAACCCCCTTTTGAGTCATAAAAGCAGGACACCTTTGTTGCCGCACTCTCACTGAAGCTCATCATCACTCCTCCGCGAGTGTGCTTTCCGTCTTCGGTATTCATCAAAAACATGACCCGCGCGTCTTTGTTGATGTTTTACGTGGCGCGTCCTCTTTTTTTCATTTCGAGCGCCGTCGCACTTGAGCTTTCCCGAATGACCGAATCAAATTCACCCTCTGATTCCCGTCTTTCCATTTCCACTCCTTCTGCCATTTTATTTCTGTGATTGGTGTAATCGATTCCGGCGTCGGCGGCATTTCCGTGTTACTTGAAATGCACAAGCGTATGTCCGGCCACTCTTTTTACTACATCGCTGACTCCAAATGGTGCCCTTACGGATCAAAATCCTACGATGAAATTCAGAAGCGCGTCTTCGCACTCGCTGACTACCTCATTGAAAAAGGCGCCGAGATGATCGTCATCGCATGTAATTCCGCCACCATTGCAGCGGTGGAAGCACTCCGCGCTCACTACCCCATTCAATTTATAGGAATGGAACCTGGGGTAAAACCAGCCGCAGAGATCACCCAGACTCACACCATCGGCGTCCTCGCGACAGAGGCATCATTAAACGGCGAAAAATTTCACCGCCTCGTCAGCACTCATGCCTTCGACCTTCGCGTGATCACGCAGCAGTGCCCCAAGTTTACCCAGCTTGTTGAAGACGGAAAACTCGATGGTTCCGAAGTGGAAAGCGCGATCCGTGAATACACCGATGACATGATCCATGAAGGAGTCGACACCATCATCCTTGGCTGCACCCACTACACCTTCTTAAAGCCCGCCCTCATCAAAGCTCTCCCAGCTCATATCAAGTATATCGATACCGGCCGCGCCGTTGCAAAACGCGTCGAGAAATTCAAGCCCACTCCTTCCTCGAATCCTCGTATTCATATCTTCACCACCGGAGAGCTTGATCAGCTAAATCGCCTTCTCCCTCGACTCTGCCCTGAGCTCAAAGTCAAGACGATCGCACTTTAGTGGATATGAAATTCCTCCCACTCCTTTTGGCCCTCGCACTTTTGGTCGCCATTTTTTCCCTTCTGAAATCTGATCCTGAGAAGCCAGCCACCATCGTTAAACCGCCTCCTCCTGAAGCCGAGAAGATGGTGATTCCCTCAGAAAAAATAAACGGCGCAAAATACGATTACGGCTCCGCCACTCGTGATGGCACGGGAAAATTCTACATGGGCCGTGAAATCTCCCAAGTCATGGGCCATCCCGCCATCAGCTGGTTAGAACGCTCGAATCGAGAAGACGAAGAGGCACCTTCTAAGGCTCTCGCCATGCTTGACCTCAAGGAAAATGCCATCATTGCCGATATCGGGGCAGGCTCCGGCTACTACACTTTCCGCCTTGCTCAGCAGCTCCCAAAGGGCCGCGTCATCGCCGTCGACATCCAGCCTGAAATGATCAGCTACTTGGAACAGGAAAAAGAAACGCAAGGCATCGCCAATGTCTCCACTCATCTTGGAAAGATCGATCACACCCTTCTCCCCGCCAATTCTATCGATGCCGCGCTCATCGTTGACGCCTACCACGAGTTCTCTCACCCTTACGAAATGATGCGCTCGCTCCAAAAAGCCCTCCGACCCGGCGGTCGAATCTTCCTCCTTGAATACCGCGCCGAAGACCCGCTCGTCCCGATCAAGCCGCTACACAAGATGACTCAAAAGCAGGCCAAAGCTGAAATGGCGAACACCGGTCTGCAATGGATCGAAACAAAAGACGACCTTCCATGGCAGCATTTTATGGTCTTTCAGAAGCCCGAGTGAAATGAAGCTCGATCACAATCAGAAATATCTCCTTGGGATTTCAGGCGGCCGTGACTCCGTCTTCCTTCTCCATTGGCTCTTCGAACGAGATATCAAAAACCTCGTCCTCTGCCATCTCAACCACGGGCTCCGTGGAGACGAATCCGATGGCGATGCCGACTTCGTCGCAAAGCTCGCTGAAGAACTCGCACTTCCCGCTGTCATCGACCGCATTGATGTCGCAGCCCTCGCCGCCGAGCAGAAAATCTCACTCGAAACCGCCGCTCGCGACGCTCGCCACCTGTTCTTTATCCGCTGCGCACAAGAGCACCACACCAACCACGTCCTCCTCGCCCATCACGCCGATGACCAATCCGAGACCATCCTCTTCCGCCTTCTTCGAGGAGCTGCTGGAGCCAAAGGAATGGCCGCATCACAAACCATCCACCTCGGGCCAGACCACCTCATCCTTCATCGTCCTCTTTTAGAAATCCGGCGCGCCCAGATCACTAATCACCTCCAAGAAAACAAGATCGCTTTTCGGGAGGACTCCACCAATGCAGAACCCTTCGCCACACGGAACCGGATTCGAAATGAAGTCTTCCCGCTTCTTGATCACGTCATGAGCCGTGACCCCGTCGAGCCTCTCCTTCGCGCCACCCGCCGCACGGCCGATCTCGAGGCCATCGCCAGCGACGCGCTCGCAGAAAAAAACCTCCTCGATCCCCAAGGCCGTATCCACCTCCCGACTCTGAGGACATTGAGCGAACCTCTCCAACGCTTCGCCCTCCATCAATTTCTCAAAGATCATCATATCCGTGATCTCGCCGAGGAACACATCACCGCCGCAGCCTCGCTTCTCGATACAGATGGCCCACCCGCAATCAACCTGCCCGGCGGTCTCCGCCTCCGGCGAAAAGAATCCCGCCTCTTTATCTCCAAATGAAACTTCTCCTCCTCCCGCTCACACTCGCCCTCTCGTCCTGCGGTGCTCTCAAAAACCTGAGCACTCAGGCACCTGAAAAGCAGGAACAAAAAAAACCAGCCGCCCGCCAAATCATCGGTCGTATCGCCTCCGTCTCAGAAGCTGGAAAATTCGTCCTCATTCAGAAATATGGACCCGGAAGGCTCCCCAAAGACGTCCTCTTCCAGACCCACAGCATAGACGGTTCATCTGCCAATATCCGCCCTACCGGAGAGCGTGTCCGCGACTTTTTCGCCGCCGATATCATCACCGGAGAAACCAAAAAAGGCGACCCTGTCTCCAGCTTCCAACTTCAACCCGAGAAGCCCGCAGACCTCCCTTCGACAGAGAAGGTTGAAGAATCAGAAATCGAACGGTAAGTGCTCACCCAAAAGAGGCCGCACCTTAAACAAGACCCATTAAGCACATTTTGGCAGCTGATCTTCTAGAGCGTGAAAAGCTAAAACACGATCTCTTCTTCACCTAGAATCTGAACTTCTGTTTCGAGTTCGACTCCGCGTTCAGTCTTCGCCTGAGCTTTGATTTGATCGATCAGTTGCAGGACATCTGATGCGGTTGCTTTGCCGCGATTGACGATGAAGTTTCCGTGCTCGAGGGAGACTTCGGCTTTTCCGACTCTCGATTCCTTGAGGCCGAGCTCGTCGATCAGCTTTCCGGCGCCGCAGTCTTGAGGGTTTTTGAAAATGCAGCCCGCACTCGCCGCCTTGGGCTGAGTTGTATTACGGTGGTGTCGCGATTCATCGAGTCGTTTTTGGATTTGCGCCAGCTCGGCAGAGGCGCCTTTGAAAGTAGCTGAAAGGGCGTAGTTACGTCGCAGTTCGGGCACATTCCGATAA
Organism: Akkermansiaceae bacterium; assembly: GCA_039768255.1. Taxonomy (GTDB): domain Bacteria; phylum Verrucomicrobiota; class Verrucomicrobiia; order Verrucomicrobiales; family Akkermansiaceae; genus SW10. Next base: position 25,163 of record JBDNAW010000047.1, on the reverse strand, counting down.
TGCGAAACGATTTCTTCATGCGTGCGGGTACGGATTTCTCCATCTTCATCGAGGAAGGTGACATCGACCACTTGATCAAAAGTCTCCACCCCCATCGCACCAGCATTCATGCGAAGACCGCCACCGACGTTTCCGGGGATTCCTTCCATCCACTCGAATCCACCGATGCCATTCTCGCGCGCCACACTCGCCAGTTTTTTGAAACGGGCTCCGACACCGGCTTTGATTTCATTCCCCTCAGCAGAGACTTCGTTAAAAGCCCCACCCTTTGGATGAATGACCGCTCCGCTGATTCCGCCATCGCGGATGAGGAGGTTTGAGCCTCGCCCAACAACACGGACGGGAATTCCGCGAGCGCGGCAGTAGCTGACCACATCCTTAAAGCCTTCGAAGTTATCCGGCTCGACCCAGAACTGAGCTGGCCCACCAATACGCAGCGTGCAGTGCTTCGCCATCGGCTCGTAAAGCTTAATCAGCTCGACACCAGACTCTTGCACGATTTCATCGAGCACCTTGAGGTCTCGCACCATCTTATTTCCAGCTTCATGCACATTGCCCGCCCCGAGTGTGAGAAACAGATCATCGAACGCTAGCGCGTTTCCGATCAGGTGATGCGCGGACTTGAGATCAGGGACATAAACGGCCTTCGTATCACCATTGGCATGGACGGCATCAACGATGGTCTGACCACTAATTCCGGGAATCGGGTCCTCACTCGCAGCGTAAACATCAGTGACATAAACGAGATCGGCCGCTTGTAGCGCTTTTCCAAATTCATCGGCAAGCTTCTGGGTGCGGGTGTAGCGGTGAGGCTGAAATAGCACGACGACACGACCGCGCTCATAAGAACGAGCGGTCTGAAGCGTGGCGGCGACTTCGGTTGGATGGTGGCCGTAGTCATCGACGATGCGGGCGCGCTTGGTGAGATACTTCGTTTCAAAACGGCGCTTTGCTCCTGCAAAAGTGCTGAGCGCTCGCTCGATACGAGAAAAACTGACCCCACATAAATACCCAATCGCAATCGCACCGAGGGCATTGAGCACATTGTGACGTCCCGCAATTCCGAGCTGAACACGGCCGAGCTCTTCCCCTTGAAAATGAACTGTAAAACTGGTGGTCCCGATCTGCGCAGTGACGTCGCTCGCCGTAAAATCAGCATTCCCCCAACCGTAGGACACCGTGTTTTCACGCGGGCTGCACAGGCGAGTCGCCTCCTCGCATTCTTTACAATAAATAATGGAGCCAGAAGTTTGATCGAGCAAGGTGTTGAAAACTTCGCGGATTTGCTCAATCCCACGTTTGTAGAAATCAAGGTGCTCTTCTTCAACGTTCAGCACAAGGGCATGCTTCGGTTTGTAAAGCGCGAGCGTGCCATCAGACTCGTCGCCTTCGGCCACGAGAAATTCGCCTTCTTCATTCCACTCAGCGTTACTGCCGAGCACGGGAATTTCAGCGCCTACGTAGTGACAGGGAGAACATTCACCTTTGCGGAGAATGTGCGCAACCATCGAGGACGTCGTCGTTTTTCCATGAGTGCCAGAAATCACGATGCCAGACTTCATATGAAGAATAGCCGCAAGGCATTCGGCGCGGCGGAAAATCGGAGTCTTATTAAAAAGACCAGCAGCAAGCGCGGGGTTTGTCTCACGGATCGCGGAAGAGTAAACAATCACTTCGGCATCACGAACCGACTCCTTGGTCTGGGGGCTCGAGAAATGCAGTCCACGTGCACGGAGCCTCTCAGTCTCTCCTGAGGTCACCATATCTGATCCACTCACATGGTGCCCCATTTCGAGAAGGAGGCGGGCCAACCCACTCATTCCAGAACCGGCGACACCGATCAGGTGAATGTTCAGTGGATTACTACGGTCAAGGAGCCGCTCGCTGAATTCATCAATCTTCATCCTTCAATGACTTTGGCAATTTGAGTAGCGGCGTCGGGCACGGCCAGGGAGTCCATCGCTTGGCTCATCTTAAAAATGAGGTCATCATTCAATGCGGTGAGCATTTCTGAAATATCCTGAACTGAAAGCTCATGCTGTTGTTTGAACACCGCTGCGTCCGCTTTTTCGTAAACCACTGCATTGGCAGTCTGGTGGTCATCTGCCGAAAAAGGAAAGGGCACAAGGAGCGCGGGAAGCGAAGCACGGGAGAGTTCGGTAAGCGAAGATGCGCCAGAGCGTGCAACGCAGAAATCAGACGCCGCATAAGCAGCCGCCATTTGATCGCAGAAGGCGAGAACTTTGTAGCCCGCGCGATCTCCGATTTGCGCGGTGAGCCGATCGAAGTCCCCCTGCCCAGCCAAGTGAATCACCTGCCAATCGGAATCCTTCGTGCCCTCGGCGACGATTTCATTGAGCTTCGCTGCGCCTTGGCTTCCGCCCATCACGAGGAGTGTTTTCTTGGCGGGATCGAGGCCGAAGACCTTACAGGCCTCTTCACGTGACGGAAGATTTTCGAGTTCGTCGCGTACTGGAGTTCCGGTAATCGCGGTTTCGATATTCGGAAAATGAGATACCGCTTCCTTAAGCCCGAGAAGCACCTTGGTGCATTTTTTGGAAGTCAGGAGATTTGCGCGACCGGGAATGGCATTGGAATCGTGAACGTAAGTTCGGAGTCCCTTTTTCGCGCCCGCAAGAACTGGAGGAAAGGACGTGAAGCCGCCCATCCCGAGAACGACATCGGCCTTTTCCCGAGTGATGATTTTCCCGCAGTTCATGATCGTCTTGATCAAGCGCCAAACGAACGGAATCATGCGGAGCGAAAGCGTCGGTGGTTTAGCAATTGCTCGCACCGTCTCGAATCGGAGTTCAGAATATTTCGCGGAGGCTTGAGCATCGACTTTTTTTTCCGAGATCAAGAGAAGCACTTTGTGCCCACGCTCTTGAAGTTCTTGAGCTACCGCAATGCCGGGAAACAAATGGCCGCCGGTTCCTCCACAGGCGATGATGACGTTCAATGATTTGGACACAGGAAAAATATTAAGGGGGAAGGAGTCACGAAGGAAGCGACACCTCCACGACCGTCTCATAATATTTTTCTGTCCTTAGCGCCGAAATGGCAAGTGTTTAGACACCCAGACTGAGCTAACGCTCATAATACATCCCCCACATTTCCGTGTTTCCACCCCTCTCAGATTCCGCTATCCCTTTCTGTGTGGACCAAACCACTTCTACACTCATCGATCTGGCCCTCGCCGAGGATATCGGCCCCGGGGATGTCACTTCCGAATACTTTGTGCCCGCTGATCGGGTTTCGCGCGGCCTCATTGTTGCAAAACAAGAAGGAGTCGTCGCCGGAGTAGAAATTGCTGCCGAAGTCTTCCGTCGTGTTGATGCCTCCACCCAAGTCAAAGTCCTTCTCGAGTCCGGCAGCAAAGTCGGGGACCGCGCCTACGTGATGGAGGTGAAGGGAAAAGCCCGCTCTCTCCTCACGGCCGAACGAGTCGCTCTCAATTTCCTACAGCGTCTCTCGGGCGTTGCGACGCAGACGAACAACTTCGTCGAAAAAGTCACTCACACCTCTGCTCGGATTCTCGATACGCGGAAAACGACACCCGGATGGCGTTCTCTTGAAAAAGAAGCGGTGCTTGCTGGTGGTGGCACAAATCACCGCATGGGCCTCTATGATCGTGCTATGGTGAAGGATAATCACCTCGTTGCCGAAGGTGGTATCGAAGCAATGCAAGACGCGATCCACCGCCTCCGCGCAGAAAAACTCGGCGTGGAAGTCGAACTGGAAGCCGACCGCCTCGAGCAAGTGGAAGCTTTTCTGAAGCTCGATGGCGTGGACTACATTTTGCTCGATAATATGTCACTCGCTGAGCTCCGTGAAGCAGTCGTGATGCGTGAAGGGGCCACTCCTTATCTCGAAGCCAGTGGCGGGGTAAACCTCGACACCGTCGGAGATATTTCTGAAACCGGTGTCGATTTTATTTCCGTGGGCGCGGTGACACACTCCGCGGTCGCGCTCGATCTCTCGTTAGAATTCATCAAAGATGACGAGTGATCGCGAGTGGGATGGCGCGAAAATCCGCGAGCACTCCCCGCATTGGGCGGAGCGCGTGATCTTCCTCGATGAATGCGGCTCGACGAATGACGAAGCGCGAAAGCTTGCGCTCGGAGGACTCGCGCACGAAAGCCTCGTCCTCACCGAGAAGCAAACTTCTGGTCGCGGTCGCCGTGGCCAAGCGTGGACCTGCCCACCGGGCGAAAGCATCGCCGCCTCTCTCGTCCTTCGTCCTGCTGGACCCATCGCTCTCTGGGGACGGCTCTCGCTGGCAGCGGGATTAGCAGTGGCAGAAACACTGGATCAATTTGGCCTCTCCGCTGAAGTAAAATGGCCTAATGATGTCTGGGTGAAGGAGCGTAAAATCTGTGGCATCCTACTTGAAAGCGATCCCGCCTTCGCCGTCATTGGCATCGGGCTCAATGTGAACACTCAGAACTTCCCCGAAGGTCTCGCTCATCCGGCAACCTCCATCGCACTAGAAACTGGAACACCCGTGAGCCGTGAAGAAGTCCTCGTCACCATGCTCGAGCGCCTCTCCTTCCGAACGCGCCAAATCGGATCCGCATTTCCGGAACTCCTCACCGCCTGGAACACGCGCTGCGTCCTCCGTAGCCGAAAGATCACCCTCCAAATCAATGGCAAAACCCGCTCCGGCATCATGCGCGGAGTCTCCCCCAGCGGTGAACTGCTTTTAGATACGGAAACTGGAACGGAGAAAATCCTCCATGCGGATACCATTCGGCTGAGCTGAACAAAGTGGAGTCGGAGCTTACACTCTGGTAGCAGGTCCGTGACATTGAATGTCCGCCGCAGAAATTCAATCGCGCGCCATCGCGAGATAGGGCCAAAAGTTGCAGGTGGATGGGAAGCCCATACCGAAGTGGACACCCGTCTCATCCTCCGAAGGTAAAGAAGCTACGCTAAGTGAATTTTCCGGCTCGCTCGGTGATTGTCTGCTCGAATCATTTCCTTACTTCATTCCCACGGAAACAGCAATCGGGTCACTCACCGACGCTAGTCTCTCAGGATTCAAAACACCCTAGGTAGAAGTCAACGGCTTCTCAGGAATTCAGTGTTTTTCATCCTTATTCATCAGAGGCTTAGCGGATTCTCTGAATCGGGACTTTGGCGCGTTGCTTCTTCATCCACGCTTCAAATTTGGAGTTCTTCTTCTCGTTATTGACGACTCTCTTCATCAGGTCCTTCACTTCAGAATAAGGACTCGCTGGCCCGTATTTCCGACTCACAACGCGGAAGATCGTTAAGCCAGGACCATATTCAATCGGCCCGATCACTTTCTCGTTACTTTCAAAGTCAAAAAGCAAGGCTCCAAAATCTGGGTTCAAATCGGTGCGCGGGACGTCTTTCCATAATCCCCCTTCAGCAGCCATGGAATCTCGTGAGTGTTTCTTCGCGAGCTCCGCGAAGTCCGCACCGCTTCGCAACTGCTGAACGATCTCCTCCGCAAGTTTCAATTGGCTTTCGCGCGAAACGCTAGGATTAAACCTGTCCTGCGTGAGAAGGTAGATTTTCTCATAAGTCGCGACATCTTTTTGACGATCTCGATTTTGAAGTGCCCATTTTTTATAGACGTTTCGCATTTCGGCTTCAGAAGGTGGTGGCGGGTCGCCAAACTGCTGTCCCTTGATCACCGAGACCAGAATCTCTTTCCGCTGTTGCTCTTTGAACTGATGATAGGAAAGATCCGTTGCCTTGAGATACTTTTTAAAGAGTGATCGGTCTCCGGCATATTTGATGCGGATCAGCTTCTCAATCTCATCTTCAACAACCTGATCAGTGATGAGATTCACCCGGTCTTTATAGAGGGAGTAGATAATCGCGTTATCAATCAACTGATTGAGGACGATTTCACGGCGCGCATTCAGAAGTTCACGATACCTCGGCCCACGATCCTGATTTTCGCCACGAGGCGGGAAGCGGGCCATGAGCAGTGACTGATCAGGAGCGAGACGGATCATGAGCTCATTCTGAGTGATGATTTCACCATTAGCTTTCGCGGCAAAACCGTTGACTTGAAGTCGCTCGGCAGAGACAGGCGAAAAGAGCGCAGCTATTGCTGCCACAAAGGATAGAAGTGCTGGAAATCGCATCTGGAAGTATTTTAAAGCGTCTTGATGAGGGTGACAGCTTCACGAAGCTTAGCGTTCAAAGTTGACGAACTCAAGCGGGGAAACCTCCCATCTGCGGGGAGGAGATATTCGCCGTTCCGAGTGAGCATGAGCCGATCGTTCTTGATCTCGACCAGCTGCACGCCCTTGGTAGAAGCGACGACGCGAATGCGGTTTGTGTCCAGTAGAGTGGCGACTGGCTTCGGGAAACGGCCGAAGCGGTCGCGCCAATCTTTGGCCATCTGGTCGAGCTCCTTTTCGGTACGCGACGAGGCAAGCTGCCGGTAAGCCGCGACTCGCATCTCGGGGTCTGGCCCATATGTGCGAGGGAAAAAGGCTGGAAGTTTTTCGCCCTTTTCAAGGTGGGCGGTCTCCGAAAACTCCAGAAAATCGACTTTCACGACCGCTTCCGCGCGCTGCGTGAGGTCTTTTCCTTGAAGCTGCTCGACGGATTGGTGGAGAAGCTGACAATACAGCTCAAATCCAACAGCCGTGATGTGGCCGGATTGCTTCGTCCCGAGAAGACTGCCCGCGCCTCGGATTTCAAGATCGCGCATCGCGATCTTAAAGCCGGATCCAAGCTCGGTGTATTGCTTGATCGCACTGAGACGTTTCTTGGCATCGCCGCCTGCGATGAGATCATTAGGGAGCAAAAGAAGGGCATATGCGCGACGCCCCGCCCGCCCGACTCGGCCGCGAAGTTGGTAAAGATCGGCAAGACCGAAGCGGTCTGCGCGGTCAATAAGGATCGTGTTCGCGTTTGGGATATCAATCCCGCTCTCGATAATAGTGGTGGCAAGGAGCACATCAACCTCGCCTGCGACGAAGCGGTGCATCACACCCTCGAGGTCTTCTTTATCCATCTGCCCGTGACCGATGGCAACCTTCGCCTCGGGCACGAGGTCCTCGATTTTTTCCTTCATCATCTCGATGGTGCCAACGCGGTTATGAAGGAAGAACACCTGACCGCCTCGAGTCAGTTCACGACGAATCGCATTTCGAATCAGACGCTCATCATAAGCGACGATTGATGTTTGAACCGGCAGACGGTTCGGGGGCGGGGTGTCAATGGTCGACATGTCCCGCGCTCCCATTAGGGACATGTAAAGGGTGCGCGGAATGGGAGTCGCAGACAGAGTGAGCACATCAATGAGACGGAAACGCTCCTTGAGTTTTTCTTTATGTCGAACACCGAAACGTTGCTCCTCATCGACGACGAGTAGACCCGGCTTTTTATAAACAATATGATCAGAAATGAGGCGGTGAGTGCCGATGACGATATCAACATCGCCCTCGGCAAGTCCCTCGATGGTGTCGCGAGCTTGCGCGGGCGTCTGGAGGCGGCTGAGAAGATCGATCCGAATGGGATAATCACTCATGCGCTCTTTGAACGTCCGCCAATGCTGCTCCGCGAGAACGGTCGTAGGTGCCAGGATCGCGACTTGGCTCCCACCAGTCACGGCCTTAAAGGCAGCTCGGATTGCCACTTCCGTTTTACCAAATCCCACATCTCCACAAACGAGCCGATCCATCGGGCGCGGCGATTCCATATCAGCCTTGGCGGCTTCGATCGCTTTGAGCTGGTCCGGCGTTTCGATGTAGGGAAAGGCGGACTCAAATTCCTGCATCCATTGGCCGTCTGGCGCATGGGCAATTCCACTTTGAGAGTCACGCTCGGCTTGAACCTTGAGAAGCTGCGCAGCGTAATCGAGCACTGCGGCCTCGGCGACTTTCCGCGCCTTCTTCCACTTCTTATCGCCAAGCTTGTTGAGCTTCGGAGTGCCCCCACCGATGCCGACGTAGCGGGATACGAGGTGGCTCTGATCAATCGGAACGTGAAGAGTCGCGCCATCTTGATACTCGATCCCAAGCTCTTCTCGACCTTCTGCGCCATCAACAAGGCCGATGAATTCCCCAATCCCGTAGTCAGCATGAACCACGAGCGAGCCTTCATCGAGTTCATGAACTCCCACAATGGCGGCAGAGTTGCGCTGCATTGCGAGGCGCTCTTTGGAGCGCGAACCAGAAAGATGTTGGCGACCAAAAATTTCGAGCGTGGAGAGAAGCGCGAGCTTGAGATGCGGAGCAACAAAGCCTTTTGCTAGGCGGCCCTCAACGCAGGTGAAATCAGATTCATCGCGGCCCGTGATTTCGAGAAAGCGTTTTCGCTCGCCCTTACTCGGAGCGATGAGCCCAATCTCCCAACCGTTTTTTTTCCAATCCGCGATTTGGGAGAGAAAGAGGTTTCGGCTGGAGTCCGCGATGACAAAATCTCCCGCTTCAAATCCCGCTGCAGGTGAAGGATAAAGATCGGCATTCCAATTATCGGTCGGGCCTTGGGTGACGAGGAGATGTGAGATCGCATTGTCATCTTCATCGATGGAAATGATGAGGTCATCTGGCTCAAACCACTCAGAAAGTGGAGTTTCGAAGTTGAGCTTCTTCGAGCCGATCTCGATCCGCTCGTGCTTCCGCGTGGTCGTCTGAGTTTCCACGCTGAATTCGCGAATAGACTCGATTTCGTCTCCGAAAAACTCCACCCGAATGGGGCTCGTTTGCTGCCTAGGGAAGAAGTCGAGGATACCGCCGCGGCGGGCGAATTGCTGACGCTGGAAAATCTGTGGATGCTCTTCGAAGTCGCGTTCCTCAAGCCACGCGATCAGTTCTTCGGGTGCAATTTCCTGCCCGACTTCGAGCTCGAGTTCTTTTTCATCGAGCGCGTTAAGCTTTGGAGCCGGTGATTCCCAAGAAGTGCGCGAGAGGAGAACGGGAGCGCCGGGACGACCCGCGATGCGATGAAAAGTCGAGATCCGCTCAGCCTCGCGGTCGGGATCGACGATCTCATTCTCAACCACCACCGTGGGATCGCCGAGAATGAGAGTGGGCGTTTTCCAAAATGCAAATTCATCCGCAAGTTGATCACGACGTCGCGCATGCGGACACATGATCCAGATTCGGCCCTTCGGTTGATTTCCTAGAAGCGAAGCGATGAGGTAGCCCTGAGCGGCAGGATCACAGGTGCCAAAGACAAGCGGATGATCCTTCGAACTCGCGACACGCGAGCACACGTCTCCCCACGCGGGTATGCTCAACCCGCGCCAAAGGTCCTTTGGAGAACCGGCACTCATCTGCACTGGAGATACCACGGCGAGGCAAAGGCGCAAGCGGTGACGAACGAAAGGCGTGTTCGATAGAATGTCAGTCATCCTTGGATCCACAGCTTTACCATCGCCCCAGCACCCTAGGCTCCATTCACTAAGCGCCCACACGGATCGGTCACGTTTACCACACTCCTATGACTTTCACCGCGATTGATTCCTCAGGCATGGTCAACCTTCCCGCCCCACTTCGCTAAAAGCCTAGCATTCAGAAATCACCGCCCAATTCTCGTCATTGACCGCTGAGTAATTACAAAACAAAGGTGAAATTCTCATCACTTTTACAATAATTCGGCCCATCAGCTTCGTTTAACAGGTGAACTAAAGAACGGCCTGTGAGCGAACAACAAATTTTACCCCAGCGTAACTTCATACGCCCCGTGCTAATCAGCACCTTGATCTTCCTGGTGGTCAGCCTGACCACAGCAGGTGCGATTCTCTGGTGGAAGTCCACCCAAGGCCCCGTTACTTTAACTGAGGAAGAGCATCAAGCGATCGAACAACGGATCGAGGAAGCCCGCTATCAACCGGGAGAAAAATCCTTCGCCCTCTCCGAACGTGAGCTGAATGGCCTCCTCAACTTCCATACCACTCTCGGTGATGAGGTGCAGATTGAGCTCGAAAAAGGAGCGGTCCACGCCCGTGTCAAAACGACTCTGAATCAAGATGTCCCCGTCCTCGGTGGAAAAACGGTCCATGCGAAGGCTCGATTCCTAGTCGAAACTGATGCCCCCTCCCCTTCCCTTATCCTTGATGACCTCACGCTTTATGGAATTTCCCTCCCAAATGCTTGGTTAGCGGACCTGAAGGGCAAAAATTTGCTCGCTAGCATCAATCCCGGCATGACCGACAATTTTTTTGCCCGCGGAATCGAGAAGATCAAGCTTAAGCAAGGGTTCATCGAGATACAACTCGCTGAGTAAATCTTTCCCCTGACAACTTTTTATTGTGTGTGTGTGCGGGTTCGAAGTTCAACACTTCGGGCCCGCATTTCTTCACCTAAAAAGTCCGCCATATTTCAGTTCATTTTTTGTAATCCTCTCGCTAGTATTTTCCTCGATGGGCATTTTCGACAAACCACGCCTCCGCCGCTCAGCGAAAAACCGCGATAGCGTCCCCGACGATCTCTGGACCAAGTGTCCGGACTGCGGAGAAATGATTCACACTCTAGATCTCAAGCAGCACCATCTGGTCTGTCCGCATTGTTCTCACCACTTCCTGATGGGCGCTTTGGACCGCTTTAAGCTTCTCGCCGATGAAAACACTTTTGAAGAGACCAATGGCGATCTCATTTCGACGAACCCTCTCGGCTTTGAGAAATACCTGGAGAAGACCAAGCTCCTCCGAGAGAAAACAGGCCTCAATGACGCCGTCATCACCGGAAAATTCGACATCGATGGTCATCCAGTCATGGGTGCGGTGATGGACTTTAAATACTTTGCTGGCTCGATGGGCTCCGTTGTGGGAGAAAAAATCACCCGCGCGATCGAAGCTGCGACTGCTGAAAAGCGTGCCGTGTTGATCTTCTCATCCTCCTCCGGCGCACGGATGCAAGAAGGAATGCTCTCGTTGATGCAGATGGCCAAGACCTGTGGAGCTCTCGCCCTTCATAGCGAAGCCAAACTTCCTTACATTTCCATCTTCACTCACCCGACCACAGGTGGCGTGACCGCATCCTTCGCCACTATCGGTGATATTAACCTCGCAGAACCTAAGTGCATGATCGGCTTCGCCGGACCTCGCGTGGTGAAGGAGACCACTCACCAAGACCTTCCTCCAGGTTTCCAAACTGCCGAATTCATGCTCGAGCATGGCTTGGTCGATAGCATCGTGCAGCGTCGTGATCTGAAGAAGAAACTCTCTGATCTCCTCGGCTACATGATGCCCAAGTAGGCTCAGATGCCGCCGCTTACATGAAATTCTTAACGTTCCTCATCTTCGCTATTCTCGGTGCCGCCTTCGTCGGTGGATACTTCCTTTGGATAAAAATCGGAAGTGAAGATGGGATTGTTCTGACTTTTACTGAAACACAAATCGAGGAGCGGCTAGATAAGAAGTTTCCCATCACAGAGAACTTCAAGGAGCCACTCCCTGTTCCTCTACCCGTCACGGTTCAGGCTCCGGAAATCTTCTTCATTCCAGATTCTGATCGTCTCCGAGCCAAAATCACTGCGGAGATCGATGCAATCCTCAGAAAATATGAGGCCACAGCTACCTTCAGCTGCGGCATCCGATACGAGCCAAGCGATCATTCACTCCGCCTGATTGATCCGGTGGTCGAAGAGATCGAAACGAGTAAACTCCCAAAGAAATACCAGGAAGCAGTCAACCTCCTCGCAACCCTTCTCGCTCAGCGCTACCTCAATGATCAGCCCGTTTACAAGCTGAAAGATACGGATGTAAAAGACCGTACTGCAAAGCTCTTGCTGAAGGGAGTTGAGGTGAAAGATGGCCTTCTCGTCGTAAAGCTCGGTCTTTGAGCGGGATTGACAGGAGGAGGTAGCGGGGTTAACTCACCCTTCTACATGGCTCAAGAAACCACACTTATTCTTTTCAAACCCGACGCTGTTGCGAAGGGAAATGTCGGCACTGTTCTTGCTCGTTACGAGGCAGAGGGCTTCAACATTCGTGGGATCAAGATGATGTCCCTCTCGGATGAGATTCTTGCTGAACACTACGCTCATATCGCAGACATGCCTTTCTTCCCATCCGTACGGGGCTTCATGCAGGAGACTCCCGTGATTGCTCTCGCTCTCGAAGGTGACGATATCATTTCCAAAGTCCGCGATCTGCTCGGGCCTACAGACTCGACCACTGCTGCTGAAGGAACGATCCGCGGCGACTTCGGTGACAAATCTGGTGACTCCAAGATGCGCAACGTCTGTCACGCTTCCGATAGCCCAGAGGCTGCTGAAGCCGAGATCAAGCGCTTCTTCGGTGAAGGCGAAGTCTTTACTCGCTAATCAGCTCACGCTTTTTTCAAAGCCACCAAAAAAGGCCGCCCTTCGAGGCGGTCTTTTTCATTGGCGGTGATCAGCCGCAACGAAGCACTCGATTTTTCCTGAGCCCAAGCGAGAACTGCTTCCGCCTCTTCCAAGCCGCCAGGATGACCGGGGTAGCAAATACAGGTGAAGATTCCTCCAGACGGCAAAATCGAAACGGCTGCTTCCACGGCATCAAGTGTCGAAGAAGTTCTCGTGATCGTCGAATGATCAGTGCCTGGCAAGTAACCGAGATTAAACATCACCGCCTGAGCCTCGGTGACATGAACTGCCATTTCAGAATGACTGCAGAGATGGAGCTCAACTGAATAACCATTCTCTTCGAGCCGAGCAGTTGTGGCATCGAGCGCGGCCTGCTGAATATCGAAGGCATGGACGCAGCCACTCTTCCCCACTAGGCGAGCGAGAAAGAGAGTATCGTAGCCATTCCCAGCTGTGGCATCAACAACGGTATCGCCCTCTTGAACCAACGATTCAATGAGCTCATGAGCAAGATGGGTAACGCGACGATTCACAGGTGAAGCATAGGTAAGAAGATTCGGTTCCGCTTTCGGAAGCCTCAGCTCGCCATTCTCCAGAGAGATCCTCTATCCCGCCCTAAGGACCGGTAGCCAGCAGTGTTTCTATCAGATCAAGATGATCACGGGGACTTTCCTCTGCTTACACGGCAGTAAGAACCTGATTCGGCACCGCAAAAGACCTTCGGGCAATAGCCCTAAGCGGGCTTTGAATTTGCAATAAGGAAACTGGCTAGTCGAAAGAATGATTACTCACCTTCCTTATTTTCCTCAGGAGCATCTTGATTGATCCGCTCAAGAAGGAGGCCGGTTAGGTCAGTCGCATCCTTCGTATAAACGAGAATGGCAATCCCAGCACCTGAGCCGCCGGAGCGATCAAAGATGTAGTCATATCCTTCTTCCTCCGCCGTTTTCTTAACAAGCTCTGTTAATTCCTCACGAATTTTTCCAAACTCGATCTTAGCCTGATCATTGAGCGCAGCTTGTTTGCGTCGAACCCAAGAATTACGCTCTTGGAAAAGAGCACGTGCTTCACGTTGTTTCGCGGTAGACTGGCGGAAAAGGTCGCTCTTCTGCTCACTCGAAATATTATTATCCTTAGCGTCTTCTTGAAGCTTCTTCGCTTCATCTTCAGTAGCTTTTACAGCAGTGATGCGCTCGGTATCCTCGCCTTTGATCTCTTCACCATATTTTGCAAAGGTCTCGTTCAGAGCTTTGGTTTTATAATAATCAGCGACAAGACGCTGCATATTCACCGTGCCGATTTTATCATCTTTCTCGTCCTGAGCATGAAGCGCAGAACAGAGCAAGAGCGATCCTGCAAGAGCAAGGGTTTGTTTGAAAATTTTCATTTTATTCAGTAAGTTATTTCTAATTAAAAGACGAATAGATCAATTCCTTAGTCATCTTTGTTCAGAATTTCAAGAACCTCTTGAGTGATATCCTTCTTATTCCGAATGTAGAGAATGAAGGGAACTTGTGAAGTGGTCAGACCGGAACTATCGAACACGTAATCAACCTCGAGTGTAGCGGCATGGTCCTGCACCGCTTTCGCGATTGTCATCCGTATATCATTCATCCGAGTCACCATTTTCTGATTCAGCTGACGGCCACGACGCTCAATAAATTCTTGGCGCTCACGACGAAGAGCGACATGGGTTTGCTCAACCTCCGCATACTGCTTCCCAATTTCTTGGCGCTTCGTATCGGCGAGAGAAGGATCTTGGGCACTTCCCGCAAGACGGCGCATCTCTTCTTCGAGCGCTTTGATTGCAGTAATACGCTCGGCATCGTCCTTCTTAATATCATCACGCTCTACAGTATCTTCTGCTTCAGCAGACTTTGTCTCGTGAAACTCTGTAAGAAGGACGGTCATATCAACAACGGCAACCTTCAGCGGTTCAGCAGAAACTGACAAAGTAAAACTGCTTGCTAATAAAAACCCGGCTAAACAGCGGGCTACAGTAAAATAAGATTTCATGGCAAATGTGATGGTCGGATGGTTGAGAAAATTGCTGAATAATTGGCCGCCGTAAAGTATTTCACTCGTTTGAGGAATTCTCCAGCGCCTTTTTAAAAGAACGCACCTCCTCGAGAAGCTTCGGAAGTCGGGCTAAAGCCGCCATTTTCTTCTGCTCCAAGGCCATCGGGCGGGCGGGGAAACCCATATATGCTCCAGGTTTAGGGTGGTTTTTCATCGCTCCTGCACGAGCTACTAACACGACGTGATCACCAATTTCAACATGACCACCCACGCCAGCTTGTGCAGCCACGGTCACATATTTTCCGAGAACTGAGCTTCCTGCGATGCCACTCTGAGAGACAAGGAGGCAGTGCTCTCCGATTTCGACATTATGGGCAACTTGGACAAGATTATCAATTTTTGTGCCTTTCCCGATCAAGGTTTTACCGAAACGAGCGCGGTCGATACATGTATTCGAGCCAATCTCGACATCGTCTTCTACCACCACAATTCCAACCTGCGGAACTTTTTCATGCACCCCATCAACAAGCTCAAACCCAAAGCCATCTGAGCCAATGACCGCATTGGGCTGAACGATGACGCGGTCACCCAACAGGCACTCCTCTCGCACCGTGACATTCGGATAAAGTCGGCAGTCTGCACCGACTTCGACACCTGCACTTAGCACCACACCGGATGAGATGACGGTTCCAGCCCCAACCTTCACCTTACTCCCGACTACCGCGCCAGGAGCGATCGAGGCGGTGGGATGCACCGATGCGGAAGAATCAACCAAAGCCCCTGCCGCAACTCCAGGCTTAGCGACAGGACGTGATTGTTGAAAATGATTAATGACTCGAGAAAAACTCGCGGAAGGATTCTCTACTTCGATGAGTTGGCAGCCTTCCGGCGCCTCCCAATCGCCAGCGGGAACTAGGACGGCTCCCGCTTGCGTCTCGCGCAAAAGAGGCTCGTATTTTGGATTTCCCAAAAAGCTAATCTCAGATGAACCCGCACGATCAAGCGAGTTCACTCCATCAAATGAAGCATCCGAATCTTCGGAACCACCCGCTCCAACAAGCGCGACTAAGTCAGCGAACGAGAGCACAACTGAATTTTAAAAATGAGTATTTAAGGAAGATCACTGAAGATTACTCAGCATTAATTTCCTTTAAAATAGACTCGGTAAGATCGGTCATCTCACGAGCATGAATCACGAAAGGAATTCCTTGCGTGCTGTTTCCAGAACTGTCGAAAATATAGTCGTAATTCCCTGCTTTCGCACGATCACTCACAACACGCTGAAGCTCGACAAGAATCCCACGCATTTGCTTCATCATCTTCTCGTTCAGTGAACGGTTACGGCGATCAAGGAACTCAGAGCGCTCACGCTCTTTGTGAATCCCGTCTTGGCTTAAATCCTGTAGCTCCTGAGAAAGAGAACGTCTCTTTTTATCCCCGAGATTTTCGTCGTTCAGATCTTTACGAAGTTGCTCGATATTCTTTTCGATCTCACGAATGTCTGCAAGACGCAGGTTGTTGTCCTTTTGAATACGAGCACGCTCAATATTGATGTCCTTTTGAATCTCAGCAGTGCGTTTATAATCATCGAAGAGCTTCTCCATGTTCACCGTAGCGATTTTAAGACGCTGTGCGGCAGCTGAACTGAGCAGAGTAACAGTAGCTAAAATGACCAGAGGAGTGATTTTCAAAAAAGATTTCATAAGACGTGCGCATGAGAATGATGTCGATTTTCAAGGGACTCGTCAATCTCCCAAATTCCAAATTTAAAACTGAGAGAGGTCACCTAGAGAATGACTTCTTAGGCTCTTCTTTGTTAAGTTGCTGCATGAGAACTGCGGTGATATTCGTCATGTTTTTGCCATATATCAACGCTGGCACCTGATTGGTATTTGTCCCAGATCGGTCAAAGACAATCGCGTAATTTTCATTTTTGGCATGTTGCTTCACGAGCGTGCGGATTTCATCAAGAAGACCGCGCATTTTACTCTTCATTTGATCATCCAAATCACGGTTTGCATTCTGATAGCGAATGTCCCGCTCATCATTATACCTCCGAAGCTGATTAATGATCATCTCTCGCTGACTTTGAATCTTGGCACTCTCCTCAGGGCTGATCTCCCCTTCAGTCAACTGCTTGGAGAGGACACGCACTTGATCCTCGCTACGCTTCATCTCTAGCCGAGCCTCATGATCTAATTTCTGAATTCGGGCACGCTCGCGGTCGATCTCTTTCTGGGTCAACGCTGTTTTGTAATAAGATTTAAAAACTTGCTGAATATCCACCACTGCGACCTTAAAGTCATCCGCTATCTCCTGCGCAGAGACGACAGGGGTGAAAATCAGGCTAGCGGTAAAAAAGAAGTTGGTCAGGCGGCTCATCATCGTAACACTATAAAAGTTAAGAGATACTTTATCCATGAGCTTTAGACACTCTCACGTCAACTCTGTTCAATCAGCATTGAAAGAGCTCCCCCGCCCTCTCGCGCTCGTTCCTACCATGGGAGCCCTCCACGAAGGCCATCTGGAGCTCATCCGAGCCGCTCGGAAAAAAGTGGGACCGAAAGGAACGGTCGCCATTTCCATCTTCATCAATCCCATTCAGTTCGACCGCGCATCGGACCTCCACACCTACCCTCAGCCCTTAGAAGAAGATCTCCTGCTCTGTGAAAAAGAGGGCGTCGACCTCGCTTTTGTCCCCGAAGCTGACTCTCTTTATTCAAAAAATCACTCCGTTCTCGTCACCGAGTCCCTCCTCACAAAACACCTCTGCGGATCCACCCGTCCAGGCCACTTCGACGGCGTTCTCACCATTGTTCTCAAACTCTTCAACATCACCCAACCGGACTTCGCAATCTTCGGACAAAAGGATTTCCAGCAACTCGCCGTCATCAAGCGTATGGTTCGTGACCTTGATATCCCTGTTGAAATCATCGGCCACCCCACCGTTCGGGATAAAGACGGACTCGCCCTCTCTTCCCGAAACCACAAACTCACCGAAAGCCATCGCGCCGATGCTCCCCGCCTCCAACGCGCCCTCTGCGCCGCCAGGGATCTAGCACCTACAGGAGAGCAAAACGCCCAAGTCTACCTTGAGGCTGCCCGACATCATCTCGAAAAAAACGCCCCCGAAGGCTTCAAAATCGACTACCTAGAACTCGTCGATCACGAGTCCCTCCAACCCATCGCCAAGCTCACCGCCCCCGCAACCCTCGCCACTGCCTGCTTCTACGAAGACGTCCGCCTGATCGATCACATTACCATCAGGCCTTAAAAGACCAGATCGTCACCCTTTCCTCCTTCCCATCCGTCATCCTTCGGGCAAAATCCTCGCATGCCTACCACCGTTGCCGTCAATGGATTTGGCCGAATCGGCCGCCTCGTCTTCCGCGCCGCTTTTGACAATCCCGAGCTCGAGTTCGTCCGCATCAATGATGCCAACGCCACCGCCGAGTGCGCCGCGCACCTCCTAGAATTCGACACCGTCCACGGCCGTTGGGGGAACAACATCTCCCACGACGAAAATAATGTCATCATCGATGGCAAAGCCCTCCCCTTCACCGACGACGACCACCCCTCCAAAACCGACTGGTCCGGCGTCGACATCGTCCTCGAGTGCTCCGGTAAATTCCGCGACACCGAATCCCTCCAAACCTACCTCGACGCCGGAGTCAAAAAAGTCATCGTCGCCGCGCCCGTCAAAAACGACGTCCTCAACATCGTCATGGGCTGCAACGACCACCTCTACGATCCCGCCGTCAACCACATCATCACCAACGCCAGTTGCACCACCAACTGCATCGCCCCCGTCATCAAGGTCATCCACGAAACATTCGGCATCAAGCACGGCATGCTCACCACCCTGCATGACCTCACCAACACCCAGACCATCGTCGACGCCCCGCACAAAGACCTCCGCCGTGCGCGCTCCGCCGTCAACTCCCTCATCCCAACCTCCACCGGATCGGCCACCGCCGTCACCATGATTTTCCCGGAGTTAAAAGGCCGCCTCAATGGCCTCGCCGTCCGCGTCCCCCTCCTCAACGCCTCCCTCACCGACCTCGTCTTCGAAATGGAAAAAGAAGTCACCGAAGCCGAAGTCAACGCCGCCCTCAAAGCCGCCGCCGAATCCGGCCCGCTCAAAGGCATCCTCGGCTACGAAGAAAAACCCCTTGTGAGCGCCGACTACACCAACGACCCCCGCTCCGGCATCGTCGACGCCCAATCCACCATGGTCGTCAACGGCACCCAACTCAAACTCTACGTCTGGTATGACAACGAATGGGGCTACTCTGTAAGAATGGCCGAGCTCACTCAAAAAGTGGCTAGTCTCTTGGCGTAGGTAGCCATGTGATCTTTCGTTAGCGGCTTTTAACCCCCGAACTTCCGCACGATGAGAGCACTGTTAGCATTTCTTCTCACTGTCGCAATTTCCTCGGCTGAGCAAAAAAATAACACACTCAACCCCCGCGCCAGCGTGAGCTAAAAGCTAACCGCCAACCGCTAAAAGCCCCCCCGCACACCTTCCCGCTCCCGAAAATGAACCAACGCGCCTACGCCATCGTCACCGCATCCTACTGGGGCTTCACCCTCACCGATGGCGCCCTCCGCATGCTCGTGCTCCTGCACTTCCACGCGCAGGGCATGGACGCGATTACCCTCGCCGCCCTCTTTCTCCTCTACGAATTCTGCGGCATCCTCACCAACCTCCTCGGCGGCTGGTGGGCTTCTCGCAGCGGCCTCAAGCGCACCCTCACCACCGGCCTCCTTCTTCAGGTCATCGCTCTCATCCTCCTCGCCCTCGTCAATCTCTCTTGGCTCCCTTGGATCGTCATCGCCGCCATCATGGGAACCCAAGCGCTCTCCGGCATCGCCAAGGACCTCACCAAAATGTCGGCCAAATCCGCCGTCAAAGTTCTCGTCCCCAAAGACCAATCCGCCGCGAAACAAGAACGCGGACTCCTCCGTTGGGTCGCCCTCCTCACTGGCTCAAAAAACGCCCTCAAGGGCGTCGGCTTCTTCCTCGGCGGACTCCTCCTCACCCTCGCCGGCTTCCAAGGCGCCCTCTACAGCATGGCTGGGGCCTTGTTCCTCATCTTCCTCCTCGCCACCTTCGGCGTCCCCTCTGATCTCGGCTCGGCGAAGAAAAAACTCAAGTTCACTCAACTCTTCGCCAAGTCCCCCGCCATCAACCGCCTCTCCGCCGCCCGACTCTTCCTCTTCGCCGCGCGCGATGTCTGGTTCGTCGTCGGCCTCCCCGTGTTCCTCAAAGCACAACTCGGTTGGTCCTTCGATCAAGTCGGTGGCTTCATGGCCCTCTGGGTCATCGGCTACGGCATCATCCAGGCCTCCGCCCCCGCGCTCATCAAAAAAGCCAACCCCACTCAAGCCTCCAGGTCCGCCCTCCTCTGGGTCTTCCTCCTCACTCTTCTCGCCGCTGCCATCGCGA
Organism: Akkermansiaceae bacterium; assembly: GCA_039768255.1. Taxonomy (GTDB): domain Bacteria; phylum Verrucomicrobiota; class Verrucomicrobiia; order Verrucomicrobiales; family Akkermansiaceae; genus SW10. Next base: position 5,413 of record JBDNAW010000047.1, on the reverse strand, counting down.
CCCTCATCCAACTCGAGATCGCCATCGTCACCACCATCATCGCCGGTCTTCTCATCTACGGTGTCATCTTCGCGATGAACTCCGCCCTCCACTCCTATCTCATCCTCGCCTTCACGGAAGACGATGACGTCGCCGCCAACGTCGGCTTCTACTACATGGCAAATGCTACCGGCCGCCTCCTCGGCACCCTAGCCTCCGGCCTCTCCTACTACTACGGTGGCCTCACTGCCTGCCTCTGGACCAGCGCCGCCATGCTTCTCCTTGCTACCCTTCTGACCGCCAGACTCCCTCGCAAGGCATAAACTTCATTTTCCACCCTCCTCTACCTTCTTTTAAAAAACAATTCCCCCTTCCCTTGGATTCTCGTTGTGCCAGAACTCGAAGACGGCACCGAAGACCTCCACCAACTCACGCCCAAACGTTACGCCGAATTTTTTTTCTCCTCCGCTCCATTTTAAATTTCATTTCAGATCATTTCCAACCCGATCAACCCTACCTCGGGTGCATCAGAAACATCGTCCGGCAAATGCACATCCATATCGTCGGACGCCCCGAGTCCGATCCTCTCTCACCTACGCCCGGTGAAGGTGCTCACCGGTAAGTAGCAGGGCATCCTAACTCAAAAAAACTAAAACAGGTAACATCATGAAATCCATATTCCTGCTTTTCCTCATTACACACATTCTCAACGCAGCCCCGCTGCGGCAATCCATCGATCTCTCTTCCTCCTGGAGCTTCCGCCTCCTCGAGGACAAAAAGGAAATCAGCTGGAGCACCGTCAACGTCCCACACGACTGGGCCCACCAAAACGGCGTCTCCCAAACCGGCGCCCAAGGCCAGCAAGGTGGCTACTACTCTGGCGGAGTTGCGATCTATCGTAAAACCTTCACCCCGCCCGCCCTCACCGAAAACGAAGAACTCCACCTCCACTTCGATGGCGTTTACATGAATTCCGAGGTCTACCTCAACGGCACCTCACTCGGCACCTTCCCCTACGGCTACCTCTCTTTCTCCTACGAACTCACTCCACACCTCATCGACGGCGAAAACCGCATCGACGTCCGCATCGACAACTCCCTCGAACCCTCCGCCCGCTGGTATCACCCCTGCGGCATCTACGCACCCGTCACCTTAAAAGTCGTCCCCAAAAAACGCATCGACCACGTCTTCATCACCACTCCCGAGATCACCGCCGACTCCGCCACCATCAACGTCGCCACCCAAGCCCCCGCCGGCCTCACCCTCTCCCACACCATCTTCTTTGGTAAAAAAGAAATCACCTCCTCAAAAACCAACTCCCTCACCGTCCCCACCCCCCGTCGTTGGAGCCCCGACTCCCCCGCCCTCTACACCCTCGTCACTCGACTCCACCACGACGACGAGATCATCGACGAACTCAAAACCCCCTTCGGCATCCGCTCCATCAAATGGGACCCCGCCACCGGCTTCCACCTCAACGGCAAAGTCACCAAACTCCTTGGCGTCTGCGAGCACTGGGAAGGCGGCCCCGTCGGCGGCGCATGGACCCCCGACCTCCTCCGCTGGAAACTCCAACTCCTCAAGGACATGGGCGTCAACGCCATCCGCACCTCCCACAACCCCTTCCCCCCCTTCTTTTATCATCAATGTGACGAACTCGGCATCCTCGTTATGGACGAAATCTTCGATGGCTGGATCAAAAAAGCCCCGCACGACTACGGAGCCCGCTTCTTCGACCAGCATTGGGAAAAAGACCTCACCTCCTGGATCATCCGCGACCGCAATCACCCCTGCGTCGTCATCTACTCCGTCGGAAACGAAACCCGAGGCAAAGTCGCGCCCGAACTCGTCCAAGCGATCCGCGTACTCGACCCCACCCGCCCCGTCACCTCCGGCCACTCCGGCTCTGAGCACATGGACGTCTACGGCGTCAACGGCACCTCCGAAAAACAAACCTTCTACACCAACTACCCCCGCCCCAAGGACAAAGCCTTCATCGCCACCGAAGCCCCGCACACTTGGCAGGTCCGCGGCTACTACCGTTCTCGTACTTGGTTCCGCGATGGCTTCCCCAACAAACGACAAGCCCCTTTCCCCCTCCCCGACCTCACCGAAAAAGAAATCTTCACCTACGATTGGACCTCCCCCTCCAAGCGCAAGAACCGGAAGCAAATTTTCAACTCCTCCTACGACAACGCCATGGTCCGCATCACCGCCCGCAAGAACTGGGAACTCATGCGCGACAACCCCTGGTATGCCGGCCACTTCCGCTGGACCGGGTTCGACTACCCCGGCGAAGCTGGCTACGTCCACGGCGGCTGGCCCTTCCGCGCCTTTATGGGCGGCCCCCTCGATCTCGCCGGCTTCAAAAAAGACCTCTACTACTTCTACCAATCCCAATGGACCACCAAACCCATGGTCCACCTCCTCCCCCACTGGACCCACCCAAAAATGGAACCCGGCACCAAGATCCCCGTCTGGGCCTACTCCAATGCCGACGAAGTCGAACTCTTCCTCAACGGTGAATCCCTCGGTATCGATCACCCCCAAAAAGACGCCTACCAAATGCAATGCGAATGGCTCGTCCCCTGGCAACCCGGCACCCTCACCGCCATCGCCCGCACCAACGGAGAAGAAGTCGCCCGCACCTCACACATCACCTCATCAGAACCAGCCTCATTCAAACTGGATCTCGAACGTTTAAGCACCACCGAGACTATCGTCACCACCACTCTCCTCGACAAAAAGGGAATTCCCACGCCCTATGCCGACAACAGAATTCACTTCCACCTCGACCGTCAAGTTTTAGCCGCTCACGAAAACGGGAACCCCGTCGACACTGAAAATGGCACCACTTCATCCACCCGCCGCGCCTTTATGGGAAAAACTCGAACTTTTCTTCGGCAAAGCTACTCCAGCCAATACTCGGCAATTACCGCGGCCGCAATTTTAGGCTCCCGAAATGGAGTCACGTCAGTCGGTGATCGACCTCTCGTCACCATTCACACGGACTCCATCATCATCGATTCACTCATCCAGGACTCACCCACTGGAGCCCTAGTCGAAAATGACTCATTAAAACCACTCATCAAAATCCACTACACCACCGACGGTTCCCTCCCGACCAAAGACAGTCCCGTTTACAAACAACCTTTTACGGTGAAACTCCCCACCACCGTCAAAGCTCTCGTTGTTGAGGTCAAAAACATATTCCACCCCAGCACGGATACCCCCCTCTTCACGATGGAAGAAACCTTCGCCGCCGACCAAGGCCTCTACTGGTCTGACGGCACCGAAACCGCCCCCGAAGCCGAAAACTTCCTGCAAGCTGAATCCGCCAAACTCTCCAAAGGAGCCAAAGTCGTCGGTAAGCACATCGACATGCCCCGCCCCAGTTCCACCCTCACCTTCCCCCTCGGTAACAACGGCATCCCCGGCCAAACGAACCTCATCATTTACTACACCCAGAAAGATCCCAAGGGCACCCGCACACTCGACCTCCTCATCAATGGTCAAAAACTCCGCACCCTCACCTTCAAAAACACCGGCAGCTGGGACCGTCACTGGAAACCACTCAAAACCACCATCCCCCTCAACAAGGGAGCCAACGAGCTCACCCTCATCGCCGGCCCAAGAGGTGGCCCCTCTATCGATAAAATCCTCATCAAAGATTAACCAATTTTAAGAATCGCTCTCTGTGCCGCGAAACTCTCTCTACCGCCTAACAAAACTCTTCTAGCGAGAGATGTTCAAGAGCCTTGTAGAATTTAAAAAGATCAAAAAACCAAAGCACGACTCAAAAGAATATTTAATCGTGCATACCGATAAGGTTTACTCTAAGTATTTTCAGTTGTGCTACGTTTTAATTTTTTGAATAAAGTCGACTCCGCTCACTGAAAACCTGACTCGTTTTTTTTGAGAGGTCCTTTTCCACCACAAATCATGAGCAAAGTCAGTAACATCACTTCTCCTGCTGCAAGAGAAGCACTTCAAAGACAACAACGGCTCTCTGCAATCGTGAGTCTCACGATGTCTTTTCTCATCATGGCTCTGATTTTAGTCATTCTCGCGATCATCTTCATGAACATTGAAGATGAGGAAATTCCAACCATCGTGACCTACAGTGCGGCATCTGTTGATGATGAAACGATCGTCAAGCCAGTGCAGAAGACCAATGTTTCACGAAAGCCATCTGCTCCGAGTTCCTCAATGGCTCGCGTCATCGCCTCAACGACTGCCAGCCCAACTGCGATTCCAGTGCCCGAATTTGAAACTCCCGAGTCGCTTGAATTCGGAAATGGTGACGACTTTGGAGATGGATGGGCTGACGAAGACTGGGGAGACGGTGGTGGTTCTACGACCTTCTTTGGTCAAAAAGTCTCTGCTGAGCGGATTGCCTACGTCATCGACTATTCCTTATCGATGAAATCCCAAAACCGGGAAAAACTTATGCGCGAGGAGCTTCGTGATTCACTTGAAAAAATGCTCCCCGGGAAAAAGCTCGGGATGATCTTTTTTGCCGGACCCGCTTGGGGCGCAGGAGGAACAGCGAACAACAAGGGAATCGTCAAAGCTCAAAACGGCCTGACCTACAAATGGATCAAGAAGGGAAAAGACCACGGATCATGGGAACATGATGGTCGGAAAGAGAAGATCAAATGGATCACCATCACCGACGCCCAAGTTAAAAAGTATCAAAAAATCGTCAAAACGACTCCACTCGTTATTGGAACGGTCTGGGATAACCCACTCCACATGGCCCTAGATATGGATCCAAAACCGCAAATGATTTACTTCATGACCGACGGTGCTGCAGGTGGTTCCAAGGTCTGGGCAAAAGATGTTGCCAAGCGGGCCAAGGAAATGGGCGTCACTATCAACACCGTGGCCATGATGGTTCCCAAAGCGATCGACGACCTCAAATATCTCGCTCACGAAACCGGAGGGATGATGACGATCGTCAATCCTGGAGGTAAGCGTGAGCTCGTTCAGAAAAACGGGAAACGAATCCCGTTGGAGGAAGAAAAAAAATAATAGGGCGAAATCTAACTTCCCTCCCTCTTTTTCTCTGGGTCTCCGCCTCGCTCCGCCGCAGCTAAGACGATCAGTTCGGCGCAGCAAAACGTCGCCATTTTTGTGCCCATTCCCTCTACAATCTTCATCTGATAACCTTGCCTCGGCGGCGCGTCGCTCTCGGAATCAGCACAAAGACCGCCTGCCACGCCTGTTCTGAAAGCCCAGTCCGCTAGGCTCACTGCAACTTTAGCCCAGACCGCTTCTCTAGAAGACCCAGAGCACTATCATAGCCAGCTGGAGGACGATGAGAAACACCTCCCTAATACTTTGCCAACTTTCTACTATTTAAGAAATCCGTAACATCTCTTCTTCTGCCCCTTCACACTTGCCCTATTTGTGCGATCTCCTAGTCTGGGAT
>JBDNAW010000046.1:0-18240 GCA_039768255.1 Akkermansiaceae bacterium | reverse complement strand
TTACCATTCCGGAACCAAGCACCGCTTTTTTAAGCACTCTGGGTGCTTTCTTTCTCGCGAAAAGGAGACGGATTTCGCTTCACAAAAAAGCCCCTGTGTTTCCACAGAGGTTTTTGAAAAGTTGAGCTCGAAGATCGTTAGCTGAGTGCGGCAACGACGGCATCTGCAGTCATGCCGAGTTCTTCCATGACGACATTTCCGGGAGCGGAAATACCGAAGCGGTCGATGCCGAGAACCTTGCCGTCGAGGCCGGTGTATTTATGCCAGAGGCCGGAGACGCCGGCTTCGATTGCGACGCGCTTCCGGCATGAAGCAGGAAGGACGGACTCACGATATTCAGCGGACTGGCGGTCGAAGCGCTCCATGCATGGAACGGAGACAACACGGGCGCCCGCGACTTGCTCAGCGGCTTTCATGGCGTGCTCCACCTCAGACCCGGAGGCAAGGATGATGCACTGAAGGTCGCCTTCTTCTTTCTTGAGGATGTAGGCGCCGTGGTAGGCACCATCGCGACGCTCCTTGGCGGAGAGGTGTGAGTAGTTCGGCACTTTCTGACGAGTGAGGCTGAGAACAGTCGGGCCATCGGTGCGGTGCATTGAGGCAGCCCATGCTCCGGCAACCTCTTCAGGATCGGCAGGACGGATGACGTCGAGATTTGGAATGACGCGGAGACCGGAAACGGTTTCGACGGGCTGGTGAGTCGGGCCGTCCTCGCCCACCCCGACGGAGTCGTGCGTGAAGACGTAGGTGACAGGAAGATTGGCAAGGCCCGCAAGACGAATCGAAGGACGAAGGTAGTCAGCGAAGACGAGGAAGGTTGCTCCACTTACGCGGAAGAAGCCATCGTAGGCGATGCCATTGCAGATCGCGCCCATGGCGTGCTCACGGATTCCGAACCAGATGTTACGGCCCTCGAAGTTCTCAGCGCTGAAGTCGCCCTGCTCTTTGAGGTAGTTCTTGGTAGAACCGTAGAGGTCAGCGGAACCAGTGATGAGCTGAGGCATTGCTTTCGCAACGGCATTGATGACAACCCCACCAGCACCACGAGTGGCGTCCCCGTAGTCGTCACCAAACTCAGGAATCTGCTCGAGAAGATCACTTGGAACGGCCTTGGCAACGCCATTTGAAAGTTCTTCCGCAAGGTCTGAATTGGCAGCGGCCCAAGCATCGTAAGTGGCTTGCCACTCAGCGAAGGCGGCCTTCTTCTGCTCGGCCTGAGCAGCGAAGTATGCACGAGTCTCATCAGAGACGAAGAAGGTCTGGTCGGCAGGAAGTCCGAGTCCAGCGCGGGCTTCTTCAGCGTGGTTTGCACCACCTTCACCGTGTGCGGAAGCGGTTCCGGCGACCTGTGGGATTCCACGGCCGATCTCGGTCTTGGCGATGATCACGGTCGGCTTACCGTTGCCGTTCTTGGCATTTGCGTAAGCAGCGGAAATGGCAGCGAAGTCATGACCATCAATGGTCACGGCATCCCAACCGAGGGACTGGAAATACTTCTCGGTATCCCAGCACTGAGAAACGTCCGCCATCGCGTCGAGAGTGACGTCATTTGAATCATAAATGAGGATGAGGTTATCGAGCTTGTTCTGACCAGCAAAGGCGATGGCCTCTTGGGCAACCCCTTCTTGGAGGCAGCCATCACCAGCGAGGGCGACGGTGTAGTTATCAAAAATGGTGTGCTCTGCGGTGTTATAACGAGCAGCGGCACGCTTCTGAGAAAGTGCGTATCCGACTGCGTTGCCTACACCTTGGCCAAGTGGGCCAGTGGTGGCTTCGACTCCTTCAGTCTCGTCAAACTCAGGGTGACCTGGGGTCTTAGAGTGCAGCTTACGGAAGGATTTTACGTCTTCGAGTGAGAGGTTGAATCCTGCAAGGTGGAGCCAGCTGTAAATAAACATGGATCCGTGACCAGCGGAGAGGATGAAGCGGTCGCGGTTAAGCCACTTGGGAGCTTCGGGGTTGAAATTGAGCGCCTCGCCAAAGAGAAGGGCTCCAATTTCAGCACATCCAAGAGGAAGGCCAAGGTGACCGGAGGAGCAGACGTGAACGCCATCAATGGCAAGTCCACGGGCCTCCGCTGCTGCGCGAGCGAGTGCATCGGTATTCATGTGGGCGGGAGCCTTATGAATACAGGAATTTTAATCAAGACGTAATACAGATGATCCCAAGATCATCTGCCTAACTTTTGACATCACATCGATCAATGATGGTCATGCAGAAAATGATTCAACCTTAAATCCTCGCTTCTCGCTCGCTTTCCGTTGAGGCGACTTGACCAAGCCTGTAAAAAGGTCGAGCTTTCGATTATGCACGTCCCCGGGCCAGCTTCCCCTTCTTTAAAAAACCAGCTTCTCATTTCTGATCCCACGATGCGTGGCGGGATTTTTCACCGTTCGGTGATTTTCCTCGTGGAGCACGATGATCAAAACGGAGCCTTGGGATTTATTCTAAACCGGCCATCCGGCCAACTCGTCGGTGATTTTTTAAAAGGTGACGAATTCTCGGCCATCTCACACGTGCAAGTTCATGTCGGCGGACCGGTCTCTCAAGATCACATGACCTTTGCCGCTTTCTGGGAAGAGAATGGTCATTTCCAATATACCACCCGGATTTCAGCGGAAGATGCGGTGGAAGAGAGCCATCGCCCTGGCCGATTGGTCAAAGCATTCGTGGGCTATTCCGGCTGGGATGCAGGACAGCTGGAAGGTGAGCTAGAGTCACAATCCTGGTTCACGAACTCCGTCACTCCCACCTTACTCGGAGAGGCTCATGATGCAAAACTTTGGCATCACATTCTTTCTGAGATGTCTCCCTATCATCGTCTCATCGCGCAGGCTCCAGAGAACATTCTCGCAAACTGATCGGATGGAAAAAGACACGCTGGTCAAAGTCTTCATCGGGAGCTCTGCATTCGCAGTGATCGTGTGGATGGCCGTCGCTTTTTCACCAAAAAAAGAAGTTCCTGAGAGGCCAAATTCGATCTCTCCCCGAGTTTCCGAACAGCCACCTGCAAAGGATTATCCAGAGCAAAAAATGGGAGATGAAATGCTGGTTTCCTACGCCTCCCAAGGATCGGACGGGCAGAAGGATCTGCAGCTCTTTTTTAACTACCTTCAAAATGTCTTCCTCTTGATCAAGAGCCGCGACTCTCATCAGTATGCCATCAATGAAGACCTCGCGGATTTTTTGCGTGGGAAGAACGATTACAAAACGCCTTTCGTCTCAGCGGATTCACACATTTTCAATGAGGCACAAATGATCGTCGATCGTTGGGGAACTCCGATTCATATCCACACTATTTCACGCGATCGCTTCGAGCTCCGCTCGGCAGGTCCTGACAAGCGGCTCTACTCGGGTGACGACTTCTTCTGGCCTCACCCGGATAAACCATATTAAGCGTGGCCGTCGAGGAGATCGCGAAGGCGATGCTGGAAGTCCATGAGATCGTGCTCGGTCGGACGGTATCCTGGAGTGTCCGGATCGACTGAAGGTCGGCCCATTTCATCGATCATCCAGCGGCCTTTCTCGCCATCGGAAAAAGTGACGGTGCCAGAAACCATCGCCCCAGGACGAGCTACCGTATCGAGACCAACCATCACGGGCTGGAAGCCACCATCCTCGACCGGCACCCCGGTGACTGGAGCTTGCGGAGCTGGGGGATTTTCAGCAGGATCCTCCTGAGGGGCGGCCTCTTCTACCACAGGCTCTGGTTCCGGCTTTTCTTCCTCTTTGGATTGATACTGAAGATCGAGATCAAGTGATAGAAAGCGAGTGTCCATGTAGGTCACGTTGATCTTCAGCTCCTCATTGAGGCGCTTCTGAACATCGGCCATCTGCGCACCTTCGGCGACCCATCCATGGATCATTTCCTTTTGCTCTTCGGTGAGGTCTTTCGCACTGAACATGCGACGAGAGGTAACGGGTTCTTCTTGAAAAGAAAGCGCTTAATCACGCATGGACCACCAAAATGGAATCAACTGCCTGATCTTGATGCATGATGTCGGAGACCACCACCAAAGGAGTCCCTGGGGCGATATCTCGCTGATTCCGAAGAAGCTCCACCGCGGCCTCAATGGTATCACGAGGCACTTTACAGAAAGGAACCTCGAAAGAGCGGACTCCTCGGGAAAGAGTGAGCCCACGGCAAACTTCGGATTCTGGAGTGAAGGCAAAAATTGCAGACTTCGGGCGCAGCAGCGCACAGGAATTAGCCGTTCTCCCGGAACGGGTAAAAACCACAATCAAAGCGTTCGGGATGGTATCGGCCATCGTGACCGCCGCTTTAACGATCTTCTGTTTTTCAGAGAAGAGGTTGGCTTCCATACCGTAGCCGAGGCCACCGGAACGTTCGATCCGGCGGGCGACACGATCCATAATTTCCACACACCGGATGGGGTATTTCCCGACTGTTGTTTCCCCGGAAAGCATAATGGCGTCAGCTTCTTCGAAAACGGCATTCGAGACATCAGTCACTTCCGCGCGGGTTGGCGTGGGGCTCTTGATCATCGATTCCAGCATATGAGTTGCCACGATTACGCGTCGTCCTAGCTGGTGGCATCGCTTCACGATACGGCGTTGAATAATGGGGAGCTCTTCAATGTGGACCTCGATTCCAAGATCGCCACGAGCGACCATAATGACATCAGATTCGTGAATGATGTCATCGAGATTTTTCATCGCTTCTTGATCCTCGAGTTTCGAGACGATCTGAGCTTTCCCACCCTGCTTCTCGATTTCAGCACGAAGCTCGCGGACATGTCCTGCATCACGGACAAAAGAGCCCGCGATGTAATCCGCCCCACACTCGCAGGCGATCTTTATGTCCGCGTGATCCTTATCCGTAAGGGCGGGAAGCGTCAGGCGCACGCCAGGCAGGTTAATGTGGCGGCGCGATCCGATGGAACCTGGAGTTACCACTTTACACAACATGCGGTCATCTTCGACCGTCTCGATCAGCATGAGCATCTCGCCATTATCGACGGTGAGCTCATCTCCTTCTTTAACATCTTTCATCAGCCCCCCGTAATTCACGGTGACGGACTTCTCGATACGCGGCTCAGTATCGCGCTTGCGTATTTCAAAATGTTCATCCTTCCCCAGCTCAATCTTCCCGTCCACATCTCCTGTGCGAATAGAAGGCCCTTGTAGATCAAACAGCACTCCAACCCAGCGGCCACATCCAGCAGAAATCGCTCGGATTCGCTCAACCACATCCCGACACCAATCGTGCTGTGCGTGGCTCATATTAAGACGGAAGACATCCGCTCCTGCATTGATCAGCTCGGCGAGATTTTCGTTCGATTCGGTCGCAGGACCAAGAGTGCAAATGATGCGGGTTTTTCTGACAGTGGCCACGGCAGAACTTTGACATGTGCTACCGGTAAGCAAAAGCTCTGATGTTTCAACTTGTTCGCCCATCCATCCCTGAGAATATCCCCCGTCCCTATGAAGCACCTTCTTCCTTTCATTTTCTTCATGAATCCTCTGCATGGCCAATTAGTCATCAGTGAGGTCTCGAGTAATAGTGATTCATCTTTCCTTGATGAAGATGGGGAAGATTCAGATTGGGTAGAGCTTCGGAATGGCGGGGCCACTCCGCTCAGCACTGCTGGTTATCAATTAGGAGATGATAGGGGCGAGCTCTGGTCGCTCCCGAACGTCACCATCCCTGCTGGCGAGGCGCTCATCATCTTTGCTTCTGGTAATAATCGCACAACCGGCGAACTCCACGCTCCGTTTTCCATCTCTTCAGAAGGTGAAGAACTCATCCTCCTTGCCCCTGACCTTTCCGAACAAATCCTTCCCGTCCCCGCCCTTCCCTACGGGCAAAGCTATGGACCCGAAGGATACTTCGCGACTTCCACCCCGAGCGCGCCGAACGACCCCACCGTTCTCTCCGGAATCACCGAAGACACCCGCTTCAGCCACGACCGGGGATTCTACAACACCTCCTTTTTTCTGACGATTTCTTCAGACACCCCGGGCGCCGAAATTTATTTCACCACCGATGGCTCCCTTCCTTCAGTGGAAAACGGCAGCCTCTTCGTAAATCCCATCGCGATTTCTACGACCACTACCATCCGAGCGATCGCCCTAAAGGAAGGTCTCATCCCAACGAATGTGGATACCCAAACTTACCTCTTCCCTGACGACATTATTGCTCAACCAGACACCCTCGACAGCTTTCCCGAGACCTGGGGCCGGATCAATCCGCCGAGCACCACTCTCCGTCCCGCCGACTACGAAATGGACCCAGAGGTAATCGCGCAATTTGGAGCTGAAGAAACAAAAGCCGCACTCCAAAACCACCCTACAATCTCGGTCGTCCTCCCACCCGAAGACTTATGGAATGAAAGCACCGATCCCGCAATTGGCGGAATTTACCCAAATCCTTTGGGAGGGACTGGAAGCCAGTTCATCCCGAACCAAGGTGAGCCCCGTGAATGGGAGCGCGCTTGCTCAGTCGAGTTCATTGGTTTTCCGCGTGAGAGCGACAAACAGATTAATGCCGGAATCCGGATCGGAGGCAATTTCGCGCGTAAGCCGGATCGCTACAAGCACCACTTCCGCATCACCTCACGCCGCGAATACGGCACATCAAAAATCAAGGGGAAATTCTTCTCCCGCACCGATGTCGACACCTTCGATGATGTCATTTTACGAGGTGGCAATAGTGAAAGCTGGAGTTTTCCCGGAACCACTTCCTCTGCCATCGGAACTCGCCGAAACGTGCAATACGTGCGCGATCAGTTCTACAAAGACTGCCAAGCAGACATGGGCAATCTCACCGCTCACCTGGAATACTTTCACCTTTATCTCAACGGTGCTTACTGGGGACTTTACACTCTGATCGAACGCGTGGATGCCCACTTCCTCTCCCAACACCTCGGCGGCAATGAGGAGGACTACGATATCGTCAAACAAGCGAACGAAGTCAGTGACGGCGATGACGTTTCGTGGAATCAAATGTTCGACCTCTCACGTGGCGGACTTTCCACTCCGGAAAAATATGCCGAAATTCAAGAGCTTCTCGATCTCAATAATCTCATCGATTACCAAATCCTGAACAACTGGATGGGCAATGTCGATTGGGCGAAAAACTGGCGCGCTGGAAGTCGTCGTGGCTCAGGTGACGGCTGGCAATTTTACGTCTGGGATGGTGAGCGTGGTCTTGGCGATAACTTCGGCAATATGACCGCCACCTATACCAATATAGATCGCCAATGGCCTTATCACGCTACTGAGCTCCATCATGATCTTCGTCAAAATAGCGAATACCGTCTTCGTTTCGCCGACCGTGTTCGCAAGCACCTTTTCAATGATGGCACCTTCACTGCCGAACGATCTGCGGAACTTTACAATGCTCGCATTGAAGAAATTAAACCTGATCTCATCGCCGAATCCGCACGTTGGGGAGACCGCAACCGTGCGGCCGCACCTTACACCATCACCAATGAATGGGCCGCCACACTCAATTGGATGAACACGCAGTTTTTCCCGAGTCGCACCACGACCGTTCTCAACCAACTGCGCACCGCAAATCTTTACCCGAGTATCGACGCACCAGATTTCAACACTCACGGAGGACACGTCAGCGACGGCTTCCCACTCCTCATCACCGGATACGCTGGCACTACTTACTTAACCACCGATGGCTCTGATCCACGCCTCGAAGGCGGAACGGTGAGCCCGACAGCTTCCCCAACCACTGGCACGAAAAGCCAAATCACCCTCATCAATCGTGCCGACACTTGGGACTTTAATGATGAAGACATCGCTGCACCTGCAGATTGGAAAGCGGCTCACTTCGACTCCTCGACCTGGCGCAACGGCCCAGCCCCCATCGGCTACGGAGGAGTCACAAATACCACCATTGCCACCACCATGAATGACTGGCCAGTGGTGACTGCTTACTTTCGAAAGCAATTCGAAATCACCGATCCCTCATCCTTCCTCTCCCTCAAGCTTTCAGCAAATCTCGATGGCGGCGCCATTTTTCATCTCAATGGAATCGAAGTCCTTCGCGACAACATGCCCGAAGGTGAAATCTTTCATGACACGCTCAGCCTCTCCGATGGAAATGAAGGCGTTTATGATGAATTCTTCCTCCCTACAGACGCTCTCATCGCTGGACAAAACACCCTTGCGATTGAACTCCACAACGTCCGCACCAACAGCAGTGACATGGGCCTCGATCTCGACCTCACCGCAGAAGAAATCGAGACACCTGACCTGAACATCACCTCCCCCACGCTCATCAAATCTCGCTCCCTCAATGGAGCCATCTGGAGTGCCCTGACAGAGGCCACCTTTATTCCCGCCATACCTGCGAGCCATGAAAACCTCGTCATCGCCGAATTTATGCCAGACCCACCGGGCAGCGAAGAAGACGATGAATTCATCGAGCTCCTCAACATCAGCGATCAAACGATCTCGCTCGCCGGAGTTCGTTTTGATCGTGGCATTACTTACGAGTTCCCGATTGATCGCCTCCTGACTCCGGGTGAACGCATCGTCATCACCCGTGCCGAATTCGAAGGAGGACTTCAGAATGAAGGTGAAACCCTCCGCATCCTCGCCAATGACGACTCCACCATTCAAGAATTCAAATGGGAACGCGACGCACCGTGGAGCAGTCTCCCAGACCGAAAAGGCTTCTCTTTTGTCCTCGCCAATCCCAAGGCCAACCCTGATCCCTCGCTTCCAGAAAATTGGCTCATCAGCCTCAATCCCGGCGGAACGCCCGGCACCACCGAACAAATCGAGCCTGAAGAAAACTCTGATCTTCTTCGCTTCGCGCTAGGCGATCATGAACCAATAATCGTCAATTCTGGGAGTGATCGCTTCTTCCAAGTTTCCCGTCTTCGAACCGCCAGCGGAGTCGATGTCATCATCGAAACCTCTCCCGATCTCAAAAACTGGGAAACAAATACAACCTTACATAGCTCACCCACCGAAGCGCAATCCAATGCTCTTAAACAGCTATGGCTCCTCCCTGAAACAACTCAGCAGCAAATTTACGCTCGCGTGCGGGTTATCAAAACGCCTTAGCTTCTTCACTTTTGAAAACGCATGCGATATGAACGCGGTGTCACCCCTTCGCGTTTTTTAAAGCGTTTTCCAAATTCGCTCCCATCGTAAAACCCCACATCCGTCGCGATCTCTGCGAGCTTTTTATTCGATCGCAGAAGCAGACTCTTCGCCATCTCGACCCTGAGGTTGGAAAGATAATCCTTCGCTGATGTCCCCATCGTGGCCCAAAAGACCCGATTGAATTGACTCAGCGAGAGGTTCGAGACTTTTGCCAAATCACTCGCCTTCAAGCTCTCGGCATAATTTTCATGCAGCATCGTGAGTGCTTTTTCTAGCCGTTGATACGGCCCAAACATTCCGGCGGCCGTCGAAATCTCATACATCGCCCCCGCTACTCCGGTCACGACACCTGACTCATCTCTTACCGGAGTTTTACTCGAAATCCACCATCTCAGGATGCCTTTTCCATCCGGCACCATCCACACCTGGTCGGTCAGAGGTTCATCCCGCTCAATCACGAGCGCATCTTCCGCCTGATACCTCGCAGAAACCGCTGCCGGATGAAGGTCGTAATCTGTTTTCCCAATCACTTCTCCTGAAGCGAGATCGTGAAGGAGTTCAAAACCGCGATTGCACTGCACAAATTTACCCTCCGTGTTCTTCACCCAAAACACCACCATTGGCAGATAATTGAATAATTTCGCAATCTCTCTCATGAGCGAAAAATACCAAAAAACGACACGGATATCATGGAAAAAAGCAAATCATTCACGTATCATTTAGACGCATGAGACTCCTCGCCTTCACTGTGGCCCTCTCCCTCCCCGTGGTCGCGAAGATCGACTTCGCTACGGAGATTCAGCCCATCCTTTCCAATAACTGTTACGCCTGCCACGGCCCTGATGAAACCAAAGCTGAATCCGAACTCCGCCTCGATCAGCGGGAGCTTGCCATTCAAGGTGGAGACTCCGGCCCTGCCCTCGTTCCCGGTGATGCCAAAATCTCTCTTCTTTTTCAGCGAATCACCTCCAGCGATGAGGACGAACACATGCCTCCGCTCGAAAAGAAAGACCCCCTCACCCCTGAGCAAATTTCCCTCATCGAAGCTTGGATCAACGAAGGCGCTGAATGGGGAACGCATTGGGCTTTTGAAACACCCACCCGCCCCGCTCTTCCAGAGGTGAAAAATCCCGTATGGGTACAGACTCCCATCGATCAGTTCATCCTCGCTACTCTCGAAAAAGAAGGCCTCTCCCCCTCTAAAAAAGCCGACCCGCGCACCCTCATGCGCCGCCTTTCTCTCGACCTCACCGGACTTCCCCCCACGCTTGAGCAACTATCAAAAGCCGACTCCACCGTTCCGGGAAAATTCATCACCCAACTCATCTCCTCTCCTCACTTCGGAGAAAAATGGGGGCGTGACTGGCTCGATGTCGCCCGCTATGCCGACTCCGCAGGTTATGAAAAAGACCTCCCTCGCTACATGCACTTTTACCGCGACTGGGTCGTAAAGGCACACAATGAGGACATGCCTTTCGACGATTTCATCATCAAGCAAATCGCCGGAGACCTCCTACCTAGTGCCACTCAAGATGACATCATCGCCACCGGCTACCTGCGGAATTCCATGTCCAACGAAGAAGGCGGAGCGAAGCCCGAGCAGTTCCGCGTGGAAGGAATCTTCGATCGCATGGATGCCGTAGGAAAAGGAATCCTCGGCCTCACCACCCAGTGTGCTCAGTGCCACACCCACAAATATGACCCGCTTACTCATGACGAATACTTCGGCATGTTCGCCTTCCTAAACACCATCAGCGAAGCCTCCCACCCGGCCTTTAATCAAAGCCAACACCGCACCGCCGCAGACTTGAAAAAAGAAATCACCGCCATCGAAACGGAAGCCAAAAACGCCACTGCTGATTGGCAGACCCGCTTCCAGAAATGGCAAGACGACCTCCAATCCCTCCCATACACCGAGTGGGTCACGCAAAGCATCTCCCAAATTGGTGATGACGGTCAGAAGTATCAAAACCTCCCCGACGGCTCCCTCATCAACCAAGGTTACGCCGCCACGATGATGGATGCACCCTTCACGGGCGAAACCGAAATGGCCGATGCTCGTTCCGTCCGCATCGAGCTTCTGAACCATCCTTACCTTTCTCTCAACGGGCCAGGTCGTTCCCTCGCTGGCACTGCAGCTCTCTCGGAATACAAACTCCAAGCAGGCCCCGATGCCAACTCGCTCAAGTCCGTCAAATTCGTCAAAGCCACCGCTTCCGTAAATCCTCCCGATGCCAAGCTCAACCCCATGCTCTACCCTCTGAACCACAAGCGAAGTAAGGATGACCGTATCACTGGTCGTGCCGACTACGCCATCGACGGCTCAAATAAAACCGCATGGACCACCGATCAAGGCCCCGGCCGCTCGAACGTTCCCCAAGTAATCACTTTTGAAATGGCTGAGCCTCTCGCCAACCCCGGAAAGCTCATCCTCCGCACGCAGCTCGGCCAGCGCCACGGCGGTTGGAATTCCGACGACAATCAGACCTTCAACATCGGCCGCTTCCGTCTCTCATTCGCCAAGACTCTGCCCAACGCGCTCGACCACCTCCCACCGCTCGTCAAAGAAGCGCTCCTCTCCAAGCAGCGTACCGCCGAGCAAAAAACTCTCCTCTTTAGCCACTGGCTGAAATCACAACCCGACCTCGTCGCCTTCACTGATCGTATCGAACAAGTTTGGAGAAAACATCCCAAGCCCACTCCCGCGCTCGTCGCGAGTAAGGTCGCGCAACCACGCGTCACCCGTCTCTTTGATCGTGGCGAGCAGAGCCAGCCGAAGCACATCGTCAAACCTCACGTTCCCGAATTTCTCCATCCTCTCCCAGAAGGTGACTCCTCCTCGCGTCTCACCTTCGCGAAGTGGCTTGTCGATGCCAAGTCGCCACTCACTGCGCGAACTTTTGTGAACCGCATCTGGCAGGGTTACTTCGGAAAAGGCCTCGTCGAAACCACTGAGGACCTCGGCCTCCAAAGCCCGCGTCCCTCTCATCCCGAACTCCTCGACTGGCTCGCTGTGGAATTCATGGAAAACGATTGGAGCATGAAACACCTTCACCGCCTCATCGTTTCCAGTGCCACTTACCAGCAGCTCTCACGTCATGAATCTCTCCTCAGCCAACGCGATCCCTACAACCGGCTCATCGCGCGCGGCCCTCGCCTGCGAGTGAAAGCCGAGACCATCCGTGATATTCACCTGTCTGCCTCCGGCCTCATCCATCACCAGGTCGGAGGCCGCGCTGTCTTCCCACCCGCGCCCGATTTCCTCTTCCAAAAGCCCAGCTCCTACGGTCCTAAGATTTGGTTCACCGAGCAAGACGAGCAGCGCTACCGCCGGGCTCTTTACACCTTCCGTTTCCGCAGCGTCCCCTATCCCATGCTCGTCGCCTTCGATGCGCCTACTGGCGATGCCGCCTGCGTCCGCCGTACCGTTTCCACCACTCCGCTTCAGGCGCTCGTCACCCTCAATGAAGAAATGTCGGTCGAAGCCGCCGTCGCTCTCGGCCACCTTATCCTGAAGGATGGAAAAGACTTCGCCAAAGCCTTCGAGCGCTGCACCTCCCGCGTTCCAAACGAGCAGGAAACGCAAATTCTCGCTCAACTCTTCGAGCAACAGCGTAAGGCCTACCTTCAGGATAAAGACTCAGCCAAAACTCTGATCGACACCTACAAGCCCATCTCTGTCGACATCACTCAGCACGACCCTGTCGATCTCGCCGCAGCCACCGCCGTTGCGCAAGCCCTCCTCAATCTCGACGAAACCATTTCCAAGAACTAGTCACCATGAACATTCCTCTTTCTACCCTCGATCAGATCCAGCAGGCCCACTCCCGCCGCTGGTTCATGAAAGACTGCGGCATGGGCCTTGGCTCCATCGCCCTCACTTCACTTCTCGCTCAAAGTGCCCATGGAACACAACGAGCCCCCAATAATCCTCTCGCCCCAAAGGGCGGCCATCACCCAGCTAAGGCAAAAAACGTCATCTTTCTTTTCATGGGCGGCGCGCCAAGCCACCTCGATCTTTTTGATCACAAACCCACCCTCTCTCGACTCAACGGAACCAAACCTCCCGCTGAACTTCTCAAGGACTACCAATCCGCCTTCATTTCGCCAGATAACAATCTCCTCGGCGGAAAATTTAAGTTCAAAAAATACGGCCAAGCCGGAACCGAACTCGCGGAAATCCTCCCGCACATCGGATCCGTTGCTGATGACATCTCGGTCGTCCGCTCCATGCACACCGAGGCCTTCAACCACGCCCCGGCTCAAATCCTAATGTCCACCGGATCGCAACAATTCGGCCGCCCCTCCTTCGGGTCATGGGTCACTTACGGACTCGGTTGTGACACCCAAGAACTCCCTGCTTTCGTCGTCATGTCCTCTGGAACCAAAGGCCCCTCCGGTGGCACCGCGAACTTTAACTCCGGCTTCCTCCCTTCCGTTCACGATGGCGTCCAGTTCCGCTCCGTCGGCGATCCTGTCCTCTATCTTTCCAATCCAAAAGGCATCAATAAGGGCAACCGCCGCGCCGTCATTGATGCCATCAACGAGCTCAACCACCGCCACTTCGAATCCGTCGGCGATCCCGAAATCCAGACCCGCATTGCCTCTTACGAAATGTCTGCACGGATGCAGGAAGTCGCACCCGAAATCACCGACATTTCACTCGAGCCAAAATACATTCAAGAAATGTATGGCGCAGAACCCGGCAAGCGAAGCTTCGCAAACAACGCCCTCCTCGCCCGTCGTCTCATCGAAAAGGGTGTCCGCTTCGTCGAACTTTTTCACGAGTCATGGGATCAGCACGGCGGACTCACGAATGGACTCAAGCGAAACTGCAAAGACGTCGATCAAGCTTGCGCCGCTCTCATCAAAGACCTCAAACAACGCGGCATGCTCGAAGACACCCTTGTCATCTTCGGCGGAGAATTCGGCCGCACCCCCATGGTCCAAGGAGGGAACGATGGACGCGACCATCACCCCAACGCCTTCACTATGTGGTTCGCCGGAGGCGGTATTAAAGGTGGTGTAAACCACGGAAAAACCGACGACCTCGGCTTCAATGCCATCGAGGACAACGTCCATGTCCATGACTTCCACGCCACCATGCTCCACCTCCTAGGGTTCGATCACACCAAGCTCACCACCCGCTTCCAAGGCCGCGACTTCCGCCTCACCGACGTCCACGGCCACATCGTAAAGGACATCTTGGCTTAACTCCGAATTCTGGACATTTTCCTGATCCGTCCTAACTTAGCTCCATGATTTCATTTCTTCACACCCGTATTCGAGTTTCTAATCCAGATGCCTCCATCGCGTTCTATCAGCAACTCGGCTTCGAGCTCGGCCAGCAAAAAACCTCTCCACAGGGAAACCAACTTGCCTTTCTCCACCTTCCTGGCAACGACCACTTTTTAGAGCTCACCTATTCACCTGAATACAAGGTCACCGTGCCCGAGGATCTCATGCACACCGCTGTCGGCGTGCCAGACATTATTTCTTACTGTGATGATCTGGAAAAAGGCGGCATCGAAATTTGGCCCGGAGGCTGGAAAGAAAAATTTTCTTCCGGCGAACGTAAGATGGCTTTCGTGACCGACCCCGATGGCTACGAAGTCGAGATCCTCGAGCGCTAATGCATCTCCTGATCGACAACTCAAACACGCGAACCAAGTTCGCACTCGCAGAAGGTGATTTCATCTCAGACTGGCGCGCGATCATACCCACGCAGGAACTGACTCAAGAAACCATCAAAGATTCTCTGGACGGGAGAGTTTATCAAATTGCGACTATCTGTTCAGTCGTCCCGAAAGCCGCAAAACTCTTAGAGCAAACTCTTGGAGTCCCTTGCCATCGGATTTCTTGCCATTCGGAAATGCCCATCCGAATCGACTACCCAAAACCTGAGCAGATCGGTGCAGACCGGCTCGCCAACACCGTCGCCGCCATTTCACGATTCGGAGGACCCGCAATCGTCATCGATTTTGGGACTGCCGTTACTTTTGATGTCGCTAATGAAAAAGGTGACTACCTCGGAGGGGCAATCGCACCCGGCACGGCCTCGCTACGCGACTACCTCCACCGCCGCACTGCACTCTTGCCCTCAATCCAGCTCGCTGAGCCAAAATCCGCGATTGGGAAAAGTACCGAGGACGCCATGCAAATCGGTGCCGTCATCGGCTACCGAGGACTCATTCGGGAAATTCTTTCTTCCATCAAAGCCGAGCTCGGAGGAGAACCACACATTATCGCCACAGGAGGGGATGCTGAGTTAATCAGTGCTGGAATGCCGGAGATTAAACACCTTTACCCTCATCTTACGCTCGATGGCATTCTCGAAATTGGCCTGAGAAATCACCAAATCCAGAAAAAAGCGTGTTACCACCCCGCGACCTCCTCTAAGATCGCTGCGCATGAGTGACGTCCCTTTGGCAATTGGAATCGATTTTGGCGGAACCACAGTGAAAGCTGGAGTTCTGTACCGTAGCAATGTCATCGAGGATGCTGAACCTATCGACACTCAGAAATACACCGAGGCCGAGCCTCTCATTCAGGAAATTGCCAAAGTCGTCGTCGATCTCCGCTCACGTCACCCAAATGTTGCCGCGATTGGAGTCGGAATGCCCGGCTTCGTCGATTTCCCAACTGGTCTCGTGCATAATCTCACCAACGTTCAAGGTTGGCAGCGCATCCCACTCAAAAACCGCCTCGAAGAACTTACCGAGCTTCCCGTCACCGTCGAAAATGATGCGAACTGCATGGCTTACGCCGAGTGGAAGCGTGGAAGTGGTCGTGGCCTCAAGCACCTCGTTGCTCTCACTCTCGGAACCGGAGTCGGTGGAGGGCTCGTCGTTAATAATCAAATGGTCCGTGGAGCCGGATTCGTCGCCGGAGAACTCGGCCAGACCTCCATCCACTTTCAGGGGAAACCCGGAACATATGGAAACAACGGAGCGATTGAAGAATACGTTGGAAATCGAGAGATTGCCGCTCACGCCGTAGAAACTTACGCTGCTGCAGGAGTCACTAAGACGACCGAAGAATGCAGCCCTGCCGCTTTAGCAAAAGCGGCTGCGTTACAGGATGAAATCGCTCTTAAAATTTGGGAAGATGTCGCCACTTGGCTTTCCACCGCAGTCATGAACTGCTGCTGGCTCCTCAATCCCGAAGCAATCGTCATCGGTGGCGGAATCGCAAAAGCTGGCTCCACCCTCTTTGCGCCACTTGATCAGGTTCTCCGCTCCCAACTCAGCGGGCCGTTTAAAGACAACCTCAAGATTCTCCCTGCCCGATTTGGTAATGAAGCGGGAATCATCGGAGCCGCCACCCTCGCTCTTGAGGAAGCTGGACACAATGTCGACGACGCTTAGATCAAAAAACCACTCGATTATGCTCCACCAGCTGCGGCGATAATAATCACCGCGATCAATTGGGTATTGGTATTCATCAGAAAGCTCAATCGGTCGTCGTGTTAGCGCGATACATCGGCTCTTCCGCAAAGGCCCGTGCCGTGCGCCGCGATACTCGCTCCTGCCAAGGATTCACCCCTTTTTCAGGATAGACTGCGAGCCCCAACACTCCAACATTTCTGGTATTCCCGTGTCTCTGATTCGCATAAGAAGCACTGACAGTCGAAAACTTAAAGGCCGCCACCGCATCCGTGCTGCGTCGGAATCCTTTCACTTCAAGAGTCTTTCCAGGAGCGACGATGTAGCCCCGCTTTTTTAAACTCCCCGTTTTTCCATCCATGACATCAAGGCCGTCAACAGTCAGGACAATTTCGAGACGAGACTCTGACAAATTTTTCACAAGTAACGAGTAGCTCCGGCCATGAGTTCCCCTCACAAAACGCTCACCGCGCCAACTCTCATTCTTCAACAGCCATCCACCGCTTTTAACCCCCCATGAGACCAGACCGTTGACCGCTGGCTGCATGCCAGACCGGTTCCAACGATTGATATGGGTTCCCATAGCCTTTGCTCCTTTAGAGTCATTGTAGCGAATGATCGCTGTGCCAGCGGGCTTCGCCTCTCTAAGAAATTCCGTGAAACCCATCGGCGAACGAACATCATTCCCCCACCCCGTTGCGAGGCCTGGACGATTATTATGATCTGCAAAATCCGTAGCTCGAGATGTCTGAGCCTCAGATACACTTCCCTTCATGACAGGTAATGGCGCAGCACTGGGCGACGTATATCCAGCTCCACTTTCTGCACAACTCCCTAACCAGCCAACGATGAGGCCTAGCCCTACTAGAGCCGAATTTTTCCTCCAGTGATTCTTAAAACATTCAAGCAACTTCATGACTGTGCTAAAAAAACAGCAATTAAACATTAAGTCAAATTTTAAATGCTGTTTTCCCAACACTAAAATACCTCCTCTTGCCGCTTGTGTTCAAGTGAACCATCTTATAATTTGTGATATCAAATACTTTTTATGACGTTGATTTCTACCCTCCAAGCAATCTCTTTTTCGTCTCTTTTAGTCATAACTCTGAGCAGTTGTGGATCACGCTCCGCCTTTAAAAAAGCTGAGCCTGACAAGAAAATTGTAAACCCTCATCCAGTTGGAAGCTATGAGGCGTTTAAATGGAAAAACTACCCTGGAACTACTCGCGCGTGGAAAAACGAATCACTTTTAGCAAAAGCCGACCCATCAAACACGAAGGTGAAAATCGATGTAGATGATCAGCGCGGTTTCCTGATAGTCGGAGATGAAATCGCCATGGACTATCGCATTTCGACCGGCATGAAGGATCAGCATGACACACCAATTGGAGAATATCGAGTCATCGAACGAGTCAAAGATAAACGCTCGAACCTCTACGGAAAAATCCTCGATGCAGATGGAAAGGTCATCAAATCTGATGCTGATTCTCGTGAAGACGAAGTTCCTCCTGATGGTGAATTTCTTGGCGCACCAATGCTTTACTGGATGCGTCTAACCAATGATGGCATTGGTATGCACAAAGGAAACGTCACTCGTCGTTACGCCTCTCATGGCTGTATTCGCACTCACTACGCCGCTATTCCAATTGTCTTTGAAAAGACAGGTATCGGAACTTCTGTCTCTATTGAGCCTTAGTCTTTGGCTTTCATTCCCCCCCAAAAAAATAACAACGATCCCCCCCCCTATGAAAAAAACCCTTAA
>JBDNAW010000045.1:0-3388 GCA_039768255.1 Akkermansiaceae bacterium | reverse complement strand
GAGGAAGCCGAGGGTCTGATTTCGTTGACCAACAGATACGATCTCAGGTTTAAGCCACCCGTCATCGGTGGGTCCTGTTCCACTAAAATCAGAGACGTGTAGATTATTGTTTCCGAAATTGATATCCGTGAAGGAGCCAACGGTGAGAACATTTTTGGCGGTAGATGGGGAGATCACCGTATCAAACCCCTTATCTCCATTAAACCCTTCGCGGGGGGTATTTGAATTCTGAGGAAACCCATTCACCTCAACAACGTAAACGACGGGCTGATTCGGCCCGAAATTATTAGGGTTTCCAGAAGCAAAGACAGGGAGTTGAGTTTCTACAGAATAAACAAACTCATCTAAGTCCTCGGAGGAAACGCCTCCAGCCATGCTTTCTGAGTATGTCCCTAAACGAGGATCTTCATTGAATTGGTTCAAAGGCCAAAACCAACGATTAACACCGCCAAAATTGCGAATTTGCCACCCCCCAGGAACACCGTAGGAATGGTTCGAAAAACGGTGTCCAGCAAGAACTGAGTCAGAGGTTTCATCAATGAAGTCTTCTAAATCGTGCCCTGTAACATTTCCTTCGTATGCCATTCCCCGTAGTAGTTTCCCTTGGTTGGTGCCACCTTGGAACACATCAAGATTTCCCCCACCAATGATGACGCTCGCAACGGCGGTAGCGTGGTTACTGGGTAGACTTCCATCGGGCTGTGAGGCCCTGCCAGTTAGCTCCGTATGACCAAGCCTAATTCCAGCAGCACCAGAAGACTCAAAGGCCTCAAATACTGAGACCTCAATTCCTGCTCCTGTCAGATTACGGCTGAACGCTGGATTCTGCCATGCGTAGAGACCAGACGGCCAAAGGTCATCGACGAATGCCGAATTAGAGGAAAGGGCATCCTGCGGCTTCATGAAGATTGGACCAGCCACTTCAGATTCACCGACTAAAGTTCCTTTGTCATGGTGGGCATCGATGCCATGCTTTCGCTTGATCGCATCTAAGGTGGCTCTGCGCTGTGCTTTCTCTTTCGTGGCTTTTGCTTTTCGGGCTTCGATTTTCTTTCGCCACTGGCGATTGTCAGGGCGAATTGAGTCGGGATCTTCTGCTGCATCTGGCGCAAACCCTTCAGCTAAATTTAGATCGAATTTTTGTTTTCTTTTCGGCCATGTCTTTTTGAGTTCAGCCATGCGCATAATCTTTGCAGCTGCAGCTTCGCGCTTTTGCATAGTGAGCCCCCATCGGGTCAGCTTCCGAGGTTCTTTTTCAGTAACAGTAGGGTTTCGCATGAGAACCATTTCCTCGTAGTCGGTGAGGCCGTCCCGATCCGTGTCGATCGTCTTCGAGCGATGTTCCACTTCCTTTTGGAAAAGCGAGCACCAGATGTCGCACCATCCATCGCCGTCGAGGTCATGAAGAATTCGCTCAGAAGTGAATTTGCCCGACTTGAATTTTGCGAGAAGCAAGCCTTTCGGATTCTTCTCCAAAACAACACGAGTTTTTGTGGTGGCGGATTTTTTTCTCTCAGTGAGCTTCTGCTGTGCGAATACGGGAAGAGAGAAAACCACCATGGCAGATCCTAAATATTTTATTTTCATATCTGACATGAAAATAAAAAATCATTATAGTCAATATAAAAGGCGAATGGTCTTGTTAGGATTGGCGCGAGGGGCGGTGTCCCCAGTGCGGGAAGAGGAGAGTTTTTCGTAGAAGCTTATGGGCTCATGGCCTCATGGATAATGAGGGAAATGTGGCGCACTCTCAGCGCTCTGCTGATTCCACCTTCTAACACTCGGGGCGTCACCTTGGGCTGAGTTGGTGTGCCCCGTTTGGGGTTCAACCTCTAAAACTCGCAGCTGCCGGGTGTGCGCGCAAATGGGATGACGTCGCGGATGTTTTGCATTCCGGTGACATACATGAGGAGTCGTTCGAATCCGGCACCGAAGCCAGCGTGAGGAACAGTGCCATATTTCCGGAGGTCAAGATACCAGCCGTAGTTCTCGAGCGAGAGGTCATGGGCTTCCATGTTGGCCTTGAGAACATCGTAGCGTTCTTCCCGCTGGCTGCCGCCAATGATTTCACCAACTCCGGGGACTAGGACGTCCATCGCGGTGACTGTTTTGCCGTCGTCATTCGCGCGCATATAGAAGGGTTTAATTTCCTTCGGGTAGTTGTAAACAGTGAGGGGACCGTTCACGACTTCTTCGCATAAATAACGCTCGTGTTCGGATTGGAGGTTCACGCCCCATTTCACCGG
This sequence comes from Akkermansiaceae bacterium, assembly GCA_039768255.1. GTDB lineage: Bacteria > Verrucomicrobiota > Verrucomicrobiia > Verrucomicrobiales > Akkermansiaceae > SW10. Next base: position 1,142 of record JBDNAW010000045.1, on the reverse strand, counting down.
AAATTCAAATTTTTTTCCGCTGGCGAGTAGTTTGTCGACAGCCTCGGTGTATGTCATCCGAGCGAAGTCACTCCCGGCGAGCTTTTCAAGGCGCGGCCGGAGGCCTTTATCCACGAATTTTTCAAAGATCGAAAGGTCACCCGCGTTGTTCTCTAAGACGTCTTTGATGAGGAATTTGATGAAGGCCTGCGCGAGGTCCATGTCGCCTTCGATATCACAAAAAGCCATCTCAGGCTCGATCATCCAGAATTCTGAAGCGTGGCGTGTGGTGTTTGAATTCTCGGCCCGAAAGGTTGGCCCGAAAGTGTAAATATTCGAGAGCGCACAAGCGAAGGTTTCCCCCTCAAGCTGTCCGCTGACTGTCAGGTAGGTCTGTTTTTTAAAGAAATCTTCCTCAGGGTTTCCGGCTGCATTGGTGGTGACTTGGAACATCTCACCTGCACCCTCACAATCACTCGCGGTGATGATGGGAGTGTGAACGTAGGTGAAATCGCGCTCGTTGAAAAAGCGATGGACCGCGTAAGCGAGGCGACTCCGCATCCGGAAAAGGGCACCGTAAAGATTTGTGCGCGGGCGGAGGTGGGAGATGGAGCGGAGGAATTCCGGTGAGTGGCCCTTTTTCTGAAGAGGGAAGTCATCGGGAGCGTCACCGATCAGCTTCACTTCAGTAGCATGCACTTCCCAGCTCTGACCTTTTCCGGGGCTTTCGACGAGTTCTCCGATGATGCTGACGGAAGCGCCAGTTGACATTTTAGAAACATCTTCTGATCCCGGGATTCCAGAATCGATAATCACTTGGATGCCTTGCAAAGAGGACCCATCGTTAAGCTCGAGGAAGGAAAATTCTTTAGAATCACGACGAGTGCGAACCCACCCACTGAGTTCGACGGTGCCTTGAGCGGAATCACTATTGAGTAGGCTTTTGACCGACTGACGCATGTCAAAGATTTACGGCGAGGGGCTCGATTATGCCACTCTTATTCCTGCAAAGCTGGAGGTGGAGGAGGAACGCTGATGCTCTCGGTTTCTGTAGGTTCTGGGAAGATCGCATCTTTCCAAACTTGCTTACCTTTGTTCTGCTCAACGACGTTTCCTTCAAAGCGCATGAGTTGAACGCCGCGCTCGATGGCAATGCCGACTTC
>JBDNAW010000044.1:0-68027 GCA_039768255.1 Akkermansiaceae bacterium | reverse complement strand
ATTCTTCCGTTTTTTCAGGTGAAAAGAGCGGGAATTTCAACGAGGATGCTCCGAATCTCTGAGCGAATTTGAGACGGAAATTTCTCTTTTCCGATTGGGTGCGACTTCCACTCCCCTGTGGCAGCACCGCACAACGAATCGTAAATCCTTTTTGAGTTGGATGATGGTAGGTCACAGTCGCTGGAACTTCAGCGACCTTTTCACGAGTGTCTTTAAGTCGGTATAGCCCTTCTGGACCAAAGAGGTGCTCCGTAGAAGTCTCGATGAACACAGAGGGAGCTTTTTTGAAGGACTCCGTAAATTGCTTCCGGTGCTCTTCGGTCTTAAAGACCGTACGATCCATCGAAACATCAACCCACTCCGGCCAATCAGCGGGCCTTTCTTGCGCTAGAATTTCCTCTGGCGTTGGGAGAGGTGAAGCAGCAGCGACAGTCTGAACTACGAATGAGAAGATTATGAGGCTTATTCCCTTCATGAAAAAACACTAAATAAAGATAAGAAAATATCGTCCTCTAAATTAGTTTTTTCGATGTCTTTTTATCCTCAAGTCTACCTCATCTAGAGTAACGCGCTTAAGGGCTGCATTACCATAGTGCTTACTCCAGACCCTTTCATACGACTCATTCACTGAAAATTGGAATGCAGCTTTCTCGCCATGCTTTCCCGAGAAATAGCTGGATATAGCAATGAGCACAGAAAGCAGAACGCCATGTGCTGTCGCTAAAATAAGGCGCGAGCAGCAGATTAAAGGGGAACTCCCTTAAACATGGCGAGAGGGTAAAACTCCCACTCAAAAGGAAAACGTGATTTTCAATTTTCTTCTGAAGCCGATTGGTGCTTCCTTTCGCACATGCGTGAGTGTGTCGATTGTGGATTCCCTCTGGAAGCGATGGAACTTTCGGCCTGTCCAAAATGCGATCACGATCTTGGGCCGCGCAGAGTCGTAGAACTGGGCATTTTAGAAGTCGATATCGCGCACGCCGGAGAAACTTGGGAACAAGCAAAGGATAAGATTGATCGCGCCTTTGATGATGCGATTTACTACCGCCATGCGGGTCTTAAAATCATCCACGGCTATGGATCACGCACTGGCATCTCTGTGATTGGACCACGAGCCCGCTCATACATGCGGCATTTGGTAGAGAAGACCGAAGGAGCCCGGTTTGCTTCCGACCGACACACCGAAGGGGCCTCGATCATTTGGCTCAATCGATAAGCACCCGACGACCCTACTCATGGACTATCGGCACCGGATCTTTGTGAAGATGCGCTCCGTGTATCTCCCCTTCATCCCGCTGGGATTTTTCGTGCTCCCACAAGGAGGTCAAACCTTTGGCACCACCATCATCATGTTCGGCACCATTCTCTTTCTGAGAACATATTTTTGGCAGTAGCACCTCATCAATGGCTTGGTCTCATCTCGACAAGCTATGTCACGCCCTCACCGCCGGAGGATTTACGAGAAACTCAACTTCCGATCTAAGCTTCGATACTGGATTGCTTCCAACAGATGGTCAGCAGTAATCGCTTCACATTCCGCGAGATCCGCAATGGTGCGGGCGACTTTTAAAATTCGATCATGCGCACGCGCTGAGAAATTCAGCTGTTCCATCGCCTGTTCCAGCAGCTGCGCTGCGGACGCATCAATCTCACAATGCTCACGCATCAACTTCGGTCCCATGTCACTGTTGGTTCGCGTTCTAGCATTTGCGGAAAAGCGTTCCTGCTGGCGCCTCCGGCACGACATCACCCGATCCCGAACAACTGCTGAGGATTCACTTTTTTCCTTTGAGGAGAGCTGCTTGAAGTCGATGAGCGGCACTTCGACATGAAGATCAATCCGATCTAGAAGAGGCCCGCTGATCTTCTGACGGTATTGTTCCACCTGACGAGGCGAACAACGGCACTCGCGTTTTGAGTCCCCATGAAAACCGCATGGACAGGGATTCAAAGCCGCCACCAAAAGACAATCACTTGAGAAATCAAACGTCCCTGCCGCTCGCGAAATGGTCACCGTGCCATCTTCCAATGGTTGGCGCATCACTTCGAGCGTGGAGCGTCGAAACTCGGGAAGTTCATCAAGAAAAAGAACCCCGTTATGCGCGAGGGAAATTTCTCCAGGACCAGGATTCGTTCCACCACCGAGTAATCCGGCATCAGAAATCGTGTGATGCGGAGCTCGAAAGGGCCGCGTTTGCACGAGCCCCTCGCTGGCATTGAGAAGTCCTGCAATTGAATGAATGCGAGTGGTCTCAATGGCCTCGTCTTCCGTCAGGTCCGGCATGATGGTAGCCATCCGTTTTGCGAGCATCGATTTCCCAGTACCCGGTGGGCCGACCATCAGGAGATTGTGCCCGCCAGCTGCCGCGATCTCGAGCGCGCGCTTCACTTGATGTTGGCCTTTCACCTCATCAAGATCGACAAGGGAATCAGTCGGGCGGCGGGAATTGAGGGCAGGCTTTGGCTCAGGCGCGAGGGCTTTTTCTCCGCTGATAAATTTCCAAGCTTCATGGAGATTGGCGATTCCATAGACCTCGATTCCACTCACCATCGCCGCTTCACGGGCATTGGCTGCAGGCACAAGGATCCGACGACGACCAAATTTTTTCGCTCCAAGCGCAATCGATAACGCTCCCTTGATTGGACGGAGGGAGCCATCGAGCGCCAGCTCACCGACCACAACAATATCCTTGGCCAACTCGGTGAGATCATGACCCTGCGAACAAGCAGTCATCGCTAAGGCAATCGGAAGATCAAAAGAGGGTCCCTCTTTTTTTAAATCCGCCGGGGCCAAGTTCACCGTGTTCACCCCATAGCCGAACGAAAGGGCCGAAGCAGTCAAGGCCGTGGTGACACGCTGCGCACTCTCACGAACCGCCGCATCAGGTAGCCCGACAATGATCGTGCTCGGCTTCTCCGAATCACGGGAAGAGACCTCCACCTCGACTTCCGCAGCCTCTACTCCGAGAAGAGCTGCACTGTAAATTTTCGTGATCACAAATTAAATACTAGTGTTCATCAGAGTAGCCGTCACGATTTTTCTTTGGAGAGCTCATCATTCGGACGAATTTGTGATGATGTTCCGCTCCTGCGATATGGTTTTTCGTCTCTTTCTGCGCCGTTTGATGATGAGCAGCGATATATCTCACAATCGACTGTAGATCCGACAGTGCGGATTTCGTTCAAGCGTTTTGGTAGTCCATTCCTGCACGAGTGCCTTCACTTGATCGTGCGCAACCACCTCACCGTTGCGAATCTCCTCCTGCCCTCTCTCAACTATAGCCAAGAAACGAATCCGCTCTTCAACATCTTCCCATGAGGCATTCTCAGAAAGAGTATTGATAGTATCAATCGCCAGCTCTTTTGTGGACATATCGATACTAAAAACCGCCCGCCACGAGGTGGCAAGGCGGCTGAAAAAGTGTGGGTGCTTAGCCCTCGTCGATTAAATGTAAGCGAGACCTGAAGCGGTTGCTTCGATCTGCTCGTTGTTCTCGAGAAGCTCGGCGATGGGGTCATACTTTCCGGAGAGGAGTGCGTGACGTGCCGGGGCTGGCATTTCGACTGCGAAGCTGAGGTCACCAGCGGTAACGGTCATGGCTTCAAGATCGATTTTAACTTCGAGGGTGGCGTCTGCGGCGGTAGCGGCTTTCAAGGCATCGATGTTTTCTTTTGAACCGGTGACACAAGGAAGCCCAAGGGTGGTGGAGTTTCCGTAGAAGATTTCTGCGAAGGACTCGGCGATGACGGCCGTGAAGCCATACTTGGCAAGGGACTGCGGAGCGTGCTCACGGGAAGAACCACAGCCGAAGTTGATTCCAGCGACGAGGATGGAAGCGCCCTTGAAACGCTCTTCATTGAGAGGGTGCTCAGTCTTTTCACCGGAAACGGGATCGAAGCGGACGTCGTAAAACGCGAACTCACCGAGGCCGTCAAAGGTGACACACTTCATGAAGCGAGCCGGGATGATGCGGTCGGTATCGATATCTGCGCCGGGGATGGGGACGGCGGTTCCGGAGACGTGAGTGATGGGTGCAATAGCCATAAGATTGGTTGGTTGGTTTGCTAAAAATAAAAAGATGTTAAGCGACTGCAGAAGAATCGAGAGACTCGAAGGTCTCACGCGCATCCGCAATTGTTCCTTCAACGGCGGCAGCTGCGACCATGACAGGTGACATGAGAATGGTCCGGCCGATAGGAGAGCCTTGGCGGCCTTTAAAGTTCCGGTTTGAGGAAGAAGCGCAGATTTGATCGCCGATGAGCTTATCGGGATTCATCGCAAGACACATGGAGCAACCAGCGGCGCGCCACTCGAATCCTGCTTCTTCGAAAACCTTATCGATGCCTTCCTGCTCACACTGGATCGCGGTGATCTGGGAACCCGGCACGGCGATCGCTTTGACGCTTGAGGAAACTTTTTTGCCCTTGAGGAATTTGGCAGCCTCACGGAAATCAGAAAGACGACCGTTGGTGCAGGATCCCATGAAGGCAACGTCGATGGGGATGCCCTTGATCGGAGTTCCAGCGGGGAGCTTCATGTAGGCAAGAGCTTCTTCGATGACCGCTTTTTCTTCTGGATCAGAAGTCGTGGCAGGGTCAGGAATGTTTTCGCCGATAGAAATACCGTGGTCAGGAGAAATCCCCCAAGTCACTGAAGGCTCGATCTCAGCCGCGTCGATCACGATGACATCATCGTATTCTGCGTCAGCATCGGATGCGAAGGATTCCCAACGAGCAACGGCTTCATCCCAATCAGCCTCGGCGGGTGAGTAAGGGCGGCCTTTGAGGAACTCAAAAGTGGTAGCGTCAGGATTGACGTATCCGCAGCGTGCACCGCCTTCGATGGCCATGTTACAAACGGTCATGCGTTCTTCCATGGAGAAGTTCTCGAAGGTCGTGCCTGCGTATTCGTAAGCGTAACCAATGCCACCCTTAGCACCGAGGAGACGAATGATGTGAAGAGTCACGTCCTTGGCATAAACGCCGGGACGGAGCTCACCATTCACCTCGATACGGCGGACTTTAAGAGACTCCATCGCCATCGTCTGAGTGGCTAAAACGTCGCGCACTTGCGTGGTTCCGATACCGAAGGCAATGGCGCCGAACGCTCCGTGAGTCGCGGTGTGGGAATCTCCACAAGCGATGGTGGAACCAGGCTGGGTAATCCCCTGCTCGGGTCCGACCACGTGGACGATGCCTTGTTTTCCAGACTTGAGATCGAAGTAAGTGACGCCGAAGTCATCACAGTTCGTGCGGATGGCATCGATCATCTCAGCAGCGAGCGGGTCGGCGGGCTGGTCTTGGTTTTCAGTCGGGACAATGTGGTCGATCGTCGCGAAGGTGCGATGAGGATACTTCACCTTGAGGCCGAGCTCACGGAGCATGCCGAAAGCCTGCGGACTGGTCACCTCGTGAATGAGGTGCGTGCCAATGAAGAGTTGGGTGCGACCATCGCTCAGGGTGCCAACTGAATGCGCATCCCAGACCTTTTCGTAGAGTGTTTTTCCCATGACTGAAGCCCGCGATTCGTGCGGGGAGAGGGCTTTTAGCGGATTTTTCTCAGTTATCAAGCCGCAGGAGCGTTGATTTTCGCCCGATCAATCACTCCTCTAGAATGAAACTCGATTCACTTCGGGGAGATCGTCGAAATGATGATCATTACTCAGAAGGGGCAAATCATGCTGGCAAGCGAGTGCCGCGATCCACAGATCGTTCGAAGGAATCGGAGTGCCTTGGTCTTTAAGCGATTGCCAAAGACTTGCGAAGTCGTCTGCTCTGCGATGCCCAACTTGAGCGATCCGCGTGAAAGGGAGGAAACTTTTCAGCCACTCCTGATAACGATCACGGTATCGCGACTGACGGGCTCCAAAGTAATATTCACCCAAAACAACGCTCGGAATCACCAATGTCAATGGGTGAAGATGGCAGTCTTCAAAGACTGATGCAACTGATCAAGCCTGAGCTCACTCACAATTGACGTAATCAAAAGGGTGAGCTTCATGCTTCCTTCCGCTCGCTGATAATCTGGCCGCGGTCGAATTCGATGATGCGGTCGGCGATCTTGGTGGTGCTGAGGCGGTGGGCGATGAGGAGGGTGGTGCGGCCTTTGACGAGTTGACCGAGGGCTTCCTGAATCTTCGCTTCGCTCTCGTTATCGAGGGCGCTGGTCGCTTCATCAAGGAGGAGGATGGGCGCATCTTTGAGGAAGGCGCGAGCGATCGCGATGCGCTGGCGTTGGCCGCCGGAGAGGCTGCTGCCTTTTTCGGAAACGAGGGTGTCGTAGCCTTCTTCTTGCTCGAGGATGAAGTCATGCGCGTTCGCTTTTTGCGCGGCGGATTCGACGTCTGCCTCACTCGCACTGGGGCGACCGAGGAGGATGTTCTCGCGAATCGTTCCGGTGAAGAGAACGGGGGTCTGCGGGACGACGGCGATGTGCTCACGGAGCTCGGATTTTTTCCAATCACGGACGTCGAGCCCGGAAACGGTGACCTTTCCAGCGGCAACATCGTAGAAACGCGGGATGAGGTGGAAGCAGGTGGATTTTCCAGCGCCGCTGGGACCGATGAGGGCAACACATTCGCCCGGAGAAATGGTGGTGGAGATGCCGCGCAGAACTTCGTCTTCCCCGTAGGCGAAGCGGACGTCATCGAAGACAATGGCACCGTCGAGGACCGCTGGAACATGAGCATTTTCTTTCTCAGTGAGCTCGTCGTCGGCATCGAAGATCGTTTCGAGACGCGTGATCGCGGCTTCGCCTTGCTTGAGGAGGCTGTTGACGTTTCCGAGTTTTTTGACGGGATCGTAAGCCATGTAGAGGGCGACACCGATGGCCATGAAGCTCTCCATGGTGAGGCCGCCGCCGCGCCCAAGGTAAAGCGCGAGGGTGAAGCCGAGGACCGCGACGACTTCGACCGCAGGAGAAATGAACTGGCGGTACTTAATCACCTTCATCGAGTAGCGGATGAGTTCGGAAACCTTGGCTCGGAATTTATCGAGCGTCGTTTGCTGGAGATTGTAAGCGCGGATTTCGAGCGGAGCTTGGAGGGACTCGGAGACTTGTCCGCTAAGATCGCCAGCGGTGTCTTGAAGTTCTTGAGCGCGTTTCGCGAGTTTTTTACCTGCAAGACGAATCGGAAAAATACAAAGCGGAATACTGATGAGCGCGATGATGACGACAAAGTTCCCCTCGTTTTTGGTCGCTTCCCAGATCAGGAAAATGAGCGCTCCGAGGAGGGTGAGCGGCTGCTTAATAATATCAGCACTGACCTGAGCGGTGACCTGACGGAGGATTTCAGTATCACCCGTGAGGCGTGCGAGGAGGTCACCGGAGCGGAACTTTTGGAAAAAGGAAACGGGCAGGGCTTGGAGCCGAGTAAAGGCTTCATCGCGAATCCCCTCGACCACGCGGTAGCCAACGTAGTTGATGAGGTAAGCATTAAAGTATCCACCGAATGCACGCACCAGAAAGACCAAGGGCAACCACAAACAAGTGGCAAGAAGAAGATGCTCGGGCGAGAGGTTCCCGAGGAATTCCTGCGTTTTTACAAGATACGGGTGAAGCTCGCCTTCGGGGGACTCATTGAAAATGACGGGAAAAACGACTTTTGTAGCGAGCGGAAGACCGAGACCTGTCGCGAGCGCGTAAAGCAAGCCCGCGAGGATTCCGCCCATGAACTGCAAGCGCACCGGGCGGAAGTGTTTGAGATATGGTCGGAACCGCTTCATCCGTTGCCGCAAGGCTAGCGGGCGGCGGTGGAGTGGCAACGCTTTTCAAAAGGGCCCTCAAAGGGAATTTGTGCTGACATTCCATCTCGAAAATGAGAACAATGAAAAATGCAGCATATTTCTGTTCAGTCGGTTTTAGGCGTGGCCATTGTGAGTCTCGGGATTTTTGGAGCGATGAGCTTTTCTCAGGAAAAAAAGGGGGACGTAGAACTGCCCGTGATGCAAAAGGCATTCATCGATGGCACCGGACACGGCTGGCGTGAGATCACGGGCGAAGACTTCGTTAATGTAAACTGCAAGCCGGACACTTGGAAATGGAAAGGCGGGCATGGCTTTTGCACGGGGGATCCAGTCGGTGTAATCCGGATGAAAGAGCCGCTGCAGAATTTCGAAATGGTCTGCGAGTGGATGCATAAGAAACATGCGGGGAACTCGGGTGTCTTTATCTGGGCCACTCCAGATTCGATTCAAGAGCTAGAAGCCGGAAAAGGAAAACTCCCAAGGGGGATCGAAGTGCAAGTGCTCGACCTTGGCTATGAAGAAAACTGGGAAAAGAAAAAGGGGAAACCCTCTGATTGGTTTACCTCTCACGGAGATGTCTTCCCTGTTGGGGTAAAAATGACGCCCTTCCCCCCACTTTCAGCGAATGGTTCGCGGAGCTTCCCTACAAAGCGACTCACCAAAGCGGCGAACGAGTGGAACCATTACTACATCCGCGCGCTCAATGGCGAGGTGCGCCTCTGGGTGAACGGTGAAGAAGTTTCAGGCGGGGCAAACTGTGATCCGAAGGAAGGATTTCTCTGCCTCGAATCCGAAGGCTCGCCGATTGAGTTTAAGAATATCCGCCTCCGCGAGCTTCCTTAGTCTTATTGAAGCGGCGTAAGCTCGATGGTCACACGGCGATTAAGCTGACGACCACTCGCGGTGCTGTTGCTCACGATGGGCTGATCTGGGCCGAATCCGGTGATTTTGAACCGACGGGCAGCCACTCGCTGATCGCGAAGGTATCCTGCGACGTTCGCCGCACGCTGCTGGGAAAGACCGTAGTTGTAGTTTTTCGCACCGACGTTGTCGGTATGGCCGGTGACATCAACGAGCGTTTTCGGATATCTCTTGAGCACCTTAGAAACGGCATTCAACACAGGGAAAAATTCGGGCATCACGCGCGCCTCTCCGGTTGGGAAGGTGATGTCACTCGGCATATTAAGAATAATGTTATTTCCTTCACGAGTGACACTCACGCCGGTGCTTTGGAGTTCACGTCGGAGCACTGCTTCTTGCTGATCCATGTAACTTCCAATTCCTGCGCCTGCGAGCGCTCCGATCCCTGCTCCAACGAGCGCCTTCTGACGGCTATCCGACCCCCCGTCACCACTGAGAGCACCAATTCCCGCTCCAAGCAGAACACCGAGAATCGCTCCGCTTTTTGCTTTTGTATCACGCGTCTGCCCGGTGAAGGGATCAGTGGTCGGGGCGCATGATGAGATGACAAATACAGTGGCGAGTAGAAAGGCGGTAATTTTCATCGCGTAAAACCTACGGCTCATTCCTCGCCTGCGAAAGTGATTTTTCAAAAGCTCGCTCCTGTCAAAGGACGGGCTTTGTTATTTCGCTGAATAGAAATCCATCCGCGCACCAAGCCTCACATAAATACCATCATTCGCTACTGCAGGGGTAGCATCTGCCCATTGACATTCAGGACCCGGCTTGAGGGGGCTTCTTGCCAGCTCTTTGTAGTCACCTGAGACCTCACTCACTACCATCTCACCTTCACGAGTGAGTGCATAAAGCTTCCCACTGAGAAGAAGCGGTGAGGCATAAAAGTTAGCCTTCAGATTTTTGGTGTAACTCACCTTACCTGTCCGAGCATTTAGCGCGGTGAGTGAGCCGCCATCAGAAATCGAAAAGACCGTCGCACCATCAGATACCGGAGTCGGAACGTAGGGAGTCTTCCCTTTCATACGCCATGCAATTTCAGGCTCAGCTCCGGGACGCACCGCAAAATAGACCCCATTTTTACAACCGACCGCAAAGAGCGCCTCCCCTCCTTTTCCGATGAGATTAAAGGGTGAGACAATCGTGCGGGCCTTCATCGTGCCCGGAAGCGCCCAAGTCTCTTTTCCGGTTTTGAAATCCAAGCCGCGAACGCCAATACTTTTTGCTGCGACGATGACCTCCCCTTGATGGACGACCGGAGTTACGTAGCTCACATCATTTCCCGGATAAGGTGTTTTCCAGATCGTCTCCCCCGTCTTGCAATCAAAAGACCCGACATATCCCCCGTCTTGGTGCAAATGCGTCATTAAAACCGAACCTTCATGTAGCTCAGGTTGCAAGGCTGGCCCATGCTTCCCTTTGAAAGCTCCCAACTCGATCTCCCAAAGTTCCTCCCCTGCGTGATCGAAAGCGCTGAGCATGCACATTTTTTTCTCCGCGCTGAACCAACTCAGAACAACGAGATTTTCATTCGCTACCGGACTCGCCGCAGCGGTATTATTAAAACGGTGCATGTGATACTGCCCCACTTTCTTCACCGCCTCCCAACAGGGCTTCCCCGTCAAAGAATCGAGACAACTCAAGGTTACCGTTTGCTTCTCGGTATCCTCGCTCGTGATAAAAAGATGATTTTTCCAAACGACTGGGGAGCTCGACCCCGGTCCAGGTAACTTCACCGCCCACCTCCGCGTGGACTCATCCAATTTCACGGGCACTTCAACCTCAGAAACACCTCTCCCACCCTCACCACGAAATCGCGGCCAAGTATCTTGAGCATGCAAAAAAGAACAACCGATAAGAACGATGAGGAATCGCATCTCTCGGGTTTAGCAAGTGAGCGAAATTTTACCGCCCAAAAAGCTCACTTCTTTGTCAAAGCCAGATTCGGCCAAAGCAAATCGCTTGTGAGAAATATCCCCATCTTCTCGTAAAAGAAAAAATGCGCTTTCTCATTCTTCTTCTCACCGGGCTCCTTGCCGCGAATGAGAAGCCGCCTTTCCACGATTACTGCGCTCAGCTCGAACAAGAAATCCAAGGCCGCAAACATGGCTTCCTCGCAGGAAATCTCACTTACTACATCGGCGGATACCACGCTAGTTGGCAACTGCATGAAGACGAAACCATCGGCCTCACCCACCCCTTCCATCACGACTTACGTAGCCGAGGTGTTGGCTTGGTCGAAAGCGATTTAAGAGGTCCCGAGCACACCGGAATCGGAAACGATTATCATGGGTGGGAATTTTACAAAGACACTCGCGTTCTCTACGGAAGCGTCATCATCAATGGGAAAACCCACAAACACCCCGCACCAAAGAGGATGCGCTGGCGGCCTGATCGTCTCGTCTGCGAATACCAAATCGACGATATTCAGATTCGCGAAGAAAAATTCGTCACCGCGAATGACGCCATCGTTTCCATCATCACTTCCAACAAGCCCGTCCTCTTAGAGTTTTCCGGGCACACCTTATTCACCCGCCACAGTATCACCTCCACTGCTCAACTTAAATCCGAGAACCAAACGATCATCATCAAGGAAGGCGGCACCGTAAGATCTCAACCCGACCCCAACGGCGCTGAAAAAATCGGCCCCTGTGTTTATCAAGGCATGACCACCGTGCTTCATGCTTCGCGTGATTTTGATCAATGCAACACACGGCGAGATGATAAGGGGATTCAACATTACAACTTCACCGTCCGATGTGACTCCAAAGGAACCACCGTCGTTTGGGCGATGCATGACGATGAAAAAACGGCGCTCCAATCCGCTCAGGAAGCCATTAGAGAACCTCACACCCATCTCAACGCAAAGGCCACCGCAATGAATCGTCAGCTCAATGAGGAGATTCCATACTTCCGCTGTCCCGATCAAAAGATCACTGATATCTATTACTACCTTTGGGCGCTCTACCTCATGTATGGCATCGAAGTTGGAAAAGGCTGGGAACAAGAATATCACACCCAAACCGCGGTGAATAATTTCCTCGGAATTCACCGCTACGATGCCGCCTTCCAAATCAAAGTTGGAGCCTGGACCACCAATAAAAAACACTACGCCTACGGAAACGTCCTCACCTGGAAGCACCTCACCCAAAATGGCCGCTTCCGTGAACTCCCCAACGGACTCCGGATGCTTTCAGATAATAAAGGCTCCACTTGGCACAGTGGAGCTTATGGCGCAGAAATAACCGAACACCTCCTCGGGGCTTGGCAAATTTACCAACACACCGGTGATCTCGAATTCCTCAAGAACTGCTACGAGGATCACTTTAAAAAACTCTTCTGGAAAAACATCGGGAGTTTCGCGATGAACGAATTCGAAGTCGCCGCCACGCTCGAAAAAATGGCACAACTCACCGGCCATCAAGTAGACGTTGCGCACTGGAAAAAGCTCGTTCGTCGTGATCCCATTCATATCCGCGAGATGTTCCGGCAGCGCTGGGAAATGAATGATACTCCCAACTACTTCGCCGCTCCTCAAGATGGCCTCATCATGACGCTTGGGTTTTGGGCGATGCGCTCGCCGTATTTCCCGAATGAATATGCCCGCCCCATGCTCGAGGAATGGGCGCTTGATCATGAGAAAGGCTTCATGGGTGAGTTCTTCCCCCTCGCCATGTCCAAGCAAGCGATGAAAACCTTCGCCACTGATGTCGATCATTCCTTCGGCTATACTCCGGATACCGCCTACTTCACTCTTGATGGCCTCTTCCGCCAAGGCCTCAACAAAGAAGCCGCCGCCCTCACCTTAAACCATCTCAAGAACTACAACTTCCACCAAGACTGGAACATCCCCGTCGCACCCGAAGCCTACCGTCGTGACCTCACTCTCTTCGGCGATCAATATTCAAACTTTAACGCCGGCAAAATCCTACTCTACCTCGAAGGTCTCGCAGGAATCCGCTACTCCATCCCCGAACAAACCCTCACGATCAAACCAGCTCTCCCCGAGTCATGGGAATGGATGGAGGTGCGTCTTCCAATTGCAGGAAAGTGGACGAAAATTCGCTACTCAAAAAAAGGACCAGAAGTGAAGGGAACGACGCTTAACTTAAAATGAAAATTATGAATCCATTCGTCATGTTTTTTGCGCTGTCCCAAATGATGAATCCTTAACAAAAAAACCCGGACCTCACTTGGCCCGGGCTTTTTAAAAACGTGAATTTTTTCAGCAATTACTCGCCGGAAACGATGGGCTTCATCGCGCTCATCGCTTCGCGAAGGTAAACGCCAATCTCCTCAACCGGGTGGTTGCGGATATCGAGGTTCAGCTCGCTGAGGGTCTTGTTGTCGACGCTGTGATTTGCAGCATCAAGTCCCTTACCAATGACGTCGGTCTCGACGCTCTTCATAAAGTCCTCAAGAAGAGGCACCGCAGCGTGAGAGAAGAGGTAGCAGCCGTATTCAGCGGTATCAGAAATAACATTGTTCATTTCGAAGAGCTTCTTACGAGCGATGGTGTTCGCGATGAGTGGAGTCTCGTGCAGGGACTCATAGTAAGCGGACTCAGGCTCGATGCCTGCTTCAACCATCGCCTCGAAGGCAAGCTCGACACCGGCACGCACCATGGCGACCATGAGGATACCCTTATCGAAGAATTCCTGTTCGCTGATCTCGCCAGCGGCCTCGGTCTTTTCAAATTCAGTCTCACCAGTGGCAGCGCGCCAGCCGAGGAGATTCTGATCATCGTTTGCCCAGTCTTCCATCATGGTGCGGGAGAACTCACCGGAGATGATATCGTCCATATGCTTGTAGAAGAGGTCGCGCATGATGTCCTTGAGCTCTTCAGAGAGATCGTAAGCCTTCACTTTGGCAGGATTAGAAAGGCGATCCATCATAGTCGTGATTCCGCCCTGCTTGAGTGCCTCAGTGATGGTCTCCCATCCGTATTGAATGAGTTTAACAGCCCACTGGGTGTCGATGCCGTCCGCCTTCATCTTATCAAAGCAAAGGATCGAGCCAGCCTGAAGAAGACCGCAAAGAATGGTCTGCTCACCCATGAGGTCAGACTTCACTTCCGCGACGAAGCTGGATTCAAGGACACCGGCACGGTCTCCACCTTGGGCAACTGCGAGCGCCTTAGCGAGCTCGATGCCTTCACCGGAAGGATCGTTCTCACGGTGGCAAGCGATGAGAGTCGGAACACCGAAGCCACGCTTGTATTCCTCACGAACCTCAGAGCCTGGGCTCTTGGGAGCAACCATGATGACGGTGAGATCCTTACGGATTTGAGTGCCTTCCTCAACGATGTTGAAACCGTGAGCGTAAGAGAATGTTGCACCTTCCTTCATGTGAGGGATAACGGTCTCGACAACCTTGGTGTGCTGCTTATCTGGAGCGAGGTTCATTACGATGTCCGCAGTAGGTAGCATTTCCTCGTAGGGCCCGACCGCGAAACCGTTCTCTGTTGCGTTCAAGAAAGACTGACGCTTTTCAGCGATCGCTTCGGCGCGGAGGGTGTAAGCGACATCCAGTCCGGAGTCCCGCATGTTGAGACCCTGGTTGAGACCCTGAGCACCGCAACCGACGATCACGATCTTAAGGCCTTTGGCAGCGTTCACGCCGTTACCGAATTCAGAAGCGTCCATGAAGCGGCAAGTGCCGAGCTCTTCAAGCTGAAGACGCAGTGGGAGAGTGTTAAAGTAGTTGCTCATAATTAAGAGAGGTCTTTTGACGCGCTCCTCATGTCAGAGACGCCGAATTGGTCAATCACGAACCTCATTGCAGGTATTGAATGTTTTGTTTACTTGTGTTGTGTTTTTTGCAACAAAGAGTGCTCACTTATTCGATTTAAAGAAAGCAATGAAGAAAAACCGTTAGAAGTCAGGAGTTTGTTCTTCGACTCCCCTCCCACGGTCCACGTCGGCCCTCTTCCTCAATCAATCGGTAAGGTATCCCCCCAATAACCCACACGCCTCCCAAAACGCCTCCCAACACGCCCCCCAACACGCCTCCCAACACGCCCCCCAACACGCCCCCATGTCCCCCGCTCATCTCCACGCTTTTCTCCGCCTTGCTGAGCGACTCCACTTTGGGCAGGCGAGCACCGATTGCCACCTGAGTCGGTCCGCTTTTACTCGGGTGATCCAGCGGATTGAAGAAGAAGCCGGGCAGCCGCTCTTTTATCGGAATCAACGAGAGGTTTCACTCACCGCTGCAGGTCGGAAATTTCAAGCTTACGCCCGCACCGCGCTCCAAGAATGGGAAACGATTCAAGAAGAGCTTTCGGGAGAACAAGAACTCAGTGGGTCGCTTTCGATTTATTCTTCGGTCACCGCGGTTTACCAACTTCTCCCCGAACTCTTAGGGCGATATCGTGAGCGCTACCCCGCCGTTCAGCTCGCGCTTCGGACCGGTGCCGAGGAAGAAGCGGTTCCTCAGGTAATGACGGGTGAGATCGATCTCGCAATCGCAGCTCTGCCAGATCGACGACCAGGCAAAATGGAATTCCTCCCCCTTCGACAAACCGCCCTTGTCTTCATCGGCCCGCACGGACTTGAAGGGATTCCCTTTCAACGGCAAAAACTCGATCTTGATCAAGCCAACCTCGTGCTTCCGAGCTCGGGTCTTTCCCGCCGACGAGTCGATGCCGTCCTCAAGACGCAATCGGTCAGCCCGCAAATCGCAACTGAAGTTTCCGGAAACGAAGCCATCATCGCGATGGTCCGCCTCGGCTGCGGCATTGGCGTGGTTCCAGAGCTTGTCCTCGAAAAGAGCCCCTTTCGAGATGAAGTCGAGGTCATCGCAAACGCTCCCCCGCTCGCGCCCTATGAAGTCGGGCTCTGCTCTACAAAAAAGAGCCTAGAACGCCCTGCGGTGGCTGCGCTTTGGGAGCTGGCTCAATAAAAAATAAAAAAACCACCATCACCGATGGTGGCTTTTTGAAAACTCCGCAGCTTGAGCCGCTTACTTAACTTTATCCATGATCGCCTGCTTACCACGGGCGATTTCTTTTCCGGTATGATCAACCATGATGTAGGCAGGGATGCCCATGCGATCAGGGAAGTAAGGAGTGCGGAGAACATCACTGTCGATATCATCATTCATGAGCGTTGGCCAAGGCATGCTTTCTTTTGCACCCCAAGCAGTGGCGGTTTTCTCATCTCGATCCAAGGAAAGGTGAATCATCTCGACGTCCTGATTCTCCGCAATGTCATCATTGTAAGTCTCCACTAACTGTGGAGCACTCCCTCTACAAGGGGGTCACCAGCTTGCGGAGAAGTAGAGGATGAAATACTTGGGAATGACCTCGAGAGGTGCCTTAGCGTATTTCTTCCCATCGATTTTTTTAATCTTCTTCAGCGCCTTACCAAAATCAGTCTGTGCGAATTCAGAGGGCGAAAGACCAGAGGTCCCAACAACTTCATCGCCCTTCGCCATCTCTGCTTTAACCCACGCTTGATCTTCCTTAGAAAGAAGACTGAGATTGAATTTTTGAGTGCGGCGATTACGCAGCACAGTGACCGTCTTGCCATCTGAGGATTTGAATTCGGCTTCAAATGTTTTTGAAGCATCCGTTGCACTCGTCCAAGTGCGGACCTCGGCAAAACCCAAGGTCACCATCAGGCAAGTGGCCATGAGGCAAGTGGCCATGAGGCAAGTGGCAGTGCGTAATATTTTTTTCATCCTATTCATACGACGTCAGAGAAGCTGATTTGTCTAATTTTAATAATCAATCATTCAACCGTGACGGACTTCGCGAGGTTACGTGGTTGGTCAATGGAGCAGCCGCGGAGTCTGGCAATGTGGTAACTGAGGAGCTGTAGAGCGACGGTAGCAGGAATAACTGAGGTGTGCATCGGACAGTCCGGAATTTCAATATAGTCATCGACCGCGGCGATCGCTTCTTGATCTCCCTCGGTCACAATACCCAGAACGCGGGAGGCGCGGGCTTGGCATTCGGCGACGTTTCCGAGCGTCTTATCCTGCCCGGGACCTTTGTTACATAGAGCAATAACAGGGACGCTTTCTTCGAGGAGCGCAATGGGACCGTGCTTAAGCTCGGCGGCGTGGTAACCCTCAGCATGGATGTAGGAAATTTCCTTGAGCTTCAACGCACCTTCGAGAGCGACGGGATACATGTAGCCTCGGCCGATGAAGAAAGCTGAATGGCACTCGAGGTAACTTTCGGCGACTTTTGCAATCTCGTCGTTCTTCGCGAGAACTTGCTCAACGAGCGCAGGGATCGCTTCGACTTCACGGACAAAATGGCGGCCTTGTTCGCGAGACATCCGGCGGGAGCGAGCGAACTTGAGCGCGGTCATGAGAAGGACTGAGACTTGAGAGGTGAAGGCTTTTGTTGAGGCGACAGAAATCTCCGGGCCCGCGTGGAGATAAACTCCACGTCCGGTTTCGCGAGCAATGGTAGAACCAACCGTGTTGACAAGTCCTGCAACAAGAGAGCCTTTATCGATTGCTTCGCGCACGGCGGCGAGGGTGTCAGCAGTTTCTCCAGATTGAGAAATGGCGATGACAAGATCTCGACTTCCAACGATGGGATTTCGATAGCGGAACTCGGCGGCTTGCTCGACCTCGCCAAGAACTCCGGCGAAGTCTTCGATGGCATATTCACCCACCAGGCCAGCATTCATCGAGGTGCCACATCCAACGATGAGGACACGGTAGAGATCGGCGAGTTCGCGCGGGGAAAGATCGAGTCCGGAGAGGATGGCATTTCCTCGGTCGGCATCCATACGACCACGAAGAGTGTTACGGATGGCTTCTGGTTGCTCAAAGATTTCTTTGAGCATGTAGTGATCGTATCCTCCTTTTTCGGCGGCATTCTCTGACCAATCGATCTCGGAAGCAGGACGAGAAACGGGAGTAGAATCGATGGAGCGAATGTCGATCTCGCCGTGATCGATTTTTGCGACGTCGTTGTCATCGAGATACACCACTTGGCGAGTGTGTTTGATGATGGCTGAGGCATCGGAGGCAACGATGGTTTCGTTGTCCCCAAGACCAATGACGATGGGTGAACCACGGCGTGCTACGACGATTATGCCTGGTTCAGCTTCAGCAAGGCAAGCGATGCCAAAGGTTCCTTCAACCTCGTGAAGAGCAGTCGTGACTGCTTTTAAAAGATCGCCTTTGTAAAGGGAGTCGACGAGGTGCGCGAGGACTTCCGTATCGGTCTCGGAAAGGAATGTGTAACCCTCAGCAGTGAGGCGCTCACGGAGAATACGGTGGTTCTCAATGATCCCATTATGAACTAGCACGACACCATGTTTGCCACCTTCATGCGGGTGGGCATTGGCGGTGGTGGGCGGCCCATGGGTGGCCCAACGGGTGTGCGCAATTCCAGTGGTAGCGGAGTTGATCTCAAGATCATCCTCACCGAGGAGCCCAGCGAGTTCACTGACTTTTCCTTCGCTCTTTCGGACGGTGATTTTCCCGGAGGCATCAACGGCGATACCAGCGGAGTCATAACCTCGATATTCGAGACGACGAAGACCATTGAGAAGGACAGGGATGGCTGGGCGACTTCCCGTGTAAGCTACGATTCCGCACATGATTTTTTAAGATTGAGGGGTGTTTTATTGGGTGACGTCTTGAGAGACAATGGCACCAGGTAGGGTGGTGAGATTTGGTCCAATTTTGCGACCTGGGTAGATGGAAGTGTTGATACCGGTGTGGACGCCGGGGCCGATGATGGTGCCGAATTTTCGGCGGCCGGTGTCGACGAGAGCCCCTTCTACAAGGGAACGATGATTCGCGCCATCGTGTCGGAGATTTGAGGTAATCGTTCCGGCGCCAAAGTTCACGCCGGCACCGAGGACTGAGTCGCCCACGTAACTGAGATGGCCGACGTTGGTGCCAGGCATGAGGATGGAATTTTTCAATTCAACGGCATTTCCGACATGGCAACTATCACCGATATAAGTCGAGCCACGGAGGTAGCAATTCGGGCCAATTTTACAGTTCGCCCCGATGACGACCTTTCCTTCGATATAGACGCCGGGGAGGATCTGGGTGCCCTCACCATAAATAATCGCCGAACCTTCAGACATCTGAATACCGCTGGCATCTGACCACTCAGTGATGGTCTCGATCAGTTCGGCATTGTAGTTAATGAGGTCCCAAGGATGAGTGAGATCAAAGGTGCGGTCGAGTTCGGCTTCCCATGCAGAAAGAGTTTTCCCCGCGAGGAAGAGTTCGGATTTATCAGAAGGAAGTGGCCACATGGTTAGGCAATGGTGTTGTTGACAGCCGCGCAAATGATAGCGGAAGTGGATTCAGCAAGGGCTTGGTCCTTTGCCTCAACTAAGACACGGATTTTTTTCTCGGTCCCGGAGTAGCGCACCAGGGTGCGACCGTCGTTTCCCAGAGCGGCATTGGCATCATCGATTGCTTTTTGAAGTTCGGGGACTTCCGCGATGGCAGGCTTTTGCTTCACCGGCATGTTGACGAGAATCTGCGGATATTCAATCATGCAATCGGCCAGTTCAGCGAGAGATTTTCCGGTCTTCTGGATCAATGAAAGCACCATCAGCGCACTCACAATGCCATCGCCAGTCGTCGCGAAGTCTGAGAAAATAATGTGGCCGGAGTTTTCCCCTCCGAGGTTAAAATCACCTTCGCGCATCCGTTCAAGCACATGGCGATCACCTACCGCTGTCGTTTCCAGAGTGATTCCATCGGCCGCGAGAGCATCACGGAGGCCAAGGTTACTCATGACGGTGGATACCAGGGTGTCGTTGAGAAGTCTCCCCTCGGATTTGAGCGCTTTGGCACAGAGACAGAGAACACGATCACCGGTGATCACTTGGCCGTTACCATCGACGAAAATGACGCGGTCAGCATCACCATCGAGGCAAATTGCGAGGTCAGCATTTTCAGAAAGAACCAGCGCAGCGGCTTTCTCAGGGTGAAGAGAGCCAACTCCTTCATTGATGTTATAACCATCTGGTGAAGTCCCGAGGGTGATGACTTCAGCGCCAAGCTCCTCAAAGATGAGTGGGCCCACAAAGTAACCTGCACCGTGAGCACAATCGACGACGACCTTGAGGCCGCGGAGGCTTTTCGAACCAATCGAGCTTTTCGCGAATTCGATGTAGCGGCCATTGGCGTCATCAATACGAACGGCCTTACCGATTCGGGTCGCTTGCGGCTCAGGTTGCTCACCGAGAATGATCGCTTCGACTTGTGCTTCGAGCTCGTCGTTGAGCTTATAGCCATCGGGACCGAAAATCTTGATCCCATTATCCGCAAAGGGATTGTGAGAGGCCGTGAGCATAATCCCCGCATCGCATGCCATCGACTGAGTCAAGTGCGCGACCGCCGGAGTGGGCGCAGGGCCGGTTAAGAGAACGCGGGCCCCTTCGGACACAAGCCCTGCGGTGAGTGCGGTTTCAAGCATGTAACCACTGACACGAGTGTCTTTTCCGATCACGACTTTGTGACGGCCTTGGTGCTGAGCCTTGAGCACACGAGCCACAGCGCGCCCGATCCGGAGCGCGACCTCAGGGGTAATTGGGTATTCGTTAGCAACGCCGCGAATTCCATCTGTCCCGAAAAGTTCTGCCATAAAGTATATTGAGTATCAGTAATCTCCGGCTTGTTCAAAATAAAATGAACAAAGACGAAAATGCTTATTGTCGATATTTAAGAACATAATTGATGATGATTCGTTACGATATCGTCACACTCTTCTTACTCTTCCGTTTCGCAAAAAAGTTTTCTATACTCTTGATGGTGCAAAACATTTTGATCGTTGAGGACGAGGTCGACATCGCCGAGCTCGTGTCATTTAACCTACAGCGGGAAGGTCTCGCTGTCGAAATGGCTCATGATGGCGGGGAAGGCTTCCAGCTTGCGGTGCGATCGCAGCCGGATCTCGTCATCCTAGACCTCATGCTTCCAACGATGGACGGCTACCAGATTCTCAAAGAGATGCGGCGGGATACTCGCACACACAACATCCCTGTGCTCATGCTGACCGCGAAGAGCCAAATCGAAGATCGTATTTTAGGCCTCGAGAAAGGAGCGGATGATTATTTAACGAAACCTTTTAGCCCGAAAGAGCTCGTCTTACGGGTCAAAGCAATCCTGAAACGCAATCTCGCGACCCCTTCGAGCCTCGTCTTTTCCCACGGCCCGTTTGTCTTTGATAAAAACAACGTGGCTTTTTATCTCGATGATCAACCCGTAGATCTCACCGCCATCGAATTCAAGCTCCTCCTCTACCTCTGCCAGCGTGCAGGCCACGTGCAGGCACGTGATGAACTCCTCCGTGCCATCTGGGGCTATAATGATGATGTGCACAGTCGAACGCTTGATACTCACATGAAGCGCCTTAGGCAAAAACTCGGCAAGAACGGGTCGCTGATTGAAACAGTGCGCGGGGTAGGCTATCTCGTGGCTGAAGCACATGAATGATTTTTGGTTTGTCCTCGCCCTCGTCTTGGCAGTCACCCTCTATTTTAACCGCCGGAAGAACGGTGAGGCCGAAGAAGCCAGCAAAGCACACAGGGAATCGCTACGACAACAATTCGAGATTTCTGAGCAATCGCATCAACGTGAGATCAAGCGCTTCCTCGACTCCTTTACCGATCCTTTTTTCTCGATCAGCGAGGAAGGAAAAATCGTCCGCTGCAGTTACGCCGCGATGGAATTCCTCAAAGGCCGCGAGCTCATCGGGCGCACCTATCAAGAGCTCTTCATCGATCAAGGAGTGCGCTTGCTCATTCAAGAATCCCTCAAATCTTCTCAACCAATTTCGAAACTACTGACCGTCGGCGTCGAATCCCCCTTCTCGGAAGGCGTGGAGACCTCTTGGCAAATCGATATCCGGCCGCTCGCGGTACGCGATAACGACCTCGAGTTCCAGCTCATGATGCGGAACATGACCTCCTTCGTGCAAGCTGAGCAAATCCGCCAGGACTTCATCGCGAACGCCTCGCATGAGCTCCGCACCCCGCTCTCCATCATCTCGGGTTACCTCGAAATTCTCACCGAGCAAGACGGGCTCGACTCGCCAGAGCTCGCGCGGAAGATGCTCACCACCATGGAGCGTCACACCGACCGAATTAATCGGATCGTCGATGATATGCTCCTCATTTCCAGGCTTGAATCTGGTGAAAGCGCCCCGCTCATCATCGAGCCTTTTAGGCTTAAAGAATGTGTCTCCGATGTCATCGAGCGCCTCGATCTCCTCATCGAAAAGCAAAGTGCAACCGTCACCATCGATCTTCCAGAAGTCACCCTCCATGGAGACCGCTTTTACTGGACCCAAGTCCTCTTTAATCTCATCGAAAACGCGCTTAAACAAAACACCGCGAGCCCAGTCGAAGTAAGCGTCATCGCGCAAGAACTGGAGGGTGGGAAAATCGAGATCAGCATCATCGATAACGGGATCGGAATCCCTTCCGCAGATCTTCCCTACATCTTCAAGCGCTTCTTCCGCGTCGAGAAACACCACGGCCAGAATGAAATCAAAGGCACCGGCCTCGGCCTCTCCATCGTCAAGCGTGCCATCGAAGCCCACGGCGGAACGATCACCGCTCGCTCCACGCCTGGAGTAGAAACTGTCTTTATCATCCGAGTGCCGGTGGATGAGAGTGAGCGATTGATTGGAGAGCACTCAGGCACAAGCGAGGAATAAAGTGCCTAAGTATGCCGAATATCTTCGGCTGAGGTGATGAACACCACGTCCTCAGCGATGTTTACCGCAAGATCTCCGATACGTTCTAAGCTGCGGGAAATGAAGAGGATGTTGAGCCAGGACTCGGTGTTCTCTCCGCCTTCTTCTGCGAGGCGGGCGCTGAGGTTTTTGGTGAGAACTTTGTGGAGGTCATCCACTGTTTGGTCCATCTCGACGACTTTCATGGCGGCCTCTTGGTTTACATCAGAATACGCGGTGAGGGAGGCAGAGACTATTTTTTGAGTCTCTCGGAAGGTGGGCTCGATGAGGCGGACTTCGTCACACGGACCAGCTTTGAGAATTTTCCGAGAACGCTTCGCGATGTTCACGGCGTGGTCTCCGATACGCTCAATGCTGCGGCAAATATTGATCGAGGAAAGAACGTGCCGGAGGTCGGAGGCAACGGGGTTATAGCGTAAGAGAATGGACATCCCTTGCTCGTCGATTTTCTTCTCGGCGCGGTCGATGATCTCATCATCATCGATGACATCCGAGCAAGCCTCGCGGTCTCCCTCGATGACGCCTTTGACTGCTTTTTCGAGACCTGCGATCGCGTTGCCGCCCATTTCCAGCACCATCGTTTTGAGGTGATGGAGGTTGTCGTCGTATGTTTTGAGGATGTGTCCGGACATGAGTCTGTAGGGGTTTAAATTGAATTAACCGAAGCGGCCGCTGACGTAGTCCTCGGTCTGCTTCTTGGAAGGGTTTCCAAAAATGGTTGAGGTGTCATCATACTCGATAAGTTCGCCCAAGTAAAAGAAAGCCGTCCGGTCAGAAACACGCGTAGCTTGCTGCATGTTGTGCGTCACGATGACGATGGTGAATTCTTGGCGGAGTTCGTCGATGAGCTCCTCGATACGCGCGGTCGCGATGGGGTCGAGCGCAGAGCAGGGCTCATCCATGAGGACAATCTGCGGCTTCACCGCGATGGTGCGGGCGATGCAGAGACGCTGCTGCTGACCACCGGAAAGGCCGAGGGCGCTGGAGTTGAGGCGGTCTTTGACCTCGGACCAAAGGGCTGCTTTTTGAAGGGATTCTTCGACCGCTTGATCGAGGACGGATTTCTTTTTGATCCCCTGAACGCGGAGTCCGTAAGCGACGTTTTCGTAAATCGATTTGGGGAAAGGATTGTATTTCTGGAAGACCATTCCGACGTGCTTGCGAAGCTCGATTGCTTCGACATCAGACGCGTGAATGTCTTGCCCGAGAATCTCGATCTTACCGGTGGTGACCTTCGCGGTATCAACGAGGTCGTTCATACGATTGAAGCAGCGGAGCAGGGTTGATTTACCGCAACCCGATGGCCCAATGAAGGCCGTCACTTTCCCAGACGGGATATCGAGTGAGATGTTTCTCAGGGTGTTGGTCTTTCCCATATCATAGCTGAAGCTGAGATCATCGATGTTGATGATCGGGCCTCCATCGGCAGGAGCTACGGCGTCTTGGGAATCGAGAATTGCGGGTGCGTCGGTCATTTTAAAATGGGGAAAAAGGTTACCACTTCAAGCGGCTGCGGAAGAGGATACGGAAGAAAATCGAGAGGCCAGAGAAGCCCATCACGAGCATCAGGAAGACAAAAACGGTGCCATTTTGCACCGCAAGAGTTTCAGGGGTGCTCGGGAGGCGAGCGAAGGTGTAAATGTGGTATGGCAAAGCCTGAACGGAATCCATAAGGCCACCAGGAAGAGCTGCCTTATCCGCTACCGCGGCGGTGAACATAATGGGGGCGGTTTCACCCGCGACGCGAGTCACGCCAAGAATTGAAGCGGTCAAAATCCCTGGAGAAGCGTATGGAAGAACAGCAGTGCGGATGCATTGCCATCTCGTCGCACCAAGAGCCAATGAGGCCTCGCGAAAGCCTTTCGGAACAGCCTTAAGAGATTCCTCACAAGCAGCGATGATGACCGGAAGAACCATCACTGCGAGAGTGAGACCTCCAGCGAGAGCAGAGGCTCCGGTTCCGAGAGCAAGACAGAACATCGCAAAGCCGAAGAGGCCAAAAACGATGGAGGGAACGCCAGCAAGGTTCATAATCGCGAGCCGGATCATGCTTACGAGCTTACCCTGTTTCGCGTATTCATTGAGATAAACGGCCGCCGCGATTCCGACGATGAGCGCGACCACCATGCATATAACAACCAGCAAGGCCGTTCCCACGAGTGGTCCTAAAATTCCACCTCCGGTGTAAGCGAGGCCTTTTTCATGATGAATGATAGCGCCGGGGTTTTCCTTCTTCCATTCCGTGAAGTCCGATTGATCCATGCGGATTTTTTCACCTTCGCCATTTTCAAAAACGACGAGCGTCTCCGGGCTCTTGGTGAAAAAATCCCAGTTGATGAAGGAGTCTTCCGAGTCAAAAAGCACCGGCACTCCCGCAAAGGCGATCTTGCAGAAAATCCAAACCGCGCACGTAAGAAGAAGGTAAGTTGCCGTCGCAAAGATGATGGAACCTGTGAGGTCCTTACGATAGCGGACGCGCGTCTGCGCGACAAAGGGATTGGGTGATTGATTAGGAACTTCCATATCCAAAACGGCGGATGACACGCTGCGCCACCACATTGATGGAGAGCGAGATGGTGAATAGAACGAGGCCTACGAGAAAGAGCGCACGCCAATGAAGTGTGTCGGGAGCGACCTCGCCCATTTCCTGGGCGATGATGCCAGTCATGGTGTGAGTCGGCTGGGTGACGACGCCGAGGCCCGCACCCCAGTCCGGCATCGCAATCTTATTTCCGGCGACGAGAAGCACGACCATCGTCTCTCCAATCACGCGGCCAAGTCCGAGAAGGATGGCGGCGAGAATCCCAGAAATGGCAGTGGGTAGGACCACTTTAACAATGGTCTGAAAACGAGAAGCACCGAGCGCGAGGGAGGCTTCGGAGAACTGGCGCGGAACGTTATTGAGTGCATCTTCACAGAGAGTGAAAATGGTCGGCACCGCCATCAGAGCGAGAAGGAGGCCGGCATTTAAAACATTGAGACGCTCGCTCATTGGAAAGCCGGGAACCCACGAGAGAGCTTCCCAATTACTCATCTCTCGCAGGTATTCTCCAAGGACGAGGATTCCGAAGATTCCAAGCACCACAGAAGGGATGGCCTGCACCAATTCGATGACGGGCTTGATGATGTTTTGCTCCCAACGAGTCGCGAGGCGGTTAACGTAAATAGCCGCTCCCACCGAGAACGGAACGGCGACGGCAAGCGCGATGAGCGAGATCATCAAAGAGCCGGTGAAAAGCGGAAGGAGACCGTAGAAATCACGCCATGAGCTATTGGTGATCCACTCGGTCCCGAAGAAGAACGCGGTGGTAGAGTAAACGTAGCCAACGGGCTGATCCCATTGCCATTCGTTTGCCTTTTCAGTGCGTTCTTGGAGGAATACGAGATAATCAGAAGCGCCTTCGCGCACACGCTCGATGAGATCAGCAGCTGGCTCGGAGGCGAACTTTGCGGGGAGCTTTGCAACGCCGGCCTGGAGAAGATCGGAGGTTTCTTTGACCGCGGCTTCATGCTTCGGCTTTGCGACGCGAATGGGCTCGGTGCGCTCTTCGAAGGGGAAGTCGTCGACGATGACAAGCTTGCTCAGTCTTTCGCGAAGCTCGGCTTTCTTTTCTTCCGAGTCCGTCGCCTCGATTCCTTTTTCGAGCGCAATCTTGCTGTCGGCATCGGCGATATTTTTTTCGATATCCTTTTTGGTCTCTGCCGCGATCGCAACAAGCTCGTTCTGGAGTTTCTTAAGCGTGCGGCTGGAGGCTGCGATCTCATCACGCGCTTCGCCGAAGGAAGCCATGCCCTCGTCCATTTTCTTTTTTGCCTCTGCGACGAGTGGGATCATAACGGCCTCGACCGGATCCCAAGATTTCATTGCGGCAACGAGCTCATTCCAAGCTACGTCATTAAGACGGCCATACGGATCCGCGCTCTTGCGGTCGACTTTGGCAAGAGCCTCGGCCGCGAATTCGTCCCACGCTTTTTGCGCGGCAGCGATGGCTTCGGCGTCTTCATCATCGCGCGCATCTTCGAGATCGCCGATGAGGTCATCGCCTTCGTCCTCAAGCGGCTCGACAAGAGAATCGTAACCTTCGACCAAGCCTCGCTCGGTTCCGTATGCCGCATCGAGCTCTTGGTAGTAAGCTTGGTTTGTCAGACTGACGAGTTTGGTGTGGCCATCGACCTGTTTAATAATGTGGCCCACATATTCCTGCCCGGTCTTCCGATTGAGCTCGAGATTTTTATGATCACTCGGGAAGAACTGGATCGCCTCACTGACGAGGTAGAAACAAATGAGAAAAAGAATGACGATGGAGAGGGTGGCATTAGTACCGAAAAACCCTTTAATCCAGTCTTGCAGGTCCCAGCCTAAAAACCGTTTACCTTTGCGTTGAAAATGCTTCGCCATGTGCGTGTGTTCATGAGCAGTAAAAAGGCGCGCCTTCAAAATGAAGACACGCCTTTTGTGACACTTTTGTAACCGAATCGTCAGATTCAGCGATTGACTTACTCACCGACAGGAATGAATCCGACTTTTCCGATCACTTCGTTGGCCTTTTCGTGAGTGGTAGCCCACTTGATGAAATCGGCAGCTGCACCAGTTGGCTCACCCACGGTGTAGTAGTAAAGCTTTCGGGAAAGAGGATAGTCAGCCTTCTTGCGCGGCTTGGGAGCAACGCTGTCCACCTTGATGGCCTTGAGGCCGTCCTTCTCCGCGTATGCGAGGCCAACGTAGCCAATGCCGTTGATGTTTCCGGCAACCTCAGTCGCGATCTGCTCGTTACCAGCCATTTTTTGAGTGGAGGAACCGTAGTCGCGCTTGCTCATGGCGAGCTTCTGGAATGTCTTGTAGGTTCCAGAAGCGGTATTCCGGGTGTAGGCGGAAATCTTACCTGGCTTACCACCGATCTCAGACCAGTCAGTGATGTCTCCGGTGAAGATACCCTCGACCTGCTTCAGAGTGAGGTTCTTGATGCCGTTGTCCTTATTGACGACAACCGCAATCATGTCCCAAGCGGCAACATGCTCGACGAGGGTCTGGCCCTTTGCGGTGAAGCTATCCTTCTCAGAGGGCTTCACGTCACGACTAGACATTCCGATGTTGCAGGTGCCTGCAAGGAGGTTGGTGAACGCTTGAGAGGAACCTTCAGCGGCAATTTCAAAAGCCACTTTCTTTCCGCTTTCAAGGAAGGCTTCCTTGAGCTGGGGGACCATCTTGGCACCGAGGGTATCGGAACCTTTCATGACGATCTTTTCTTGAGCAAAGGCGGATCCAGAGAGGAGAGCGCTCAGGGCAAGGCATGCAGTGTATTTCATGGTATTTTTTGGATTGGTTGAATCTTGTCGTTCATTTGTGACGACAACCCGAAAATACCCTGTTCGGTTTTTATCGATAACTTTCTCGTGTCACACTTTTGTCACACTCCTGCGACTTCTTCTGATCCATAAAAAACGGACACCTCGTTTCCGAGATGCCCGTTGATATGAAAAAGACGGGAGAAGTTCCGTTTCTTAGAAATACATGCGGAAGGCTGCCCAAAGGGTAGTCGCATCGAGATCCACCACGTCCCCGCGGAGGGTCTCGTATTCCGCTCCGACCATGACCTTCGCGTTATTGCCGCAGAGGTAGTAGTTGAGGCCAGCGTAGATGGTGTGGTTGAGGTCACCAGAATTGATGCTGATTCCTGGAGTCTCGTTGCCGGCGACTCGCTGAACGATACGCTTAGTTGGCTTGATGTTGTCACCAGTTGAATTGGCATACTGATAACGGAAGACCGCCTCGAGCTTATCCTCGATGAGGTAAGTGGTAGGCATGATCACGACCCCATAAACATCTTCACCACCAGTTTCACCATAAGCAACATTGGTGAAGAGATCCCAGTTGCCAATCTCTGTCTCATAGGTGAGCGAGCCAGCCCACTTGGAGCCGCCATTGATATCGCCTGCGCCTGCGCCATCATAGAAAATGGCGTCAGCAGTGACATCACCACCGAATGCTTCGAACTCAGCTGAGAGATAGGTTCCAACTCCGCCGTTCCAAGAACCAAGTGTTTCATCATCTTTGTCTGTGGTCAGCACAGCGGCAGTGTAATCAACACCTCCACGGGAAGCCTGAAACATCGCTGCGGTAGCACGGCTAGGAGCAAAGATGTTGTTGATGTTA
Source organism: Akkermansiaceae bacterium (assembly GCA_039768255.1). Lineage (GTDB taxonomy): Bacteria > Verrucomicrobiota > Verrucomicrobiia > Verrucomicrobiales > Akkermansiaceae > SW10. Next base: position 39,513 of record JBDNAW010000044.1, on the reverse strand, counting down.
GAACGCTCAACAGTCTTGATTTTCTTAGAGGAGGTTCCCTCTTCACCACCGAAGGCAATCTTGTAGCGGCCGTATCCAACGGTCACGTCTTCAAATCCAGCGACATCGCCGAAGTCGTAGTTAAGATAAAGCTCATCAAAGCTGTCGTAGCCGTAATTGGTACTTCTAAACTTACTCCCTTCATTAAGGTTCACACGTGCACCAAGCTTAAAGCCGTTGAGGAACTTGACGGAAGTGCCGAATCGCAAGCGGCGAAGTTCGTCCCCATTTCCGTCGAAATCAACGTTGTTATAAGTTCCGTCGGTGTATCCCCACTGGTAGTGGAGGCGTCCAAAGACTTTGATCTCCTGGATATAAGGGTTGCTCTTGTCTTTGTAAATTTTGCCGATGTCCTGAAGGCTGGAGCACCAGTCGCCGCCGTTGTAGTCAGGGGCTGTGGCAACCGAAACATCGCCAGCGAAAGCACTCAGGGTGGAAGCGGTAAGGCCTGCCCCGATAGCTTGGATCAATTTTGTAGTCATAATGTGGTGTTTGAGTATCGCCGAATGTCGACGTTCGATGACGGAATAGCCATAAAAACATCAAGATGCAAAACACGAAATGTGACATAAATGTGACCTAAATATGGACGGAAAAACGTTGCTCATAAAAAAAATCTTTTCCGAGGCCCCAAATCATCCCCGAGCCATCTACCGCTCTCTTGCTTCTCTGAGAATTTGGGCTTCTCTCGTGCCGCTGTCGGAGCTAAATTTTAAATGTTCAGTGAACTGTTTGTGGAATTTCCTTAAAAAAATCCACGATGAGTTGACAAGCACCTCTCTCCCGCTAGTCTGCGCGCCCTTCACCAAACAGGTGAGGACCCCGGCCCCTCTCTGATTCTTTTAATCCTTCTAATCTCTCAAAGTTATGAAAAGAACTTTCCAACCATCCAAGCGAGTCCGCAAGCGTCAGCATGGTTTCCGTGCACGCATGGCCACCAAGGCCGGTCGCGGTATCCTCAAGAATCGTCGCCGTAAGGGTCGTAAGCGCCTTCTTCCGAAGGGTGCTGAGATTCACTTCAAGCGCCACACGGTGCAGAATAACACGAAGTAAGGTCCCCGGCTCTCTGCCGTTCCTTGATTCACCCTGACGTCATGAAACTCTCACGTCAGCGTCGCATGCGCGACTGGTCCGAGTTTCATGCCGTAAGAACAAACGGTCAGTCTCAAGCTGGCCGTTTTTTAGTGATCGGAGCGAGTGAAGACCGCACCCTCGGAGACCGGAAATTCGGATTCATCACCTCTAAGAAGGCTTCTAGGAAAGCCGTCGCGCGGAATCTCCTCCGCCGCCGCTTCCGAGAGATTATTCGTAAATGGGGGGATCACCTTCCGGAGAATCACCGCTTTGTCACCATCGCCCGCTTTCGTGCTACTGAGGCCTCCTTTCAGGAGCTCGAGGCCGATTGGATCAAAACCGCAAAACGCCTCAAACTCTGGCGCGAAGCCCCATGAAATGGCTCATCCGGCTCCTCATTCGGTTTTACCAAATCTGCCTCCGGCCTTTCATGAAAGCGCTTGGCGGACCAACCGCGGGCTGCCGTTTCCACCCCACCTGTTCACACTATTTTCTCGAAGCCGTAGAAACTCACGGTTCCCTCAAAGGCAGTTACTTCGGTATTCGCCGTATTTTACGCTGTCATCCTTGGGGTGAGTCCGGTTATGACCCCGTCCCGTCAGACAGCCATCAAGACTCCTCAGAGACTCAACACTGACCCCTTTTAAAATATCATGGATCGCAAAGCCTGGATCATCGTCACTATCTGCAGTATTCTGCTCGCTTACAGCTACTTCCTGCAGAAGCAAAACGCTGCCATCATCGCTGAACGTGAGGCGAAGGAGCAAGAAGTCATCGAAGCTGTCGCAGACACTCAGCAGCCTGACCCTGTCACTGGTGAAGTTCCTCCCTCTGGCCTTGCTGTTGAGAAGAAGCAAGTTCCTCAGCGCGAGGTTGTCAAAAACGAACTCGAGACCGAGACCAACACCTTCACCCTCTCCTCGCGCCAAGGCGGAATCGTAGATGCCCTCTTTAAGGATGAGAAAGCGGTCAATGATCTCAGTAAGAACGTCCGCATGAACGACCTCGGCGAGCACGAGATCGGAGCCATCCTTTCTCGCTCTGGAGAGATGCTCGAAACGACCTACACGCGTAAGGATGAAAGCGCAGATTCGGTCACCTACGTCGGTCGCCTTTCCAATGGGCTTGGTGTTCGGAAAATCTGGAAAAAGGTTTCTGAAGGCGAAGGCGTGTCCTACCGCCTTTCCCTCGAAATCCAATTCATCAACGACCAAGAATCCACCTATTCCCTCTCTGATCTCTACCTCTCTACCGGATCAGCCGCTCCCATCATCGATACCGAGCAGCCCCGATACCGCAGCTTCTTCTGGCAAGAAGGCGGTGACTTCGAGAGCGAAATGCAAGGCTACTTCGACGGAGGAATGTTCTCAAAAGAGAAGCTCGATTTCGTCCAAGAGACCGAAGCTGCCCTTGAGTTTTCCGGTGTTGAGAACCAATTCTTCGCCACCATCGTCGACCCACAGGAAGACTACCGTGCTACCGTCCGTGCTCGCCCGGCTAAAGTAGACCTCCCTGATGACCGCGGAGGCAAGGCCGCAAAGCTTCTCACTGCTTCCGTCAGCTTCCCGGATAAAACGCTCAACCCTAAGGAAGTCGAAACTTTGGTCTTCGATATCTTCGTTGGACCTAAGAACAATGGCCTCATCCGCTCTCTCGAGGGTGAGAAAGATGAAGTCATGAACTACGGCTTCTTCAGCGGCATCTCCTGCGGACTGAACTGGATGCTCAATCGACTCTCAGGCCTCTTCGGCGGAAAAAATAACCCATGGTCTTGGGGGTGGGCTGTTATTGCCGTCACCGTGATCATCCGCACGCTCATGTGGCCCCTTCATGCCAAGTCTACCCGCACCATGAAGCGCATGTCCAAGCTTCAGCCTAAGATGAAGGCTCTGAAGGAAAAGTATCCTGATGATCCCAATAAGATGAATCAGGAGACGATGAAGCTCTACCGCGAGTTCGGAGTGAACCCGATGGGTGGCTGTCTCCCGATGCTCGCTCAGATTCCCATCTTCTTCGGCTTCTTCACCATGTTGCAGTATGCCGTTGAGCTACGGAACCAACCCTTCCTTTGGGTCACCGACCTCTCCCAGCCGGACACAATTGCCTACCTCCCCTTCTCAATTCCCTTCCTCGGCAGCGGGATCAATATCCTCCCCATTCTCATGGCTGTCACCATGGTCTTACAAATGCGGATGACCCCACAAACTGGAGACGCCATGCAGCGGCGCATCTTCATGTTCATGCCCATCATCTTTTTCTTCTTCTGCTACAACTTCGCCAGCGCCCTCGCCCTCTACTGGACGACCCAAAACATCTTCTCCATCACCCAGACTTGGATCATGCAAAAGATGCCTGAGCCCGAGCTGAAGACCTCGAAGAACGCCGGTAAAAAGACGATGATGCAGAAGCTCGCCGAACGCGCCGAGCAAGCTCAGAAAATGCAGAAGGCCCAAAAGAAAGCCGGTTCCCAGAAACAGCAAGATCAGCCCAAAAAGCCACGCGGCCCCAAGACCGGAGGTTAATAAAGCGAGCTGTCTTATTGCCTCGCTACGCTAGTCCCTTCATCGTGCCAGTAGAGGTCGCGAAGCTCTCGGCTTCCATGCCAAGGTTTTGGAGCATCGAGAGATAGAGGTTGGGAAGTGGGTAGTTGTTCGTTTGGCTAAATGCCAGATGACGTCCGTGCTTGTATCCGCCTCCTGCGAAGAGGACAGGCATGTTCCGGTTATCGTGTGAAGAGGCGTTTCCAAGATTGGAGGTGAGCATGACCATGGTCTCATCGAGAAGGTCAGCGCCTTTCAGCTTCCGGACAAAACCAGCCCAATGGTCGATGACAGCTTGCTCAACGATGGCGAGCTGATCGAGCTTTTCATCACTACGACCGTGGTGGCTAAGTGAGTGGTAAGATTCATCGACACCATCGAGCGCGCGCACAGCATTGCCAGAACAATGGAGCGTCATAAAACGGGTAGAATCAGTCTGAAGCGCGAGAAACATAGTATCTAAAAATACTCGGTTAACGTCGGGCGCGTTATTCCGATCAGCGGGCTCAGGACGATTTTTGACCTTCGGCTTCGGCTTGTTAATCCATGCTTCATTGGCTTCGAGGCGCTTCTCGAGCTCACGCACGGAGGTGAACCATTCGTCGAGTTTCTCGCGGTCACCAGGTCCGACTTCGCGCTCGAGCGCTTTGGCCTCAGAGCGAACAATGTCCATGATGGACTGACCTCCTTTGGCGATTTCTTGTTGGCGTTTTTTAGCCGCGGAGCTGTCGTCAACGAAGAGAGAAGCGAAGAGCTTTCGCGCGTCATTGACCGCAGGAATCATCGAGCCACTCTCAGTGTAAGAAGGTGATTGCTCGCCTCCGGTATTCATAACAATCGAAGGAAAGCGGGTCTCGTGGCCATGGTGTTTCGCCATGAGCTGATCGAGCGAAATCGTATTCGCCGCATTGCTTCCTTTTTCACGGGGACAGGCTGAAAAGATGGAGCTCTCGGCAGTGTGCCCACCTTTCACACCCGGGTGTGAGGTTCCAGAGATGACCGTGAAGGAATCACGGATGTCCTGGAGTGATTTGAGGTAAGGAGATGGGGTGTAGCTGGTGCCTGTATCTTTCGGGACGAGGAAGGGGTTGTGCAGACCCAACGAAAGAGAAACTCCTACAAAGCGCTTTTTTGCGATCGGGGTAGAGGCTCCGAATGCTGGATTCATGGCATCGAGGAACGGCAGCCCGAGTGCGATTCCGGCCTGCTTGAGAACGGTACGACGCGAGAGGGATTTGCGAGTGGAGATGTGCATGAGATTATTTCTGTTGGAAAATGGGGCTAGCAATACAGGCGTGAATGATCGATTTAAGGCCGTGACCTCGGTCATCCGATCCAGCGTGGTGGACGATGCGATCGAGAATGGCTCGATCACTAAAGCGGATGTCTCCACCAGTGCTGTATTCGAGGATTTGCTTGGCGAAGGCTCGTGAGAGAACCTCTGGCCGCCTGAGGTAAACATCACGCCAGCCGAGGAAGTTGTCAAACTGTGAGCCATCGATGGTGACACCAGAGGGATCGACCTTGGCAGAAGTCTTCTTCTTCCCGTAGCGCACACGATAGTTACCGATAGGGTCGTAATTTTCGAGCGCGAAACCCGAGGGATCAATCTTGACATGGCAGCTCGCACAAGAAGTCAGCGTACTGTGCTTCGCGAGTTGATCGCGGATCGAAATAGCACCTCGAATGTCTGGCTCGACGGCGGGAATGTTCGGCGGTGGGGGCGGAATATGACGGCCAAGGATGCGCTCATTAATCCACACACCACGCAGAATGGGCGAGGTCACAGAGCCATCTGCGGTGATTTTTAAAATGGAACCCTGAGTCAAAATCCCAGAGCGATGAGCAGACTGGAGCGTGACTTTTTGCAAGCCCCTTCCAGGTTCCACGGGAAGGCTGTTGAGCTTATAATGCCGCTGGAGGCGCGTGTTAAGAAAAGCAAAGTCGGATTTGAGAAGATTCGTTACCGAGAGGTCTTTCAGGATCATTTCTTCAATGAAGCGTCTGGTCTCAGCGACCATGGAATTTTGTAAAATCTGATCAAAATCGCGGAAACGTCTCGGATCCGGCTGCGTGGCATTGATATCACGAAGATCGAGCCATTGATCGGTGAAGGACTTCAGAAAACGCTGGGATTTTGGGCTCGCAAGAAGGCGTTCAGTTTCCGCACGAAGAACGGCAGGCTTCGAGAGCGTCCCTTCTTGCGCGAGCTTTCGAAGACGGAAATCTGGGGTGCTTTTCCAGAGGAAATAACTCAGCCGTGACGCGAGCGCAAAATCATCAAGCTTCCCGGGCTTTTCGATGAAGGTCAAAAAACGCGGAGAGGTCAGCAGAGCGTGATAACCCGTCTTGAGCGCGATGGGGAAACTCTTCGTCTCCCGATATTTCTTAAGGACGAGCAAATGATAAGGCGTGAGCTTTTCAGGTGATACTGGACGGCGAAAGGCGATACTGGCAAAGTGATTTGTGAGTTGCCTGAGAGTTTTTTCAGGAGTCTCACCACCGGAGCGAATATCCTTGGGGTCGAGTTCACGAAAGAGGCGTTTGCGAATTTCTGAGCGCGCGGCATTTGGGTAAACGCGCTCGATTTTCATCCCACTATAGCTGATGCCGGGAATACCCTGTTTCCTGAGGTTTTTTCCCTCGTAGACAATGGTTCCTCCTTGTGAGAGCCTTGCAACTTTTTGGCCAGACTCCTTCGGACGCAGAAGAAGAATGTGCCCTTCACGAATCCAAGTGATGAAGGTTTTAGTGGTTGGCTTTTCGGTTGCCTCAATCAGACCAACATCGAAGAGCAGGGGCTCTGAAGAATGCCCGTAACCGGATTGTAACTCTCCCCAGACAACTCCATCGGCACCGGGATTAATCGCCTGGGTATCTTTTACCGTGACGCGATACCAACCATCTTCTGGAACGATGGTGGGGTTCATTCGGCCATAGAATTGAACGTTCAATTGCCAGGAAATAGCCTTGCCCTCACGAAACTCAGGACCGCGTGGATTTCCCCGTCCCTCGCGCCTCGTAAGAAGCTGAGGAGTATAATTTTTTGAGAATTTTTCATCCCCTTTGAGCACGCGATCAAAGGCCTCATCAAGAGCGGCTCCAGCAGCACGCAGGTAGCCATCGAGATGAAAGTGGGAGACCTGCTGCGTCTCCGCCTTATTATCGAAACCCTCTTCAGCTTCCGCAGTGAGGTAGTCATCAAGCGGAATATCGATGCCGAGAAGATCTTCCATCGTGTATTGATACTCTTCTTGAGTCAGGCGGCGGCTGTGGACTCGCCCCTCTGTTTCCAACGCTACACGATCGGCTTTAAAAAGCGGGGAACCAAGGGATTTAAGAAACTTCTCCATCGCTTCAGAATCGGGGCGTTTCTTCTTTTTCGGAGGCATCTCACCATCCTCGACGCGGTGGAAGACCTGCTGCCAAATCGCTTGGTTTTTTGGGTCTTTCGGGTCGAATTTGAGATCGAGCAAATTCAGGTCGCCCTCCTGATCGAAATCATCGTGGCACGCATAACAATTTTGATCGAGAAAAGGCTCAAGGCCCTCACGGACACCGCCTTTTACCGGTAAAAGAAGGGCCAAGAAAAAGGCTGAATATCGGGGAACTTGCACGGGCTCTTGAACTACGACGACCCTGCGATGAATTTTTCATCTCAATAAGAGATAAAAGATCAGCCCTGAGTAGAGTTTCTAATCGCGCAATGCGCGATCACACATTATTAGGAATCGCGCCTCCCTCGATCTTTTCCTAGTATCAAACAAGTGACCTTAAAACCCCTCTTCTCCCTAGCCCTTATCGGGCTTCTCTCAACCGCCTTTGCTGAAAAGCGCACTTGGCTCAGCGCCGACTACGAGCGCGAAATGGAAGCTGAGTTCCTCTCCACTGATGGAAAGACCGTCACCATCAACCGCAACGGCCACATCCTGACTTTCCTGAAATCTCGCCTCTCAGAAGACGATATCGAATGGATCGATGAGCTCAGCAAACCGCTCCCCGAACTCCCCGAGCTCTCCATCGAGGAATTCGCCGCTAGCGATTTTGGAAAAGCACTCGCCGCTTCCAAAAAGCTCAAAAACGACACCTTCGTATCAGCTCCTTTTGCGCCAATCCCCAAACTCTTTCTCCTCTACTACTCCGCAAGCTGGTGACCACCCTGTGTTGCTACCGCTCCCCAGTTGGTGGAGTCCTACAAGGCAAAAATCGGCCCCAATGCTGATATCGAGCTCATTCACATCTCACTTGATTTTGATGAACCCGCCGCATTCGATTGGGCTAAGAAAGCCAAGATGACTTGGCCGACCATTCTTTTCTCAGATCACGATCAAGCCGCCCTCACCACTCCCTACTTCGAGGGGGACCCCGAGGCCCCGTCCTACCTCCTCGTCGATGCCACCGGAAAGTTGATTGTGAAAGATAAGACACACGCTATGGCGAAAATCAACATGCTCAAGTAGCCACTACCAGAGCGCATTCCAAAATAAGCCCACTCCCTGCCCCACTATCCCAAGAGGTCCGGGAAATCGACTGCGTTCAATCGAAAATTTGAGTGTTGCCTGGCTGACCTGGGAGTTTAATTTTCGAAATGCTCCAGTGAGTTGATCGAGTTGCGTCTGAACGCGGGCAAGTTCCTTTTCGATTTCAAGTGTATCTTTGACCGCATCCGATTTTTTAAGCAGGTTTCGGAGGCGATTTCTGAGTTCTGTTTTATTGCGAATCTCAGCCTCAAAGTCATCGTGCTGTTTGGTGACATCTTCTAGGCGCACCTGCCGTCGGGTCACTTTTCCTAACTCAGAAAGATCATTCATCAGCTGATCGAGTTCAAGAGGAGGCACTCGAATCTTAGCCTCGTATTCATCTTTGGTAAGGGTGGAGTCTTCCAAGATTCCTCGGTGAGATTGGATGATTGAGATCGACTTCTCTGAGGCCTCTTTCAACTTTGATGTTTTCATCGAGAGTCTCCCTTCTTTCCGAATCTTACGCTGCGCTTCTTCTCCGCCAAATTCCTCAACATGTGATAGTGCCGCAGAAGGCGCTGCCGAAATTGCTGAACCACATGAACAAAACAGTGAGAACATTAGAGCCAATGATAAGAAAAAGAAGATTTTCATGCTGCTTTTTTAGCACTTAGACCGAGGTCGACAAGTAAAAATGCTGTAATTTTAGCATTTTAGATTCTGAACTGATCACGCACTTGCTTTCACGGTCTCCTCCGATAGCTTCCCAGCGGCATGACTCTCTCTCCTGAAGCCCGCCTCTACGGTATCCTTGATCTTGGATATGTTGAAAAAGATCATGCCACCGCGGTTGCGCAATCCCTCATCCTCGGCGGGGCTTCCCTCTTGCAGCTCCGGGCAAAAGGCCATGATCCTGCCACGCTGCTTGATCTCGCGAATGAGCTGAACCTCCTCTGCTCAAAGCACCACGTTCCTTTCATCATTAATGACCACATCAAGCTTGCGAAAGACTGCGGCGCTCCGGGGCTCCACCTTGGTCAAGAGGATGGCTCGATTGATGAAGCGCGTGCCATTCTTGGGCCGCACATGCTCATTGGCCGCTCAACTCACTCCGTCGAGCAAGCGCAAGCCGCACTCGCGGAAGGCGCTGACTACATCGGCTTTGGGCCCCTCTTCCCCACTCCAACCAAGAAAGGTCGCCCCGGCATCGGCATGGGAAACATTGCGATTGTCGAAGACTCCGTCGGCTCCTACATCCCCGTCTTCTGCATTGGTGGCATAAAGCCCAATAACCTTTCCGAAGTCCGAGCCGCGGGCGCGAAACGCGTCGTCGTTGTCTCCCATCTTCTCACCGCATCAGACGTCCAAGCTGAAACGCAATCACTCATTAACACCCTAACTCAATAACCAATTCCATGTCCATTCTCGTCGGCGGTTCAGTCGCCATTGATAACGTCAAAACTCCCACCGCGGACGAAAAAAACCTCCTCGGTGGTTCTGCTTCTTATGCCGCCCTCGCCGCTTCTAAGATCGCCTCACCAGTCCATCTCATTGGAATCGTTGGGCATGATTTTCCACAAGAACATCTCGATATGCTTGAGGAAAATAAAGTCGATCTTTCAGCTCTTGAGCGTTCAGAAGAAGCGTCTTTCACCTGGTCTGGCGAGTATCACGAGAACATGAACGACCGTACCACACATGAAGTCGCGATCAACGTGCTTGAACACTGGACGGTCAAAGTCCCAAGTGAACTCCGCGATTGCGAGTTCATCCTCCTCGCGAATATGGCCCCTGCGAATCAACTCCAAATGCTAGACCAGTGCACTGCCAAGGATAAATTTGTCCTTGCTGATACCATGGACCTCTGGATCACGATCGCCAATGAAGAGCTCCATGAGGTCCTCAAGCGTATCGACCTCCTCGTCATCAATGAAAGTGAAGCCCGCGAATTTGCCGGCACGAACAATCTCATCCTCGCTGGGGAAAAACTCCGCGCCAAAGGGCCTGAATTTGTGGTCATCAAACTCGGCGAATTCGGAGCGCTCCTCTTCGGCCCCAGTGAAAAAGACTTCTTCCGCTGTGGCGCTTGGCCGCTCCGTGATCTCACTGATCCCACCGGCGCAGGCGATACCTTCCTCGGCGGCATGACCGGATATCTTGCCAAAGAAGGCGCGATCAAGCCCACCTTTGACCAGCTTCGCAAAGCGGTTGTGCAAGGATCCATGCTTGCTTCCTTCACCTGCGAGGCCTTCTCGACTCGCGCGCTCGAGGAAATCGATTCCGACATCCTCAACGAACGTCTCGCCACCTTCCGCGAGATTTCTGTTTGGTAGAGAAAAGCTTTTCCTGATTCCGGCAGCAAGCGGCGATGAGTAATTCAAAAGACAAGACAGCCGGAATTCTCACTCCCGTCACCAGCCTCCGCCACGCTGGAGACCTCGGAATCGGCGCTAACTTAGACGACAAGTTTCTCAATGGCGAACTCGTCGATTACGAACAAGCCAAGAAGCTCAAACGCAAAATTCTCGCAGACGGCTCCACTCGTTTTAAAGGAAACGATGATTTCGATGCCTTTGGTGAAGCCGAGAAACGTGGGACCTCTGGAGCATCAACTCCCGAGATGCTGAACAAGCACACGCTTGGATCGCCAAGCAGCCGACTGCCGCCGCTACCACTCCTGAGTGCAGTGGGTTGCTTTCAGCCAATGGCGTCAGCTTAATCAAACCGCTGCTCAAAAAGGAGTCAAACTGATGGGCGATGTTCCCATCGGCATCTCCTACTACAGCGCCGATGTCTTCTCCGAGCGCGAAAGCTTCGATCTCGAATGGTGTGGCGGCGCTCCTCCTGAGACGGTCTTTAAAGACGACGCCTTCACCCCCGATGACACCGAGGAACAATACGCTCACAATCTCGCCTGTGGAAACAAGTATCTCAAAGCCGTTCAAGAGACTGCGGGCGCAAGTGAAGTGAGCGGTGAAGACCTCGGCGCAGATTACCTTCGCTACTCTTTCGCAACTTACGCCACGCATGATCACCCACCATCGCCGCGATGTGGGATGATCTCGTGGCCGACGCGAGTCAGATGCGTGATCTCATCATTGCCTCTGGCCGCTAAACCGGAATTTCACCAATCGTGTCTCCGTTTTTCAGCTCTCCGGAAATATAAACACGCTGCTTTCCAGCAAAGCGTTTCCGCAGACGTGATGCGAGCCTCTCAGCGCCGCTCATTCCGATCTCACGGTAAGGAATCTTGATCGTTGTCAGCTCCACGCCTGTTTCATTATTCACGATCCCATCGAAGCCGGTGATCGAAACATCATCCGGCACAATGAGCCCGCGTTTTTGAAAGCCCGAGATCAAATCATAAGCCTGGTGATCCGCAGCACAGACCCAAGCGGTGACTCCATCTTCCGTCCGCTCCGCAGCGAGATCGATACTATCGGAAACCTCCAAACGCTTCGAGGGAAACACTCCCAAAATATCCTTGGAAGACACCGGAAGTTTCAGGCGCGCCATCTTTTCCAAGAAGGCTCCATAGCGATGAAAGGACCAACTCGCCTCAATGGGGTAATCACGAGTATAAAAACCAATCCGTCGGTGCCCCGCTGCCACCAGTCGGTCAATTGCGAGCGAAATTCCGGACCCATGATCGACATCGACACAGTCAATCGGGATGTGCTCATCCTGATCGACGAGCGAAACGAGCGGAAATTTCAGCGCAAGCTGATCAATCACCGCCGTCGGAAAAGGATAGATTAGGAGCACTCCACGGCCTGCTCGGGAGCGTAAGCTTTTGATTTTTTGGAAGCTCTGGTCATCCACGTCGGTGACAGAGGGAGGGATCAAATTAATATCCACCTTGATGTCATGCGCCTGCGCATATTCAGAAACGCCTGCGAGAATTTCCTCACCCGGACTGATGTAATCACCGTGGAAATATTCCTCTGACTCACTGCAAATTAATACCGTAAACCCAAGTTGCTTCTTCGCCGCTTCATTTTTAGGAGGCGTGCGTCCCTCCATGTGTGTGTAGCCGAATTCAGCTGCCACTTGAAAGACCTTTGCCCTCGTCACCGGATTAATCCCCGCGTGATTCGTAAAACAGCGTGATACCGTCGCACGTGACAAACCGAGCCGGTCGGCGATCATTTGTTGATTAACTTTCGACATCTCACTCTATCTTGGCTAAGAATGACGGAAATGGTTTTGCTCGACAAGGATGAAGAGTTTTCGGATTCAATAATATCTTCGTAAAAAAAGGGCGCCAATTCTATCACACCATTTTCTCTCTTTCAGAAGAGGGGCTTAGGCGGTATGCTCTTTCGTTGCGTGGTTTACATCACGTCTTGCACCCTTCGCCATGCGCACCCCGCCTTTTTTCCTCCTCAGTTTCATCGCCCCCGTGTCTCTCTTCGGACAAGTGGTGATTCATGAAATTTCCGCGACTTCAAACGATCGTATTTTTTCGCGTGATGCCAACGGCGTTGCCCGACTCGGGGGTGGCACCCAATGGTGGGAAACCGCTTATGATGATTCGCCATGGAGCACCGGCACCACTCCCATCGGATTCGGTTATGGCGATATCTCGACAAACGTTTCCAGTGGCGTGCAAGGGATTACCCCAACACTTTACCTTCGACACAATTTCACCGCTTCCAGCAGCCAAGCTTCCTCAACGCAGAACTTAACACTGCTTATGGACTACGATGACTCATTCATCGCTTACATCAATGGTAAAGAAGTCGCTCGCCGTGATGCCGGCGCTCCTGGCACCCCACATTATCCTGATCAGATTTCTTTTAATTCAAACACCGCTAACGGGACCGGAACCAACATCTCCCTCGGAGCTGCGAACCAGCATCTCGTTTCAGGCGATAACGTGCTCGCGATTGAAATCCATAATGACGCGATCGATTCTGGCACCCTGAAGGCCAAGGCCACTCTCAGCACGAGTTCCGTGACCCACGTAGCTTCTGGCGATTCCTGCCAATGGTTCCCCGGCGTAATTTTCCCTTCCGGAGGTATTTTTGATTACGCCTTCATCAATGGCGCAAGATCGCTTTTTGCAGAGTGGGGAGCTCCCGAATACGATGATTCCGCATGGACCACCGGAATCGGGCCACTCGGATATGAAACGAGTGGAAACAATCCTTACGCGCTCGGCACAAACCTCAGCCAGATGCGCAATAATCAAACTTCGCTCTTCATGCGCACCACCTTCACGCTCACTGCGGCGCAACTAGCAGCAATCACACAGCTCGAACTCACGGTAGATTACGATGATGGCTACATCGCCTACCTCAACGGCCATGAAGTCTCGCGCGGAACGATGGGAAATGCCGGAACGCCAGCGTCCTTTAACGATCTCTCGACTGGTTCCCACGGCGCCTCCACTGATAATGGTGGCACCTTCGATCCCGATGTGTTGACCATCGATAAATCAGCTCTTCGCGTTGGAGAAAACATTCTCGCAGGCCAGGTTCACAATTCCACCATCGGGTCATCTGATCTGATCCTCTATCTGCAGCTGGGAGACGGCACGAACACTTTCGTCCCGTCAAATGCCAGTTACCAATATTTCATCGGCACTTCAGAGCCTGCCGGAGGAGGTGCCGAAGTCCTCGCTGGAGAAGTCGCTTTCTCTGATTGGATCGAGCTTTATAACCCAAGCGGAAGCAGCGTCGATCTCACTAATTGGGGGCTCAGCGATGATCCTACCGCCCCTTTCAAGTGGACTTTCCCCGCAGGCACCACCATCGCTCCGGGTGGTTATCTCGTTGTCCATGCCGATGATCAGGAAGAATTCAACGGCCCCAGCACCGCGATCCACGCGGGCTTTAAACTCTCGAGCTCGGGGGAAGACGTCGTCCTCACCAGCCCCACCAATGTCACCAATGCGATTCCCGGAGGCTACCCTCAGCAATACGTAAACCATTCCTACGGCTGGGATGCCACCTCGATGAGTTGGGGGTATCTCGAAACACCGACGCCCGGCGGACCAAATTCCTCTACCGCTTTGAGTGACCGTGTCGATGCCCCAGATTTCAGCCCGAAGGGCGGGTTTTTCGATTCCACTACCGCCGTGACCCTTACCAGTAACACCCCCGGTGCGACCATTCGATACACCTTGAATGGTGTCGAGCCGACTGAGAGCAATAGCTTTGTTTATTCTAATCCCCTGACTCTTTCTCAGATCAGTAATAAGAAAGGTCATGTTGTCCGGGCGCGCGCATTCCTCTCTGGCCAACTTCCGTCAAAATCAAAAACGCACACTTACCTCATTGGTCAAGACTCTCGCCTAAAAGACGTCCCCGCTCTCATCTTCAGCGGTGATGAAGACGAAATTTTCTACAAACCTCACGGGATCATGTCGATTGAAGGTGGCACCTACGTTGGGCAATTTGATGACTGGCAGGAAAATGGCCCGCTTTCTTACAACATCCCTCTCGGGCGCGGCCAACAATACGAGCGCCCCGTCCACCTCGAGTTCTACCTCGGTGATGGCACCGCAGGATTCCGCGAAGATGCAGGCGTCCGCCTCTCATCAAGTGGCTGGTCCCGCCCTAAACTCAGGCTCACCGATACCGGCGGTTCCCCATGGGCCAGTGACCCCACCCAAAAACCTAGCTTCAATCTCTATTTCCGAGATGACTACGGAACCAATCAATTAAACTACCCCTGGCTGGGCGAAAACTATCCCGCTACCAACTTTGAACAACTTCGGATCCGAGCTGGTAAAAATGACATCCGCGATCCCTTCATCGTCGATGAAACAGTCCGGCGCATGTTTGTCGAAATGGGCCAACAAGGTTCTGTCGGAATCACCAACACCCTTTACATCAATGGCGAGTTCAAAGGCTTCTTCAACATGTGTGAGCGCCTCCGCGAGCCCTTCATGCAGTCCCACCACGGCGGTTCAGAAGATTGGGATGTCCGCCAAGTGAATGACTACGCCAATGGTGACATCACCACTTGGAATACGATGATGAATATCCTGAACCGCAGCGGAAACGGCGACCTCAGCTTTTCCGACTGGAATGAGGCCCTCGACTATCTCGACCCCGTCAACATGGCGGACTATTTCCTCATCAACATCTACGGAGCCACCTGGGATTGGCCGCAGAACAACTGGGTCGGCGCACGCGAGCGCAGCCCAGAAGGCCGCTACCGGCTTTACGTCTGGGATGCTGAGGGAAGCTTTCTTTCCCAAAGCTACTTTAACCCTCGCACGCACAACTCCTTCACCTCGGATCTACTCAGTAAAACCGATACACTCTCGCAACTTTTTCAACGACTCATCAAGTCCCCTGAGTGGCGACTCATCTTCGCAGATCGCATCAACAAACACATGTTCAACGATGGCGTGCTCGATGATCGCGATGGCCTCAATTCCCGCTTCGGTCAAATTACCACCGCGTTAAAAAACGAACAGCAACCACTTCTCAACTTCGTCCATGGACAAAGCGTGAATACGAATTACTTCACTAACTGGACTTCCTCTTCATCCGGTCGGCGAAACTACCTCTTTGGACCCAGCCGGACCGATTTCGCCGATAACAATCTCTGGCCTTCGGTGTCTCCCGTGAATTTCAACCTCCACGGCGGAACCGTCAACGAAGGCTTCCCACTCGCAATGACTTCACCCAATGGTGGCACCATTTACTACACTCTCGACGGCAGCGATCCTCGCCTCTCCGGTGGAGTGGTGAACCCCGCCGCACAAACTTATTCCTCGGCTGAGTTTCTTAGCCAAGGCACTACTATTGCGATGGCCCGTGCTCGGGTTGGAAATACTTGGAGCGCACTTACTGAAGCAGAGTTTAGCGTCGCCCTTACACCGCCTACTTCTGCAAACCTAGTTATTTCCGAGTTCATCTTTCACCCCCCCAAGCCGAGCGTGAATGAAATGAACGCCGGCTTTTTAGATGATGATGACTTCGAGTTCATTGAGCTCATGAATGTTTCAGGAAGTGATGTGATCGACCTTAAAAATCTCGCCTTCTCCGGCGCCCTAACCTTCAACTTCAGTGCTGCCTCCGTGACTTCACTCGCCCCAGGCCAGCGTGTTCTGCTCGTCAATGACCGCGCCGCTTTCACCGAGCGATACGGTAGTCGTAGTAATGTCATTGGCACCTACTCGGGTAGCCTATCAAACAATTCCGAAACCCTCACCCTCTCGCTCATCGGCGGAGCTACTATTCACAGCTTTACATACGATGACGAAGCACCTTGGCCGATCTGTGCCGATGGCCCCGGCCACTCGCTCGTGCTGAAAAATCCCACTACCGCACCGGACCATAACCTTCCAACCAGTTGGGAATGTTCCGCGCACTTCGGCGGCGACCTTGGCGGCACGCCAGTGGAATTCGACTACAACCGTTGGCGAGAACAATCCTTCAGCGTTACTCAACTTACAGGGCTGACCGCTCCGGGAGAAGACTTTGATGGCGATGGCCTCTCTAACTTCCTCGAATACATCTACGGCACATCCCCAACCGCAAACAACAGCCCCATACTTCGTCCTTCCTCAAGCGTCATCACTTCTGGTGGAAACGAATATCCTGTGATCTCGATTCAACGTTCCTCCTTTGATCTTCCCATCAATTTAGAATTCCAAAGCAGCTCCATCCTCAGCGGGTGGAATACCGAACCATCAGGAAGCTACACCATCGTCCCCGGCCCCATAAATCCCGATGGATCCCGCAGCGAAAACTACCGCTCAAACGAGCCCATCTCCGATCACATCAAGCGCTTCTACCGCCTCAAGTTCTCCAGCCAGCCGTGAGGACTTGGCTTGTCCAGATTGCGAAAACACCAGTGAGCGGGCTTCACACAAGGATGAATCCACCACGCTAATGTTGCAAATCACGACTCACTTGGCGTAGCGATAGTGACCAATCAATTTGTAATCAAACAAACGATCTTCCCAAAGCGGACGACTATTCATGTTATGCACAATCCACTTTTCACTTTGCTTTGCACCAGGGCCAGGAACAACGATTCCAATGTGTGCTGTGCCATCCACCAAGCGCCAGACGACGATATCACCCACGGCGTAATCAAGAGGCTCATTTGTGACAGGGAGTTGATCACCATTGCGGGAAAAGAAACGATCAAGATTTTGAACTAAGCGATGATCAATATTGGGGTCAGCTTGATTACGTTGGAAAATCTGTGGGTAGCGGCGGAAATTCGCCGCCATATCCGTATGAACCTCCTCCTGAAGATCGACCTCTACACCGCGGTAAGCACGAACGATGAGGTCCGCACGATTACCCTTACCCTCCGGAGTATCGCCGCCAGGATAATCAATTTCATAGTAGGCGTTATCAAAAGAAATAGGCTCTTTTGTGCGAGCGAGTGCCGAAGCGGCAAGGCGATCAGTGAGACTTCCTTCACTCTCAAGCATTTGAATCACTTCGTTCAAATTACTGGATGAAGTCAATTTTTGTTGAGCTTGCAGAAACGGAAGCAGTGGTCGTAAAAACACGGTGCTCAAACCAATCGCAAAAATGATCAATAGCCAGCCACCCAAAGGGTTGCGACGTTTGCGACGAACCGGAGCAGCTCCGACATATTCGATTGCACTATTTTTCATATTCTTACCGAGGAATGAAATGAGAATAACTCAGACACTTACGGGTGACTAGTATTAATCTGTCCTATTTCTTGAAGTTTTTTTAATTTTTTAATCATCTTTAAAAAATGTCGCTCATTTCAATCCACAAATTGAATCAAAAAATCGATTTTCATCGTGTTCGTAAGAATACTTTTTCACTCAAAAAGGACTGTTTTGGACAGTTGTTTCATCCATATCCAGAGGTGTTTTTTGGGGTAGATCAGACACATTTTCACTTCTATGCGAGACACCAAGAAACCGCACTCATTCATCCGAATGCGAGAGAAGGAGACTTCCAAGCTGAGTTATGGAAATATGATGTCGCCGAGTTCTTTTTAGCTGCGCCTGATCGATCCCAATATCTGGAGTTCAATCTCGCCCCAAATGGGGCGTGGTGGTCCTGTTTTTTTTCCGCACCACGAAAGACCAGCCGAACTAAGCCTCTCGCAGGAGTCTCCACTCAAGCAAAAGTCACGCTCGATGACTGGCAAGTGCATGCCGCCATCCCACTGACTGAAATTCCATGGCCTCTTGAGGAGTGTTTTCTCAATGCCACTTTCATTTTAAAATCTCCGGATCAACAATTTCTGACCCTTACTGATCTTGGCGGTGACCAACCGGATTTCCATCGCCCCGCGCATTTCCTAGCGATCAGTCTTTCCAGTTAGCAAGGCAGAAGCCACACTTTCTCCGATGTTGGACTCCGGCCCACTAATCATTGCCTCGCCTCTCGCTACCGATGAGGCGTGCTTTAGTGTTCCGGCGGTGCGCGCCCTTCATTTTGCGCAACCGAATCGCCCTCTCACCATTCTCTGCCCAGAAGAACAAGCGGAGATTTGGAAAACCGTCACCGGCATCACCGAAGTCATTCCTCATTCGGCTTCCGCTTCCGCACGTAAGATTGCAAAACTCATTGGTGACTTCTCCCAATCACTTGCTTGGGAAGACAGCGCAGCGGCGGCGGCATTTACTCGTAAAGGAATTACGAAACGCATCGGGCCTTCATTGGATAAGCTTCAAAAACAACTCAGTAATCCCGTCGAGATTCACCAAAGATCCGGCCCCGTGGAACACCGCGTGAATGATTACCTGATGCTCGCGGAGAAACTCGGGACACAGCCTTATGACGCGATCAACTTTCAACCCGCACCGCGTCCTGCGCTTCTTACGCAACTCCGAATTGGAGTCGTGCCCGGCTCAGACTACGGCTCTTCCGCTGAGTGGCCGCTTGAAAGATTCCGCGAGCTCATAAACTACCGCGCGGCTGAGTATCTCATCTTTGATGCCCCGGGTCGGCCTGCCGCCGCGAAAAAATTATCAGACCTTGGCCAAGTCGTCCGAAATGAGGATGCGCTTCGAGAACTCGTTTCATGTCACCTCGTGATTGCTAGTGATGGTTCAATCCCACACCTTGCTGCGCATCTAGGAACACCATGTGTCATCATCTTCGGGCCGAATGAACCTGCTTGGAAACGCCCACTCGGCACGATCCATCGCGTTGTCCATGAACGAGTCGCCTGCAGTTCTTGCTTCCTCGATAAATGCCCGCTCGATCATCGCTGCCTGAATGAGATCAGTGTGGGACAGGTCAACGCCGAGCTGGAGGCACTCCTAAGTGGAAGTTAGCTGGGAGCATTTCGCTTCTCGTTCCAGTAAGCATCCATTTGATCAAGCGTGGCATCTTCTAAAGAGATCTGATCATTCTTAAGACCTGCTTCGATGTGGGCGAAACGATCGAGAAATTTTTGGTTCGTTCCTTCGAGTGCAACCTCAGGATCGACATCAAGCTTCCGCGCAAGATTCGTCACGATAAAGAGGAGGTCTCCGAGCTCAGATTGGAGTTCTGGACTGGCAGGCTGACCAGCCTGATGATTGGCGAGCTCTTCTTTAACCTCACCGAGTTCTTCTTCGATCTTTTCAACAATTCCCGAAGTATCTCGCCAATCGAAACCGACCTTGCTTGCTTTTTTCTGGAGCTTCGCGGAACGCAGGAGAGCTGGAAGGCCTTTGCCGATTCCATGGAGGTAGGGCTTTTCTTCGTCCCCTTTTTCAGCCCGCTTAATATCATCCCATTGCTGCAAGACCCCATCGGTGGTATCTGCAATGGAGTCTCCATAAACATGAGGGTGACGGCGGACGAGTTTATCGGAAATTCCCTTCGCAATGGAATCGAGGTCGAAGCGATTGTCCTCCTGAGCGATCTCCGCGTGGAAGACAACTTGGAGTAACACATCGCCCAGCTCTTCTTTGAGATTTTCATCATCTCCCGATTTAATCGCCGCAACTGTTTCATAAGTCTCCTCGATCAGATTTGAAATGAGGGTATTATGAGACTGCTCCGCATCCCATGGACATCCACCGGGAGAACGAAGACGGTGCATGATGGCCCGGAGACGCTCAATCTGGCGGTCGGGCTCCTGGCAGGAAATCATTTCTTGGTCTGTCATCGTGAGTTAATTTCGTCGTGCGTTTTCCAGCGTTTCGCGCTCTGCACGTGTCAGAGATTGCATCCCTTCCGAGCTGATCTTTTCTAATATCCGATCCACTTCTTTTGTCACCTCAAGTGGAGAGCGGTTGGATTCACGCACAATTTCCGCAGGCTTCACCTTCTTAGATTGAGGTCTCTCAAATCCTGGACGTGAGATTTTTAAAAGGAAGGAACGAAACGGCTTAAAGTTGATGAATGTCAGTCCAAGTAGGGCTCCCCCAAGATGGCCTGCTGAACCACCTGCATTTGAGAAGCCAAACAAAACATGCACGATCTCCATGAGAAAAAAGAGAACGGCCGCCGTTTTGATCTTCATCGGGATAAAGAAGAACAGCAAGACGCGCGCTTCAGGAGCCATCTTATAAAAAGCCGCTAAGATTCCAAAAATCCCCGCCGAAGCCCCGACCATCCCACGATCAATCGGCTGGCCAGTAAAGAGGCCCGGAACGAAATAAAGCAGGCTGTAAAACAAAGCGCCGGCGATACCACAAAAGAAGTAGTAATAACTGAAGGTCTTACTCGTCATTCTCCTCTCCACATGAGGACCGAAAAAGACAATCGCGACCATGTTGAACAGGAGATGCATAAAATCGGCATGCAAAAACTGAAAGGTCAGCACTCTCCAGATCTGAAAATTCAGCAACCCTTCGTTGATTGAAAAGTTTCCCCACTTTGACAACACCGTCTCATAGAACAACCCCATATTAGGAGGGGTCATGAGGATCTCAATTAAGTAGATCACGACACTCGACATCACCAAAAATTTCGAGACCGGAGCATTCTCAAAGATCGGTGGACGCCGCATTCTTCCACCCTGGCTTCCGAATGGGCCGGAACCAGAGTTCATGTAGTCGCGATCAGCATATCCCATGACAATTACGAGTGAGGGGTATCAGCTTTGGGTCACGGGTAAAGCATCTTGAGTTTCACGGGCGACTTCGGGGTTTTCAATACCGCTTTGGCAAACTTTGGACGAGCCAGTTTTTGGTAATTTGGAATCGCGATTCCTTCCTTCGGATACCCGATAAATGTCTTATCAAGTTTCTGATTCTCATTTTCATCATGGAGCACGACAAAACCAAATTGTCCGGCTTTCAAATCAGGGATCTTAAAGCGCATGACTCCTTTTTGGGCCTTTAGCTGAATTTCATAAGCGGCTTTCTTCCGATCTTCTGGAAAACCTTCCTCCGACGTAAAGA
The DNA here is from genome assembly GCA_039768255.1 of Akkermansiaceae bacterium. Lineage (GTDB taxonomy): Bacteria > Verrucomicrobiota > Verrucomicrobiia > Verrucomicrobiales > Akkermansiaceae > SW10. The sequence continues at coordinate 18,094 of JBDNAW010000044.1, read as the reverse complement.
CGAGCAAGCCGACTTTCCCTTTCGCATTTTTCACCCCACTCACTTCCACGATCAGTTCAGCAGAGCTTATCATCAACGTCAGAAAAAGGAGTAAGAAAGGCTTCATGATTACGCCTTTAACTAAAGGCGTTATACCAGCATTTCAACAGGAGAATCACTTAGCGTAAATCTCGGGGATGATTTCACCATGGACGTCGGTGAGTCGGGCGTCACGGCCGCCGTATCGATAAGTGACTTTTTCATGATCGAGGCCCATGCAGTAGAGCATATTTGCGTGGAGGTCGTGAACGGTGAGTTTATTTTCAATGACGCGGTAACCGTATTCGTCGGTAGCCCCGTATGTGCTACCGCCTTTGATTCCACCACCAGCCATCCAGATAGAGAATCCTTGGGGGTTGTGATCACGGCCATCGCGGCCTTGGGCGAATGGAGTGCGGCCGAATTCTCCGGCGAAGACGATGAGGGTTTCATCTAAAAGGCCGCGTGCCTTCAGATCTTTGATGAGAGCGGCGATGGGCTGATCGACGGATTTGGCGTTGTTTTCATGCCCTTGTTTCAGTCCACTATGCTGGTCCCAGCGATCACCATTTCGGGGATTGATAGTGAGCTCGATAAAGCGGACGCCTTGCTCAACGAGGCGGCGGGCCATCAAACACTGTGCTCCATAAATTCTGGTGTTTTCATGATTATCCTCAAGGCCATACATCTTCTTGATGTAATCTGGTTCTTTTGAGACATCGGTTACTTCAGGCACCGCCATCTGCATGCGGTAGGCCATTTCGTAGTTTTTGACAGCCGACTGGATGAGATCCGAATCAGGGCGGCGCTCGGCGAGGGAGGCATCGATCTCGCGAAGGAGCGCGAGCTTATCCTGCTGAAGTTTGGCCTTCTTTTCGAGCGCTTTGATGTTGCGGAGGGGAATGCCCCGCGGGTGCAGAACAGACGGTTGATGAGTGGCTGGCAGGTAACCGTTTCCAAGCATGTGCATGCCTCCAGAAGGAGTCTGACCACCGTGGAGGACAACGTAGGTCGGAAGGTTTTCATTCAATGACCCCAGTCCATAGGAAGCCCACGCGCCCATGCTAGGCCGCCCTGCGAGGATGAGACCGGAATGCAACGAATAGTTCGCGCTTGGGTGGTTCGGCGAGAAGGCGGTCATCGAACGGAGGACCGCGATGTCGTCGGCACAAGAGCCGATGTGAGGAAAGAGATCGGAAAAGGGCAAACCTGATTTACCGTAGTTTTTAAATTCCCAAGGTGAGGCGAGGATGCCACCGGAATTATTAAAGACGGTCGCATCGGTTTTGAATTTCGGTTTGTTACCGTTCTCTTTTTTGAGAAGTGGCTTGGGGTCGAAGGAATCAACCTGTGAAACGCCACCATCCATGTAGAGGAAGATGCAGTGCTTCGCCTTAGGTGCGAAGTGGGTCTCTTCAGCCTCGCCATTTAAAAGGCCAGTGAGCGCAAGGGAACCAAAACCCATCGAGCCACGAGCCATGAATTCACGGCGAGCCATTCGTTCAGAACTAAAAGACATAGAGAAACTCCTTCCGATTGATCATGAGGTGGCAAAGGGCAGTCCAGGCTTCGAGGCCTCCTTCAGAGGCAAAATTGGCAAGGGATTTTTGAGCCCAGGTAAGTTCAACCGCGGTAGCATCACGCGAGAACGCCTGGCGATGCAAGTGGTGGATTTTATCTTCGGGAGAGCCATCCCGTTTGAGAATTTTCTCGGCCCACTTTCGTGATTGCTCGTGAACCATGGGATGATTGAGGAGCGCGAGTGATTGGGCTGGGACCGTAGTTACTTGGCGCTGTGCAGCAGGCTCAGGCATCGTCGGAAAATCAAATGCGCGAAGGAACGAGGAGATGAAATTCCGACGAACTTCAAGGTAGATGGAGCGGCGTCCATTCCCATCGAGTGGCCCACCCGGAGGCTTGGCGCGCGAGTTCGGGAGGTCGTTATTATAAACCGGAACGCCTGGGCCGTAGAGGTCGCGCTTGAGTTCGCCAGAAGTCGCAAGGATGTGATCGCGGATTGATTCAGCTTCCATACGGCGGATGGGCATGTGCTGGAGGAAGGCATTTGTAGGATCGAGCTGACGGGCGATTTCTGATGGGGTGCTCGACATGCGGAAGGTGCGGGAGAGCACCATTTTCCGAAGCGCCGCTTTGGTGGACCATCCGGATTTTTGAAAATCACGAGCGAGGTAGTCGAGAAGCTCAGGGTGACTGGGCTGAGCTCCCATTTTCCCGAAATCATCGACTGAGGCAACAATGCCACGCCCGAAAATGCGGGCCCAGAGTTGATTGATTCGAACGCGGGCAGTGAGTGGGTTTTCAGGATCGAGAAGTTGCTCCGCCCACTCGCGACGTGCGCTGCCCTTGGTGGACATTTCGGCATGTCCCTGCGCCACCATGAAACGACGTGGATTCTCTTTGCCACTCGGCTTTTTGTGGTTTCCACGAATAAAGATCTCCTGCTCATATGAAGGACCATCAATCACGCTACGAACAAATACGGGCTTTGTAACAGCAGCGCGGAGTTTCGCGAAGGTGCCGACACTTGCACCTTTCTGATCTGCTGGAATAAGACCATGGCGGAAAAGAGCTGCGAGCGTTTCGGCCTCAGCCGCATTGAGAGAATCTGTACGAGACAGGAGATATGCGATCACGTTCTGAGGGTCTTTTTGCCAAACTTCGTGATACGCCGGCGGCTTACTAGTGAAGGCCACAAATGCCTCGTCGCGAAGAGCTGCTAGGGGGCTTCTGGGCCCGATGAATCGTTTTCGTTGACCGTTTTGGGAGACTTCGAGGTAAGCGGTTTCGCCTTTCCACAAGAGAGTGGGAAAAGTGAAGCGACGCCAATCGTCAGATTCAATATCTTGTTTCAAAACACCAGTGGTCGGGCCTGAACCAGCGAGTTCGTGATGGCGAACTTTCAGCGTGACGGTCGCACCACGCCCTTTCAGCCAGAGGTGGATGGGCTTACCATCGAGCACGAAATCATTACTGCGTAATACGCCATCGATGCGAGACGTCAGATTTCCTGCGAGGAAACCTGAGCCAACGGCGTTCGTAATGACGTTTTCGTTCTCGGGTTGAACAAGGAAGGTGGGCTTTTCGATTTTCTCAAATCCAGGGCCATTAGGCCGCCAATCAAAAGAGCTGGATGGAGCGTCATGACGTGCTTTGACCGGTCTGCGGTGGTGCAACCAATACTTCATCCCTTCAAGAACGGGATCATGAATCGTCTCCACGTAGATCACCCAATTTGCGAATTGCCTACCGTGTTTGCTGGCGAGTTCTTCGCGGAATTTAACGAGCCACTCGTTACGTTCTTCATCGATCAGAGGCTTAAGCTCCGCGCGCTTTTGCGACATTTCATCCGAGTAGATGAATTCACGAAGTCGCGACAAAAAGTCGGGAGCACTTACCGCCAGCGTTTCTTTAAGGGCAGCTTCGCGAGCGAAAAAAAGCTGATTTTTGAGCTCATCCGTCAGCGTCGGCTCCGCGATGTTTGCGTAGTGAAGACGCGAGCTGCGCAAAATGCCGTAGAGCGAGTAGTAATCCTCATCTGGGATGGCATCAAACTTATGATCATGGCAACGCGCGCAGGTAATAGTAAGGCCATGAAAGGCCGCGCCGATCGCTTTAATCGCGCTGTCGAAAACACGCGCTTCATCTTCTCCGAGATCGACGACGCCATGGTGGCCGTCATTTGAAAAAAAGAAACCAGGGCCGATCACCGATTCGTTAAATCCAGTCGCAGGGTCAAGCCTTGGCTTTTCCAATAGATCACCAGCAAAGGCCTCACGCACAAATTGATCGTAGGGAACGTCGGCATTGAATGCGCGCGTGAGATAATCGCGATATTTCCACATGTGAGGGAGAAAAAAATCCTGCTCAAAGGCCTTACTCTCTCCATAGCGGACGAGGTCGAGCCACTGGCGCGCCCAGTGTTCACCGAAATGAGGAGAGGCGAAAATCTTATCAACAGCACGATCGTAAGCTCCTGCAGCCGTATCATTTCTAAATTCGATGAGCTGTTCGACCGTTGGCGCGAGACCTGTCAGAAGAATGTGAGCGCGGCGGAAAAGGATTTCGTCGGATGCTTGTGGTGCGGGGCTCCACTCTTTTTTTTCGAGCTGCGCGAGGATAAATTGATCAATTTCATTAAGCGGCCATTTTTGATCAGAGACGGGAGGAGGAGTGACGCTTTTGACGGGTTGGAGCGACCACCATTTCAGGCGCTCTTCTAAATCGAAGTCGCTTTTCTTGATCTTCTCCCCGATGGGCGTGTCACGCGGATCAGGCGCACCCATTTGAATCCACTTTTCGAGGGTGACTATTTCTTCTGCCGTGAGCTTCGACTTGGGTGGCATCGCCTCGACGTCGGATTCATGTTTCACCATTGCCAGCAAAAGGCTTTCCTCTGGCTTTCTGGGAACGATAACCGGCCCGCTATCGCCGCCTGTTTCCCAACCGGCCTTTCGATCAAGTAAGAGACCACCCTTCATCTCCATCTCTTCTGAATGACACTTGAGACAATGCGTTGCCAAAAGTGGGCGAACGTTCTCTTCGAAAAAAGCATCACCTTGCGAAGCCCCAAGCCCCGCAAAAGTCAGGAGGGCAAAGAGAGCCAGATAAAGAAAAAGGCGCATCATGATTAATACGGTCCTTCGACTGATTTTTTCCCTGAAAAACAAATTACTTTGTAAACTGCCTACGTAGAGTGCCACCGAGCATGCGATTAATCTCAGAAACACATTCTTGATTGATTTGTAATTATGGCTCTTCAAATTCAAGATCTTGACTAATCAAGATAACCCCTTAGAGTATTTTCATGATCTCTCGGCTCTTCATTGTCAGCCTCTTCTCGGCGGCGCTTTTTTCCAGCTGCGTCACAAAGAAATCCACAGAGAAAACAGATCTCGAGTATCCTTATCAAATCACCACAACGGTGGGCATGATCGCGGATGTCATTGGTGAAATCGTAGGTGACCGCGCCAAGGTGACAAACATCATCGGCACCGGAATCGACCCGCACTCCTACCTTCCTGCCACAACAGACATTGAAGACCTCTCGAGCGCTGACGTGATTTTCTACAACGGCCTTCACCTCGAAGGAAAACTCGGGGCGATCCTTGAAAAACAGGCAAAACACAAACCCGTTATCGCCGTTTCCGAAAGCCTTACTGACTACGATATCATCGATGATGCGAGCGAGTCAGACCCTCACCTCTGGATGGATATCTCCGCTTGGATGAAGGTGACAGAAAACATCACCACTCAACTTTCCGAATTCGATCCTGCGAACGCCGCCACCTACCGAGCCAATTCAGAGACCTATCAAAAGCGCTTAGTTGAGCTCGATCAGTACGCCCGCCAGTCCTTCGCCAGCATTCCTGAAAACCAACGGGTTCTCGTCACTGCACACGACGCCTTTTCCTACCTTGGCCGTGCTTATAAGATGGAAGTCCGTGGCATTCAGGGAATCAGCACGGAATCAAAAGCCGGGCAACGCGATATTACAGAGCTGGTCACCTTTTTAGTCGAAAACAATATTCCCGCTATCTTCGTCGAGTCCTCGGTCCCACCACGGAGCGTCAATGCCGTCATCGAGGGAGCTAAAGCACGTGGTCACCCAGTCAAAATCGGAGGCTCTCTTTTCTCTGATGCAATGGGCCCACCCAACACCTACGAGGGCACCTACATCGGCATGCTCGATCACAACATCACTACCATCACTAAAGCCCTCGGCGGGATGACCCATAACAAGGGGCTGAATGAAAAGCTCAGCGATTAAGTGCGATGAACTTGCCAACCTTTGACTGCCGCAACCACGAACTCACCGCTCTTAGCCAAACATCGCCCTACCGTCCGCATGGTCCCCCATCCTGAACATCCCCCTGAATACCCACTTGCAGTACACGATCTCACCGTTGCTTACCATCGTAAGCCCGTGCTGTGGGACATCGACCTCAATATCCCAAAGGGCACGCTCACCGGAATCGTAGGGCCAAACGGAGCGGGAAAATCCACCCTTTTAAAAGCCTGCCTCGATCTCATCCCCCGCACTTCTGGTGAGGTGAAATTTTTCGGTGAAGACTACGAGGATCAACGCAATCTCGTCGCCTACGTTCCACAGCGCGAATCCGTCGATTGGGACTTTCCCATCAGTGCGCTCGATGTCGTCGCGATGGGAACCTACCGTAAACTCGGCTGGTTCAAACGCGTTGGTAAAAAGCAAAGAGCCCAAGCACGCGAGGCGCTGGGAAAAGTCGGAATCGGGCACCTTGCCGACCGCCAAATTTCCCAACTTTCTGGCGGGCAACAACAGCGAGTCTTCCTCGCTCGTGCGCTCGTGCAAGACGCGGAGATTTACTTGATGGATGAGCCCTTTGCAGCGGTCGATGCCGCTACGGAACAAGCGATCATTGAGCTTCTACAAGAGCTCAATAAGCGTGGCAAAACCGTCCTCTGTGTGCACCATGATCTCGCAACCGTCTCGCGCTACTTCGACTGGCTCGTCCTGCTCAACATGCGGATCGTCACTAGCGGCCCGACCCAGGACACCTTCACGCGCGAGAATTTACAAAAAGCCTACGGTGGAAAACTCAACCTCCTCGACGACGTTGCCGAGGCTCTGAAACATGTCGGCCGCTAGTTTCATCGGCCAACTCTTTGGCGAACACTACAACACCGCCATCGTCGTCGGTGGTACGACGTTCTTAGGTGCCACGGCCGGCCTCATCGGCACCTTCCTCCTCCTTCGGAAACAATCACTCTTAGGCGATGCCCTCTCGCACGCCACTCTCCCGGGAATTGGTCTCGCCTTCGCAATCACTGCTTGGTTTGGCGGAAATGCTAAAAGCCTTCCTCCCCTTCTCATCGGTGCCACCATCACCGGACTTCTCGGTGTGCTCCTCGTCCTCGCGATCCGTAAAACGACACGCCTCAAAGATGATGCTGCGATGGGCATCGTCCTCTCCGTATTTTTTGGCCTCGGCATCGCGATCATGAAAATGGTCCAGAAAATCCCCGGGCAATCCTCCGCCGGACTCGACTCCTTCATCTATGGTGACACCGCTTCCATGCTTGGCTCAGATTTCCTGCTCATCACCGCAACTCTCCTCATCACGGTGGTGGCGTGCTTGCTTATTTTAAAAGAACTCACCCTCCTGTGCTTCGATGACTCCTTCGCCTCCACCCAAGGATGGCCCGTCACCGTGCTCGACATCATTTTGATGGCCCTCGTGACTGCCGTGACCGTTGTCGGGCTCCAAGCGGTCGGCCTCATTCTCATCATCGCCTTTCTGATCATTCCTGCGACAGCGGCGCGCTTCTGGACTCATAAACTCCGTCACATGCTTTGGCTTTCTGCCTTCATCGGAGGAGTCTCCGGCTGCTTTGGCTCCTTCGTGTCTGCCTCACTTCCGAACCTCCCTGCCGGAGCAATCATCGTCATCTCTGCAGCTACCATTTTCCTCTTTAGCATGATCTTCGGTCCCACCCGTGGGGTGCTTCCGCGCACCCTGCGCCAACAAGCTCTCAAGCGAAAGGTCGGCCGCCAGCACCTCCTGCGTTCGGTTTATGAAATCCTCGAGGCCGAGCAATCAGACGCCCTTCCTAAGAACCTCCCGATCTCTCTCGACCGCCTCCGTCAACACCGCATCTGGTCCAAAGGCGAACTCCCGAAACTCATCCGCCAAGCCCGTGGAGAAGACCACATCGAGCGACAACCTTCCGGTGAGCTCCGCCTTTCCGAATCTGGCTTCGGCGAGGCTGCGCGTATCACCCGGAATCACCGCCTTTGGGAACTCTACCTCATCAAGCACGCCGACATCGCCCCCTCCCACGTCGACCGCGATGCCGACATGGTCGAGCACATTCTCGGCGCAGATCTCGTCCATCAACTCGAAGCTGAACTGGCAACCGACGAACCGACGATCGAATCACCGCACCTCATCGAATCCGAAACTCCGTCTCATCCACCCGTTGCGGTAAAATCGTAAATTTCACATGTCCACTGATCTCTCCATCATTCTTGTCGGGATTCTCTGTGCCACCGCTTGTGCGTTGCCCGGATGCTTCTTGCTGCTCAGGCGAATGAGCATGATGGGAGATGCAATCAGTCATGCCGTGCTTCCCGGGCTCGCGCTCGCCTTCATGATCTCTCACAGCCGCGCAAGCTGGGTCATGTTCCTCGGGGCCGCGATCGCCGGAGTGCTCACTGCGCTCTTCACGCAGTGGATCACAAAGTTTGGAAAAGTGGACCGCGGAGCGGCGATGGGAATCGTCTTCACTACCCTCTTTGCCATCGGCCTCATCTTCATTCGCCAGTTTGCCTCCTCAGTCGATCTCGATGCCAGCTGCGTCCTTTACGGTGCCATCGAATACACTCCACTTGATCAGGTGATCTTGTGGGAAAATGAGGAAATCGCGCTCCAACTTCCGCGCGCTGCACTCGTGCTCGGCTCCGCTTTACTTTTTAACATCACGATCATCGCCTGCTTCTACAAAGAACTTAAGATCGCCTCTTTTGACGCTGCTCTCGCCAGGACACTCGGCTTCCGGCCTCAACTCATGCACTACCTGCTCATGACCATGGTCGCCGTCACCACGGTCGCGAGCTTTGAAGCGGTTGGTTCCATCATCGTCATCGCGATGCTGATCGTCCCTCCGGCGACCGCTTATCTCATCACACGTGACCTTCCACGCCTGATCGCCTTTAGCTTATTTTTTGCCGCCGCTGCTGCCGTGCTAGGTCACTTGAGCGCGAAATACGTCACCATCCTCGGCTTACCGGAAACCTCCAGCGCAGGCATGATGGCCACCGCGGCCGGGCTTCTCTTCCTACCTGCTTGGTTCTTCGGACCAGAGGGGATTTTACGGAGGCAAAAGGTCGAAATCGCTCCGCCAGCCTAGCTGAAAATCACTTCTACGCGTCTAGGAATCCAATGATGCCTACCACCGCTTCTTCAAGCACCTTGGCGACCTCATCATAAGCCGCACGGCCCATCCCAATGGGATCCGGCACATCAGCACCGACCTTGCCATTCACTTCACAAAAATCACACGCGAGGTGATATTTTTCCTCCATCTCAGGATGCATCATCTCGAGCATTTCCAGATGACCTTCCGTCATGCAAAACACCGCATCAGCCTCGTTCAGCATCTCTTCCTCGACCATCCGACTCCGAAACCCTTCGAGCGAAATCCCCTGATCTTTGAGCACGCCCAAAGTCTCACGGCTCGCTGAGCCTCCACTCATCGCGGCCACTCCAGCTGAGCTAACTTCGTAACCTTCGCCGGCAGCTTTGCGGAAAATTCCTTCCGCCATCGGGCTTCGGCAGGTATTTCCAGTGCAAACAAAAAGAACCTTGCGTGGCGCATCTGACATGGGCGAAAGCTTACGCCCTTATTCTACGTTCTCAATCTCAATCACATCATGAAAATTATCTACCCTATTTTCGCCATCCTCTTCGGCACCTTCGCCGCGTTCCAATGGAATGATATCGATCCTGAAGTTTACACAAACCCCTCACGTGCCGACGCCCTCTACTGGCTTCTCCTCTACGCCCTCATTGCCGCAGGATTTGTAACGCTCTGTTTTAGAAAGCTCCCACTCGTTTACTTTATGATTTCTGGGCTCTCTTGCTTAGTCGCGCTCGGGATGTCGGTCTCTGGGGTGATCGAAAATCTCACGGGTGACCGCCCCTTCACGATGGGGCAGCAATCCATGTCTGCCGAAGACCCAAGGGTCGAACTCAGCCGCGAGTTTTTCGGCGGGCTCCTCGCTCTCGGCGCGGTCTATTTTCAATTTCGGAAAAACAAGCACTCCCCCAAACCATGAAAATTCTTACCGTTTTATTCTCTTCCATCCTCTTTGCTCAGGCGGATCCCTCGAAATATCCCAGCCTTAAAGAAGCCGCCAAAGGCCTCTTCGAGATCGGGGTCGGTCTCAATGTGCAAGCTGCCAATGATCCCGCTGCTGCTGAGCTTCTCAAATATCACTTCGATTACGTCACTCCGGAAAACTGCATGAAGCCCGTCGCGACGCAAAACGAAAATGGGCTCGCCACTTTTCAAAAAGCGGATCGTTTCATGAATTTCGCCGGGCGTCATCAGCTGAAGGTGGTGGGGCACTGCCTCGTCTGGGCAAAGGATGATCGCACCCCGCCTTGGTTCTACGAGCACAAGGGAGAGAACGCCCCGCGTGGCTATCTCGCCGACCGCATGAAGTGCCACATGGGAATGGTGATGGGGCGTTACGGTCATAAAATCGAGCAATGGGACGTCGTCAATGAAGCACTCGGAGATGGCGATGAAACTTGTCGGAAGTCCCGTTGGCTTGAAATTTACGAAGGGCCGGAATTCATCGTCGAGGCCTTCAAAATTGCCCGCGCGGCTGATCCTAAGGCACTCCTCATCTACAATGATTACCGGTGTGAATACCCCGCTAAGCAGGCGAACCTCTTCGAAATGATCGAGTATCTGCAATCGAAGAACACCCCGATTGATGCCATCGGGCTTCAAGGTCACTACGAGCTCGATGGAGTCCCCTTTGAAGAGCTCGATGCAGTCATCACTAAAATCAAAAGCTACGGGTTAAAAGTCGTCATCTCCGAGGTTGATATCGATGTCGTGAAGCGAGGGAAATGGTATCAAGACAACGGGAGACACCGCGAAGAGCTCAAGAGCTTTGACCCATACTCTGAGGCCTGCCCTTCCGAAATTTTAAAAGCGCAAGCGGAGCAATATGCTCAACTCTTCGCCATCTACGCAAAACATGCCGATGCCATCGAGCGGGTGAGCTTCTGGAACCTCCATGATGGTCAAAGTTGGCTCAACCACTTCCCTTGGGAGCGCACCAACCACCCGCTGCTCTTCGATCGAAGCCTTAAACCAAAACCCGCTTTCCACAGCGTGATCGAAGTGCTTCAGAAGCACAAAAGGCCCGAATAAAGGAACAGCCGCACGCTCTTTCGAAGTGCGGCTTTGCGACGACTAAATCGAAAGCCAAGCTACTCACTGAGCTCCTTCACGAAGATGTTCCGCCACTGAACATCACATTTTTTCCCGCCGTGAACTTGCAAGCCGAAGAAGCCCATCACGGTGGCTTCTTTTCCGTCATCAATGAAATCCGTGCGGAGTTCGCCGTTCATCCAGATTTGGAGATGCTTCCCCTTAGCCTTGATCGTGATCGTGTTCCAGTGATCCATCTTGGTGATGCGAAGACCTTGCTTGCTAAAAGCGGCCATGTGCTCCTGGTTTGATTTCTTCGGAAAGAGCCAGCCACGCCGCGCTTCGTCATAAATCCCCGCAGTCCACGCACGTCCCTTGGGATCGTGCTCACACTGATAACCGTTCACCCGGCCTTTGTGATTCAGAAGACCTCGAAACATACATCCGGAATTTCCGTCGAGACTTTCAAATCTAAATTGAAAGGTATAAATGAAATCGCGATAAAGCTGCTCCGTGCAGAGGAAAGAATTCCCACGAAGGTTCCGAGCCCTTCCGCTGACAACACCGTTCATCACGGAGAACTCTGCTTTGCTTCCGTAAATGGCCCAGCCATCAAGCGAATCTCCCTGAATCATGTTCGTGAAGCCTGCTTTCGTAAGCGCCTCAGGAGAATGATCGGTGATTGGATTCGGCACAGGCTTAAGTTCGGGAGCGCGACCCAAAAGCGGTGCCGAAAGCGCGAGTACCGCGCAGAAGATGGTTTTCATAACGCGAGAGATACTTTGAGCACGGTGAAATTTGTCAATCAATTCACCTTAGGGAGTGACCGAAGCTTCTCTTCGATTTCACGAGAGGCCGGAGTCACGGCGAGCCCGCCCAATCCGGTGCAGCAAATCTCACGCGGCATTAGTTCTCCCACTTGATGCATCGCACCGATCACCTGATCGAGTGGGACCAGATGCTGGTAATCTGCCAAGGCCATATTCGAACAAGCCAAAGCATTGCTCGCCGCCATGACATTTTTCCCAAGGCAGGGTGCTTCCACCCGATTTGCCACGGTATCACAGGTCATGCCAAAGGAGTTCTGTAAGGCCTGAGATGCGGCACCAAGTTGCTGCTCCAGCGTGCCCCCAACGAGACCCGTAAGGGCCGCTGCTGCCATGCTTGCCCCTGATCCGCACTCCGCCATGCACCCAGCAACCTCTGCTGCAAAGGTCGCGCGAGATGTGATAAAGACCCCAATTAGCCCCGCCACCAACATTGCTTGAACGCGTTCTTCTTTTCCAAGGCTTAAGGCATCGCTCACTCCGAAAACCGCTCCTGGGAGAGCCCCACATGAACCAGCAGTGGGTGCTGCAACAATCACTCCGAGTGAACTTTTCATCTCCATCATTGCAGTCACATAAAGAATCACCCGATTCAGCACATCACCGGGAATCAGCGCACCTTCGGAGAGCTTTTTCTCAAAGCCGCCCGACTGACAGGGCAAAATACGGTCCTCATAGTCGGTCCCGCCCAATCCGGACGAAATCGAGGATTCAAACACCTCCACGAGCTCTTCCATCTTCGCAAAAACCTCAGCTTCCGTGATTCCTCCTCGCGCAGCCTCATAGCACATCGCCAATTCCCACAGTTCGAGTTTTCCTTCTTGAGACTCACGATATTCGATCATCTCTCCTACCGTTAAAAATGGCACCTCGACCTTCTTCCGGCCGAGAACCGGGAGAACTGGGTGTAAAACAACAACCGAACTCACCCCCATACTCCCACGAATTTTTTCCAGGAGCTCCTCGCTAGGATAGCTCCGGCTACACCCTTGAGTCATTGTAACCCCACCCTCTGAGTGATGATGAATTTCCTCAAAAAACTCAGCCTCGTAAACATCGTCCGGAATTTCCCCCATCATGATCGTTTCAAAATAATCACCCGCCATTTTAAGCGGCACCCCATCGATCTCTTTCACCTCGATCATTCCTCCTCCGGTCGAAATCGCTTCAAGACGCCGCTTCCCTTGCTGATTGATTAAGGTCAGGCGATAGGTATTGGGATGCTTCGCACCATAAGCAAGGTAACGGGTTTCTACCTCGATCCCGGCCTTCAGAATTTCCGCTCGGAAATCCATCAACCGCGGATCATCGGTCTCCCAACCCATCAGCCCGCCATAGAAACCAAGATCCGACCCTTGCGATTCATGAGTCGTCACCAAGGAACCCGTAGGATCATATTCCACCACAACTTTTGTGAGCTGCCCGCCCATGAGATCCCGAGCTAAGCGACCAATTCTTAAAGCTGCCGCGCTGTGTGAACTCGATGGCCCACGCATCACAGGCCCAAGGACATCATTAAAAATACTCGGAATCTTCGTCATGGTCTCAACGAGCTTACTCATCTGAAACGCTTCCGTGAAGCTCACGATCTTTATTTTTGTAAGCTTCTCAATATTGGGGATTTTCACTTTCCGCTTCCGCGTTCATCATCTGACTATGTCTCTCACTCCACGCGGCGCAGCTCTTCTTGGAGGGGGTCTTGCCTTAACGGTCGCGGGGCTAGTGATGATCGATGGAGCGATGATGGCCATCGGAGTTGGCGGGCTCATCACACTCGTTTTTACTTTGATCCTTGGTCGATGGAATCTCGCTAAACTCGAGGGAGAGATTGAGGCCCCAGAACGGGTGTTCGCAGATCAACAATTCGACTTCCGACTTCATCTTAAAAATGGACGCGAGCTGTTCGATGCTCATGGGATCGAAATGCGCCTCTTCCTTTCTGAAAAAGCAGACATCCACAGCCATGCGAAGTGGACTGCTGCTCGATCAACCTCAACGGTGAAGCTTAATGGCTCCATTCCTACTCGCGGAGCCCTCATCAATCACGGATTCATTCTCACCTCCGTTTTTCCGCTCGGCCTTTTAAAGCATAAAAAGACGACCTCGATTCAAAAAGAGATATTGGTCTTCCCAAAAGCACTCCTTCCGAAGGAATTCTTTGCGACTGGAGAATTCGATGATGCTTGGCTTGGCGATGGTCTTCAGTCCGGTGATGCTCCGGGGGAGCCACGTGGCCTTCGCCCACTCCGTCCCGGTGATCCTGCGAAAAACATCCACTGGCCTGCTACGATGAGAGCCATTGCCCGAGGAAGATTGCCACGCGTGCGCGAAAATGATCCTCCTGGCTTACGGCCACGCCGAGCGACCGTAATTTTTCATTCCTTCGCGACCGATGGCACCCTCATTCGCACGGATTACTTCGAGCGAGCGCTTTCATTGCTCTGTGGGACCTTACAACATCTTCGCCGCATCGGGGTACCTGCCGATCTTTGTGCAGACTTCAAGGGCTGGCGTGCCCAGCCGACCTTTCAAAACTCTGCATGGAGTGACACGCTTACTTTACTCGCACGCGCTGAACGAGTCGGTGATACCGAGGCTCACGACCTCGCCGCTTTCATCGAATCAGTGCCACCTGAAAATGCGCTCCTGCTCGTCTCTGACATGCCCCCGGAAGCTTGGGCCTCGATCTTACCTGAGCGCGCGGCGGTAGTCGTCGATGTCCGCCAACATCGCTTTGCGCACAAACACCTCAACTTCCGGAAAACTAACGAACTCCCCCCGAAACGCCATGCCGCTCCTACTGCCTCCTGATCGTCCTGCGCTTTTCCTCGCGCCCATGCAGGACGTAACCGATCTCCCTTTTATGCGAGTGATCGCCGCACTGGGTGGAGCGGATATCTATGTGACGGAATATTTTCGAGTCTATCAAAATTCCCGACTCGACCCCTACATTCTCCGCTCGATCACTGAGAATCCGACCGGGTGCCCCGTGATCGCGCAGTTGATCGGGCAGCATCCCTCAGCACTCGTTCAGACCGTGAATGAGCTGAAAAAATATCCCGTCGCCGGGATTGATCTCAACCTCGGCTGCCCCGCGCCGGTGGTGTATCGGAAAAATGCCGGAGGTGGACTTTTGCGGAAGCCAGATCAAATCGACCTCTTACTTGGAACGCTCCGCGAAGCCTGCGGTGATCTTCCTTTCACCGTAAAAACCCGAATCGGCTTCGAATCACCGGATGAGTTCGATCAGCTTCTCGGCGTTTTCAACAAACATGATATCGACCTCCTCACTATTCATGGGCGGACGGTAAAGGAGCGCTACCAGACTCCCGTCCACGCCGAGAAAATCCATCAAGCGGTAGACGTCCTTTCCTGCCCCGTGGTCGCGAATGGGAACGTGGTCAACCTCGAGACCGGTCTTGCTTATCTTGAACAAACTCAAGCCGCAGGCCTCATGATTGGACGCGGGGCGATTCGTCATCCGTGGGTTTTCGCGAAGCTGAGAGCCTCCTTCCACGGTGAAAAAATCCCCGTCGTTACCGGGCGGATGATTCTAGAATACATTACGATGCTCTACCAAGAAACAAGCCGTGAGCACACCGCCTTCATCGAGGCAAAGCATGTTCAAAAGATGAAACGCTACCTCGTTTATATCGTCCAAGGTCATGAGCCGGAATTCGAACACGCAATCCGGCGCGTCAAAACGAAGGAAGAATTTTTCACCATCTGCGCGGCCTTCCTTGATCATGATTCTCCTGCCCCAGAGCTCCCTTCGGAAAACTCAAAACTTTTTTGTGGATTCTCACAATTTCTCTAACCGCCCACCCTTTGTTTTCAGTTTGACTTCAATCGCGACTGGGATGAACTTGGACCAATCAATTAAAAAGGCATGCAGCAGGACAATTTGCACACGGAAAAAATCATCGCGGATCGCAAGGTCTTCTTTCTCGATCTCAAGGAGAACTCACGAGGCCGAGTCGTGAAGATCACTGAAGACGTGAGCGGAAACCGCGATACCATCATGGTTCCAGCGGAGATCCTCGGTGATTTCATCGAAGCGCTTACTGACATTCAGGCGACTGCTGAAGAGGAGTAAAACGCTCCCACATGACTTCATTTCAGCTCACCACCATTCGGATTCTTGCGCTCATTGGCTTAGGAATCAGCATCTCATTACTCGTTCTCAAGCTCGACGGCACGATCACTTCTATTCAAGGATGTGGCGCAGGAAGCGGATGTGAAAACGTTCTTGGCTCCAAGTGGTCGCAATGGTTTGGCATCCCCGTAAGCGCCTTTTCAAGTGTCCTTTACACCTCACTTCTTGGACTCACATTTAGACCCAAAGAAGGCCTTTTCCGACTCACCGCCTTCATCCTCATCGGTGCCGCCATGTGGTTCATCGGATTACAGATCTTTGTAATCGAGTCCTTCTGCATCTGGTGCTGCACCGCGCATACCGTGGGATTACTAGCCGCATTCGCTCTTCTGAGAAGCATCCCGAAGGCTAAAACCCTCGCTCCCACCATTGTCCCCACCTTGTTGAGCCTCGTAGTTCTTGTTCTAGGACAAACGCTTGGACCGGAACCTGAAACCAATCTTTTCACGAAAGAATCCATCGCGGCAGACACTGCTCAACCTCCCCTCCCGATAGAAACAGTTCGACGGATCATCGATCTCGGGGGGAAAAAAATTGTCCTCGGCCAACAACCTTTCATTGGCCGAGCTCATGCAGAACACGTTCTCGTAAAATACTTCGATTACACCTGTCAATCCTGTCTTGAGCTCGAAGGAGACCTCGCCGCATTAAAGGAAAAACATCCTGGGCAGTTTGCCATCGTCCTTTCTCCCACCCCTCTCAATCGTGCGTGTAATCCTCACTTTCCTCCACATCTCAAGAACCACGATCACGCCTGCGAGCTCGCTCGCCTCGGGCTAGCAGCATGGATTGCCAAGCCGAACGAATATCCCAAGGTCCATAAACTTCTCTTTTCACGCCCCATTCTCACTCCAGCCCGCGCTCAAGAAGAAGTCGGGAAAATCATCGGCGCAAAGATATTCGCTGAGGCCCTCAAGTCGCCCAAGATCGACGTCATTCTCAAGGCCAATACCAACGACTTCCAGCAACTCTCTCGCCAAACCGTCGCGATGCCCAAACTCTTATTTGAAGGTGGTGGCGTGAGTCACGGTTTAAGCCGAAACACAGCGACTTTTATTCAGCAAATAGAAGGGAAGCTACAAATCAGCAAAAAGCGGTAATCTCTCGGAGGAATGATCATGAGAGAGGGGGGTAATATAATACTTGGACTAGGATTCCTGATTCTGTATGAATTTATCTAATGCCCCCCAAACACATCCTAACCTCGTCATGCGCCTTTGCCGCTTCGGCCCTTTTAGCAAGTAGCGCGACCGTCGGATTCGATATTGTATTGAATTACATCAATGCCCCAACTCCAAGCCAGCAACAAGCATTTGAGAATGCTGAAGAGACTTGGGAATCTTTAATTACAGGCTATCAAGATACGGTCTTAGCTACCACCCTCATCATTGATGTGACTCTTGCACCGAATGACGGGCCTGGAGGAACGCTAGGATCAGCAGGGCCGAGTCGGGCAAAGCTCACTCCCAACTTCGTGTATGCTTCTGAGGGCTCCATGAATTTTGATACCGCCGATATTGCGGGTCTTGAAGCAAGTGGCGAGTTTGATGATGTCATCGTCCATGAGATGGGCCACGTTCTTGGAATCGGCACACTCTGGAGCAGCAGCGCAGTAGGACTCTCAGGACGCCAAGAGCTCTACGTCAGTGGCAGCGGCCAATACACCGGAGCCAATGGAGTCGCCGCTTATAATGAAGAATTTTCTCAGGCAGGAGCCTTTGTTCCAGTCGAGCTTGGTGGTGGATCCGGAACTGCCGATGGCCATTGGAACGAAATTGATAATGGAGCGGCAAATACCGGCATCGTGAGCCTCATCACCGGACAAGACTTACGCTTTGAAATCATGACAGGGTGGCTCAACGGCCCTCTCTTTATCAGTAATCTCACCATCGCAAGCATCCAGGATCTCGGGTATGATACCATCCCTCTTACCGCTGTTGTGCCTGAGCCCTCTGCCATCTTAATCTCATGCCTTGGACTTGGCTTGAGTCTTCGCCGCCGCTGTCAGTAATTCTTACGGCCTTGGGGCGACCCAGTAGTTGTGGAGAATGTGTGAAATCTCCACTTTTGCTACGCCGTCATCGTCCAGCTGCCATTTCAGAAAAAGATTAATCGGATGCGAGGCTGAGCGCGGCACCATCTT
>JBDNAW010000043.1:0-16277 GCA_039768255.1 Akkermansiaceae bacterium | reverse complement strand
TCCGTGACCGTCCGAGATGATCTAAGGCGCACCATCTCATCCACCAATGAGAATAACGAAACCATCTCCAAGGGCTACCAGCTCGAAACCTCATGGATGATCACCCTCACCAACCCTGACAACCCCGTGGAAAAAGATCATGACTCCGTCCAGCGTCTTGAGACGAAGAGGAGAGTTTTCGACTACGGCTTCTTCTGCAAGCCCGCCCGCTTTTTCAACTCTGCGATCTGATCGCGAAGGTGTGCCGCTTTCTCGAATTCGAGCTTTGCAGAGGCTTTCTGCATTTCTTCTTCCATCTCGCGGATGACTTCAACAGCGTTATAAACCATCTCGTCTTCCGCGACCATGGACTGATTCAGTTGATCTGCAGTCTTCGGGACTTCACCTCGGTCATGAAGACTTTTCTGAACGGCACGAACCACGCTCTTCGGTTCGATCCCGTGCTTTTCATTATGAGCCAGCTGAATGGATCGACGATGCTCGGTAACATCGAGTAGCATTTGGATCGAATCCGTCACCTTATCGCAGAACAATACACACTCTCCATTCACGTGGCGCGCGGCTCGGCCAGCAGTCTGAATAAGGCTTGTTTCATTTCGGAGGAAGCCTTCCTTGTCCGCATCGAGAATACAAACGAGCGAAACTTCTGGGAGGTCAAGACCTTCACGTAGAAGGTTAATTCCAATGAGAATATCGATCTCCGCAGCGCGGAGTGACCGGAGGATTTCCACGCGTTCGATGGCATCGACATCTGAGTGGATGTAGCGGCATTTTAAATTCACACCCTGTAAATATTCCGCAAGGTCTTCCGCCGTTCTTTTAGTAAGCGTTGTCACAAGGACACGTTCGTTTTTCTCCACTCGATCTCGACACAGCTCAATCGTCTCATCGATCTGCGCCTTAAGCGGTCGCATTGTTAAAATTGGATCAAGCAAACCGGTGGGGCGGATGATTTGCTCCACAATCAGAGGTTGTGCGCCTTTGACGTCGAAGTCCTCCACATCTTGTGCCGAGCCGCTCGCATTTGGCTTGAGTCGCTTATAAAGCCCGGGATCGAAGTCGTGATCATTCCGGCTCTTAATTGGAATGAACTTCGGGTTATCCGCACGTGAGTTGATAATCTCGAAAGGCCCAGGCGTCGCGCTGACATACATCCGCTGCTTCGTCATCTGCATGTATTCATCAAAACGTAGAGGACGATTATCCATCGCGCTTGGGAGGCGAAAGCCATGTTCAACCAGCACCGACTTTCGGCTTTTATCACCTTCAAACATTCCACGGACCTGCGGGAGGGTCACGTGAGACTCATCCGCAAGGAGAAGGTAATCATCAGGGAAGAAATCGAGAAGCGTGTAGGGTCGATCACCCTTCTTACGCCCCGTGATGTGGCGCGAGTAGTTCTCGATCCCTTGGCAGAACCCCATTTCCTGCATCATTTCGAGATCATACTCGGTACGCATACGGAGACGCTGGGCTTCGATCAGTTTGTTATTCTTCTCGAACCACGCAATGCGATCATCAAGCTCCTGACGAATTGCCACCATCGCTGTTTTGAGTTTCTCCTTGGATGAGACGAACTGTTTTGCAGGATAAAAGACATAGTTCACCATCTCGTCAATGATGTGCCCGCTGCGAACATCGATGGAGGAAATACGGTCAATCTCATCGCCGAAAAACTCAACTCGAATCGCGGTGTCTTCGAGGTAAGCAGGGCGCACCTCAACAGTATCTCCCCTCACCCGAAAATGCCCGCGCTCAAAGGCGATGTCATTTCGCTCGAAGAGCAGGTTCACCAACTCCGCTAAAAATTCATCACGACCAATCTCCATCCCATCGCGAATGCCATACATCATGTCCTTGTAATCCTCCGGATTTCCCAAGCCGTAGATGCAGCTCACGGAAGCCACGACAATGGTATCATGACGCGTGAGGAGCGAACCCATCGTACTGAGACGAAGTCGCTCGATTTCCTCGTTTATCGAAGAGTCCTTTTCAATATAAGTATCCGAGCGCGGAATGTAGGCCTCCGGTTGGTAATAATCGAAATACGAAACAAAATACTCAACCGCATTTTCCGGAAAGAAGGCTTTAAACTCTGAATAAAGCTGGGCCGCCAAGGTCTTGTTGTGGCTCATGATCAGCGTCGGTCGCTGAATCCGTTCAATGACATTCGCCATCGTAAATGTCTTACCCGACCCCGTGACTCCGAGGAGCGTTTGATGACGGTTTCCTGCCTCGATCGACTTCACCAGCTTATCGATTGCTTGTTCCTGATCACCCTTAGGGCGGTATTCACTAGCGAGTCGGAAATCCACGTCCAGAACCCTAGGGAAACTTCACGGCTTGTCCACGGGTTTGCGCCTTGCCCACCTTCTTCATCATGGGAGCGATTATTTTGACTCACTGGTTCTCGAATTCAAATCCTGCACCTCCCCTGAGAATGACTCTCAAAAACTAGCCCACTCTCTACTCCAAAAGCATAAGTGCAAATCCGTGAGATTCGTGCCTCCCTCTCCCTCAATCAAGTTCCGCGTTCTCCGCGTATTCCGTGGTTATGATTCACAACCACGCCTTCTCTGATCACACTTCGCAGATGACCGACTCTCATTGTCATCTCGGCTCACATAAATTTTCCCCAGACGAAATCCCCACCCTGATCTCCAACGCTAAAGATCATGGAATCGACCGCATGATTACCCTCGCCACTGGCGAAGACGATCTCGACCGTAATCTCCAGCTCGCGATCAAACACCCTGAAGTTCACGCCTGCCTCGGCATCCATCCCTGTGATGTCCACGAGACTCGCGACAACTTCGAATCTCTCCTCACCTCAAATCTCGATCATCCCAAAGTCGCCGCCATCGGAGAAACCGGCCTCGATTACTTTCATCCCGCGCCCCATGGCTGGACTGAGGAAACCTACCACGAACGACAACGTGATTTTCTGCGGCGCCATTTCCAACTCGCGGTAAAGCACAAGCTCAACGTTGTCATCCACACGCGCGATAAATCCGGCTCAGCCAGCTTTGATGACGCCCTCGCGATTTACCGAGAGTTCCACAAAGACGTCCGCGCCGTCTTCCACTGCTTCCCATCCACGCTCGACCAAGCCGAAAAAATCTTCGCGCTAGGAGGCCTCATCTCATTCACCGGTATTGTAACCTTTAAGAATGCTCAAGTCGTAGCAGAGACCGCCACTAATTGCCCGAGCGGAAGCTTCATGCTCGAGACCGACTCACCTTACCTTTCCCCCGTTCCCCATCGAGGAAAACGTTGTGAACCGGCCTTCACAAGATTCACCGGAGAAAAAATTGCCGAACTTCGAAACATCACGCTAAAAGAACTCGAAAAAGAAACGGAAAAGACCACCTGCTGTTTTTTTCGCATTTCCTAGACAAAGAAGAATCCAGCGCTCGCTTCATCAGCGGATTCGAGAAGAAAACAGTCTTCTCAGAAACCATTTCACATTTATTAATAATTAATGTAACGTATCCCCATGAAAGCGACTCTCGCCTCCCTCGTTTCTCTCACCGCACTTGGATCAGTCTCCTGCACCCAGTTCACCACTCCACCTCCAGCAGCCCCTCCAGCAGCTCAAACTGGAGCGAACCCTTATGGAATTCCCGGAGTGAACGAAAATCCATATGCTCCATCCACGGCACAGGCAGGGGCCTATATACCACAAGCGATCGCCCCCTACCAGCCGGTTAATCCGCCAGCAGAACCAATTGCTCCCGTCACAGATCCCATCCCTGCAACTGGTGGCCAGAGCTACACCATCCAAAAGGGTGACACTCTGTGGGGACTGTCCCGTCGTTACGGCGTAAGTATTGATGCGATCCGCCAAGCCAACGGCATCGAAGGCAGCAACATCATGACTGGCAGCGTCATTCAAATTCCTGGTCAGTAAGAATTTTAAACGGACAATCCTTTCAAAAATGGGCATGACTTCGGTCTGCCCATTTTCTTTTTCCCATGAAAACGATCCTTCTCCTATTCACCTTTCTTTCATTCGCCTTGGCACAAGAAGCGGATCAACAAGCACTCATCGAACGCCTCTTCGAAGAGCGTGAATCCCAAGCGTTCGAAGCCGCTTACCTCGCAGCCAGCACTGCTGGAGTCAAACAACAAACCCTCATTGAAGCCCGCTTCCTCTACCTCGTTGACCTCAACGATTTTAAACAGCTCGGAAACTTTTCCAAAGTGCTCGTTGAACAAAAAGCAAACTTCAACATCGATGACTCTCTCGTCTTCGCCGTTCCTGAAGACTACTTCGCGATCGTCGAATACTCACAAGCAGTCGCTGCGCTCAACAAAAAGGACAAACAAGGTTTTAAAAAGCACATCACTGAAGCCTTTTGGCTCTCTCCGGCGCAAGCAGGCATCTTTGGCCGACTCGTCGATGAAGAGCGCATGCATGAAACCATGAAGAAACTAGTCATCGACCTTTCTCGCCAACTTCCAGCCCAGCTCCCCAATTCAAAAAACGGTAAGACGCAATCACTCACCAAACACCTCGGAGACGCGAAAGCGATGGTCCTACATTTTTGGTCCCCTTGGGCGCGGGAATCAGTCGAAAGCATGAATGATTTCTACACCACGGCTGCTCTTCTCGAAAAAAATAAATTCCCTATCGCCTCTGTTCTTCTCTCTGGAGCTCCTGAATCACGACAAGATGCTGATGCCTTTGTCAAAGAAAACGCAGCTAAAACCAAAGCACCTTGGCTCATCGACTTCCCGCAAAACACCCTCGGTTCACGCCTGCGCATTCAAGCATTCCCCACGATCGTCATCCTCTCTAACAAAGGAAAAATTCTCTTTAATGGACATCCCGCACAAGAAGAATTTTGGGAGCAGCTCCAAGTAATCGATCCTAAGATCAAACGCCCCGAAGCACCTCAAGTCGAACAACTCCTTCCGAACACTCGTTCTCAAGGCGAGGAGAAATAAGACTCCTCAAGCTTTCTAACTGATTTCCTTAACAAAGATTAACCTTGATCTACCGCTTAATAATCCAGTATGTGCAGTAAACGTTAAGTGCGTTTACATCATGTCGAAAAAGAAAGGCCCCACCCCACAAGAACTCCAGGCACTCTCTGTGCTCTGGAATGAGGGGCCAAGTACGGTAAGTTTCGTACACGACACTCTCTACGGAGAGACACTCAGTTATACCACCTCGCTCGCCGTTTTACGGAATCTTGAGCAGAAGGGTTTTGCAAAACGAAGTCGTCATGGCCGTGCTCATATTTATGAAGCGAAGGTTGATCGCGACACCGTCTTAAAACCTAAATTAAAAGAACTGATACAATATGCTTTCGGAGGCAGCCTAGGAAAGGTTATGCTCTCTTTGATCTCGCTCGGTGTCATGACGCCGGAAGAGAAGTCCGCACTCCAGCGGGCTCTAACTCAGCACAAAGCCATGGCTGCTAAAAAGAAGACCACAAAAAAGAAAGCTGCTAAAAAAGCAGTCAAAAAGACCGTGAAGAAGGTTGCCAAGAAAAAGGCCGCCCAAAAACCGGCACGCAAGCCCGCCAAAAAAGCGGTTAAGAAGAAGGTAGCTAAAAAAGCTGCCAAGAAGAAGGTAGCTAAAAAAGCCGCCAAGAAGAAAGTAGCTAAAAAAGCCGCCAAGAAAAAGGTCGCTAAGAAGCCTGCTAAAAAGAAGGTAGCCAAGAAGAAGGCTGCCAAGAAAGCTGCCAAGAAAAAGGTCGCCAAGAAAGCTGCTAAGAAAAAAGTAGTGAAGAAGGCCGCCAAGAAAAAGGTCGCTAAGAAAAAAGCTGCTAAAAAGCCGGCTAAAAAAGCTGCCAAGAAAAAGGCCGCTAAGAAGCCAGCTAAGAAAGCCGCTAAAAAGCCAGCTAAGAAAGCGGTTAAGCGTAAGAAGAAGTAATCCCCTGCTTTGCCGCAGAGATTTTTTAATTCATTACTTTCAAGGGACACTCGATGGAGTGTCCCTTTTTCTTTCCTCTTGAAGTAGATAGATCAGATCACCTCATAAACCACAGGCTGCGCTCCACTCTCCTGCTCAGAAATTTCAATCGCAGCATGAACTCTCCGCTCCGCAGCAGCTAAACCTTCTTCGGTTTGTGCATGCACACGGCAAAGCGGAGTTCCCACTTCAACTTTTTCTCCAAGCTCTACAAACTCAGAAAGGCCCACTGCATTATCGATCCCATCTTCCGCCCGTCGACGGCCACCGCCTAACTCCAGCACTACCATTCCTAACTCACGAGTCTCAATACGTGATACCCAGCCCCCGGCTTTAGCCTCAACATCCCGACTCAGCAAGCTGGTAGGTAAATACGCTGAGGATCGCTCTACCAAATCCGCAGGCCCACCTAAGCCACACACCATTTTAGAAAAGACTTCGGCTGCTCTTCCAGAATCGAGCGCCTTACGGAGAGATTTTTTCGCATCTTCCCGATCTCCAGAAAGGCCACCGAGAACAAGTAATTCCGCAGAAAGGCCCATCACAACAGATTCTAGGCGAGGCCGCTCTCCTTCCCCTTTTAAAAATTCAATCGCTTCCCTCACCTCCAATGCATTTCCAGCACTTCCCGCAAGAGGCTCATTCATATCAGTAAGCATGGCACTCGTTTTCACTCCAGCACCATTCGCAACTTCAACGATACTCTCAGCTAGCTTCTTGGCGTCATCATACTCAGCCATGAACGCACCACTTCCAGTTTTGACATCCATCACAAGCGCGTCGAGACCAGCTGCTAGTTTTTTTGATAAAATTGAAGCCGTAATGAGAGCGCTCGACTCCACCGTAGCGGTAATATCACGAGTGGCATAAAAACGCTTGTCCGCTGGAGCAAGATCACCAGTTTGCCCAATGATCGCACAACCACAATCCTCCACCACTTTTCGAAAAAGCGCATTCGAAGGCATTGTCTGATAGCCAGGGATGCTATCGAGCTTATCAAGCGTTCCTCCAGTGTGTCCTAGACCACGTCCAGAGATCATTGGCACATATCCCCCGCATGCTGCCACTAAGGGGCCAAGCATCAGCGAAACATTATCCCCCACTCCACCAGTCGAGTGCTTATCAATCACCGGCCCATCGAGAGCCCAAGTCAACACCTCGCCTGAATCTCTCATGCCTTCAGTCAAGGCGACCCGTTCATCGAGTGACATTCCATTAAAGAAAACTGCCATTGCGAAAGCAGCGATCTGCCCCTCAGAAATCGAGCCATCACCAATCCCTTTTGAAAAGAAGGCTATTTCTTCACGCGTGAGCGAATCACCATCGCGTTTTTTTCGGATAATTTCCTGAGGAAGCATGCCCAACAGTCCCTACCAATTGAGCAAAGCTCAATCGTGAAATCTAGGAGCTGAAAAATTTATCCACCAGAATACGCCAAAGCTCACCACCTAGAAAAATCCCAACAATGCCGGCGACGCCAGCCCATACTGGTGGTGCTGGGAGAGGTAACTTCAAGGCCGAAAAAATCAAACCCACTAATAGGCCGGTGCCAATCGCGGCAAGGATAGTCGTCATTTCGAAAATATCCTGTTTTAACGGAGCCAGCTCAAACACAATCTCTTTCCCTCTTTCCAAACCCTGTGCTTATTTTGTAAACATCATCATACACATGAAAAAGCTCACCCTCACTCTCTTACCCTTCACTGCCATATTTTCAATGGGTGATCTCGTTGTGACCGAAGTTATGTCCTCAAGCCGCCACCTCGACACCTCAATCAATGGCGACTGGTGGGAACTCACAAACAATGGCAGCACAGGTGTAAACCTCTCTGGCTACAGTTGGGATGATGATAGTAACCTCGCCGGCCAACAAAGCTTCCCCTCCTACAATATTCAGCCTGGTGAGTCCGTCGTTCTCCTGAACGAAGGCACTACTAGCGCCATCGCTCCATTTCGTGCCGCTTGGGGACTTAGCACCTCCGTGAAAATTTTTGTAGCGTCTGATTTCGGGAGTTTCCCCGGTTTTAGTGGAGGCTCAGGTGATACCATCAACGTCTTCCAACCAAATGGCGTTCGTATTGATTCCTTCACATTTGGACCAGCGACAAGTGGAAGCTCATTTTCCAACTTCGAAAACGGCAACCCGATCCCCGGCGGAATTAGTGAGTTCGGCGTCTTCAATGCCAGTGCTAGCACTGAAAACCCCAGCGATATCGGATCGCCCGGCATCGCTCCAGCCGTTCCGCCACCCGTCTCCCCCAGTTTTGAAGCTCCTCTGGAAATCCACTGGCCCGCTGGACAAGATTCCAGCTCTCTGGAAATCCTTCCTACCGCTGTTGATCCAAACCCTGGTGATGTCATCACTCTCTCTGTCATCGCAAAGCCTGACTGGCTCACCATCACCTTCCCCGGAAATGGTGTCATCAATTTCTCCGGCACTCCCACCAATGACGATATCGGAGCTCACCCTTTCACCCTCATCGCGATCGATAACTCCAATGTGACCGCTGCGACCGAACAGGATTTTACCTTCCATGTTCTCCCCCAAACCAGCCCCATCATTTTAAATGAATATAATGCTGTCGCTGAAAACTTCTTCCTCGATGGCGCTGCTGAAGGAGAGGCTGCGGCACCGACCGATGTGAACCTAGGGCAGATCCAAGGAAACGGTGGCGAGTGGATGGAATTTGTCATCACTGGAGATGGTAGTTCCCCCGTCGATCTTCGTCGTCACACCATCGAGATTAGAAGTAACAGTGGCCAGCACACCGTGAAGCTCAGTGACCACCCTGCCCTTTCTGAACTGATCCCCGGAACAATCCTGACCCTTAGCGCAGAGTTTCCAACTCATCTTAATAAGCAAAGCCAGCTCAGTGTTACCAATGGCGCAAACTTCGTCTGGTCGAATATCTGGCTCTACGACCGAATCCTGATTGATCAAGATGACAGCCTTCTCGCTCTTGACCCCGTCATCAATGATTTGAACACCCGCGTCCGAATTCTCAATGCGAGCGATGAGGTCATTTACGGCCCGAGTGGCGAGTCTGTTGCTGCTGCTGATACTAATAACAACAGCATCCCTGATACTCTTGTCGCAATTCCTGATACCGAGGTTTTTAAACTCGAGCAAAACCCAACCTCGTCCATCAACCCGCTCTTTGCGATCTACAATGATGGCTCCAGCTCTACATATGGAGCACCAAACACTTGGTCCGGCGGGACTCAAAGCCAGTCGTTTGCCGCATTTAGCCAGACCAATTCTCCTCCTACACTGAGCCTTCGCCCTGTCGGTATATGTGTCAGAGGAGTGTATAACTCAGCAATTTTATTCACCGACCCAAATGGACAGAGTGTTACTATCACCGCCAGTGGAGTGCCTTCATTTTTGACCTTCACCGATGGCGGAAATGGCAGTGCATCATTGGTTAACAACCGCCCCATCACCGCTGCCGATATCGGCACCTACGATATCACGATCACTGCTGATGATGGCCAAGCGGCTTTCAATAAAGCGTACCACGCTTTCCAACTCACCGTTTATAACCCAGCCCCTGAGGTCATCCTAAACGAATACAATGCCGTCAGTGATGACCTACACCTCAACGGTGGAGACATTAACTTCGACAAAGATGGACGCAGCACTACGCGTGACCCCTTCTTCGGACGTGCTCTTGGAAACGGTGGTGATTGGTTTGAGCTCGCCGTCGTCGGAGATGGTGGACCCACCCTTGTTGACATGCGTGGATGGACTATCGAAATCGGAGAAGGCAAAGATGGAGGGAGCTTTGAAGATGGTGCTACCGTCACACTCAGCCAAGATGAATATTGGGCTGCAGTCCCCTCTGGAACAATTCTCACCTTCATCGTCAATGACACCGCAAGTGGGGGACTCGATACCGACCTTGATCGTGTTGACGAATTCAGCACACAAGGCTGGAGTTGGAGTAACATCAACCTCGGAGATTCTTCGATGGTCACGGTGACCGGAGTCATCGACATCGACTCCACCCGAACCCAGTTTATCATTTCTGATACCGAGAAAGTCCACTTCGGCCCAGTCGGAGAAGGGATTTTAGAAGGCGTCAGTGTTTCCAATGAAGAAATCTTTGCCCTCGAAGCCTCCCCTCGCCCAACCACGAGCATGTTTGACAATGGTGACCTTGTGCAGGGAGGCGGATATGATGATGGTAGAATTGATTCTACCTTCGGCAGCCGAAACCGCTACCTTCCGAATGCAGAAACCCAAGTCAAAGTCCTCCAAGACTTCACTCCCTTCATTCTCCAAAATACCAGCTTTAGCGCATGGTCACAGCAATTTGGCGACGTCGGACCAACCGACGAGAATCGAGATGCCGATTCTGATCAATGGACCAACTTAGAAGAATACCTCTTCGGAAGTGATCCCACGGACGGCAGCTCAACTCCAGAAATCTCAGTAATCCCAGAGACTGAGTCAATTAGCTTCACTATCCGACTCAATGACTCTGCATATGACTATCAGGGAGAACGTAGTGGAGATTTACAAAGCTGGGTCGACACCGAGCTCACTGAACTCCTCACGCCATCTCCACTAGGTGCACCTTTCGGGAAATACACGGTGAGCTACAACGGAGATGCTGAGCAACAATTTTTCCGTATCAGAGTGGTAAATGAGTAACTGCTCGCCCTTACTCCGATTCTTCGATCACTTCTGAGAAACGCTCAACCTTTTGAGCGTGTCCAGTTTCCTCGTCGATCTCGACCATCACCCCACAGAGGCGAACATCGCCGCCGGCCACTGGGAAGCGAGTTGGAAGCGCATTTTTAAACCTCCAGACGACTGACTCGACTTCGCGCCCAAGCACCGAGCGCTCAGGTCCACACATCCCAGCATCGGTGAGATACGCGGTTCCTCCTGGGAAAATTGTTTCATCCGCCGTTTGCACATGAGTGTGCGTTCCGACGACGAGAGAGACGAGGCCGTCCATCGCGCGTCCCATTCCGATTTTTTCACTGGTAGCCTCGCAGTGGAAATCGAGCACGATCATGTTCACCCCTTCCTCCTCACGAAGCCGCCGGACTTCTTCCTCTACCACTATAAAAGGATTTTCCAAAGGTGGGTTCATAAATGTGCGCCCCATCGCATTCAACACTGCGACTTTTCCTTTCGCCGTCTCCAAAACAACAGACCCTTTTCCGGGCGCATCTTCTGGGAAGTTGATCGGGCGAAGCAGCCGAGGTTCCTCTGGGAAATAATCCTGAATATCACGCTGATCCCAAACATGATCGCCCGTGGTAATGACCGCAGCGCCAGCACGGAGGAGATCGATACTAATCTTCGGCGTAATCCCACGCCCACCAGCAGAGTTTTCACCATTCACAATGATGAAATCGATCCCATTCTCCTCCTTAATCCGCCCAAGGTGCTCAATCACCGCACTACGGCCAGGAGAGCCCACAATATCACCGAGAAATAAAACCTTAAGCATACGATCTTTTTTAAAGTTGCGCGACCTTTCGTGCCGCTTCATCAGTCAAGCATGAGACACGGAGAGGGAACAACGTCATTCCGACCAATTCTTCTATTTCCGCTTCTCGCGGTCTTTCTCGCCTTCTTCGCAGTCTGGAAGCAGAGTCAAAAACCCAAATCAGAATACCTTCCAAGTGTTCTTGCTCATCCTGGAGATTTTCCAGAACGAACTTGGACACCGGAAGAACGAGCCGCGCAAAAACACCTTAAACCAAAGATACGCCAACAGCCGATCCCGCCTGCTTTAGCGAACCTTGGGCTTCGCCCTGATTGGGAAGACCTCTCGTGCTTTCAAAAAACCATCACTCGAGAAACCTTCCTCAATCGCCTCACCCAGATTTACACCAAGAACGGAGGCTTTGAGAAATGGATCACGGTCGGGAATGACCACGCCCTGATTAAGCACTCCGGAGGTGAGTTTAAACTCCAATTTTCAAGCTCCGCACAAACTCCACCCGGAGCAATTTGGAATTGGAAATCTAAAGTAATCCTTCCACACAAAAAAGAAGCGCCTCTTCTCGGCTATCACATCGCGCTCGATCCAGGACACATCGGAGGATCCTTCGCTGCGATCGAGGAACGCCACCTCAAGTATGGAAATCATCCTGCGATCGAGGAAGGAACCATGACACTCCTAACTGCACAGCATTTAAAGCCACTTCTCGAAGCTCAAGGTGCACGCGTCACCCTCATCCGAGAGACCAACGAGCCAATCACTCCCACCCGGCCTTCTGACTACCGCACAGGTCGCTCACAACGGGTCGCTGAAAAGCTCTTTTACCGGACCGCTGAAATCCGTGCTCGTGCTGAATTAATCAATCATACCATCCAGCCAGACTTCGTCATCTGCCTCCACTACAATGCCACCGGGTCACCCGTTCCAACTCCAGGACAAGATTTTCATATTCTCCTCAATGGAGCTTACCATGAGAGCGAGCTCAAGCATGAAGATGAACGCTTTCAAATGCTCCAGCGGCTTCTCTCCGGAACCATTTGCGAAGAAATCCCACTGGCAACGGCGATTGCTCAATCCTTTGCAAAATCGACTGAGCTCCCCGCTTACGAATATCGTCCTGACCACCCTTATTCGGTCCGTATTGATCAATACCTCTTCGCCAGAAACCTCCTCGCAAATCGCCTCTACCTTTGCCCCGTCATTTTCTTAGAGCCTTACACCATGAACAGCACCGAGTTTATCGAGCGGCACAAAGCTGGAGACTATGAGGGATTCAAAATGGTCGATGGCAAGATGCGTCTTTCGGTCTATCGTGAATACGCGCAAGCCGTGGCAGACGGCATCACCTCTTACTACTCCTCAGAATGAAACCTTCACTCCTTATCGCTGGAGCCGGCTTTCTCGGTTCCGAGATTGCACGTCTCGCGGAGCAGAATTATCTCGTCCGCACAGTCACAAAATCGGGAGGAGAAGGCTCGGAAGCATGTGATCTTTCTAATGATGCTGAGGTCGCTCGTCTCGCCTCCCTTTTCCCCGCGCCAGATTATCTCATCCACTGTGCTTCCTCCGGCCGTGGCGGCCCTGATGCTTATGAGGGAGTCTTTGTGCGCGGTTGTCGCTCGCTACTCGACCATTTCCCGAAGAGCAAACTCCTCTTCACCTCCAGCACCTCTGTTTACCATCAAACCGATGGGTCAGAAGTCGATGAAAGCTCCCCCACCCTCCCTGAACGCGAAACAAGCCAACTCCTTTTAAAGGCGGAAGAAATCATCACCACCCGTGGCGGGACCGTCGCACGTCTCGGCGGACTTTACGGACCAGATCGCTCTGTGGTTTATCGAAAGTTCATGAATGGCGAGGCAACGATTGAAGACGATGGTGCTCGTATCCTCAATCAAATCCACGTCCATGATGCCGCTCGCGCTTGCCTCTTCCTGCTAGAAAAATCCGCAGAAGGCATCTTCAACGTTTCGGATAATCACCCCACCAGCCAGCTCGCAACCTACCAAGGATTATCTGAAATTTCAGACAAACCTCTCCCGCCACGTGGCGAAAAACAAACCTCACGGAAGCGTGCCTGGACGCATAAAGCGGTGCTTAACAACAAGCTCACCTCATTCGGTTGGCAGCCCATTTATCCAAGCTTCCTTGACGCGGTAAAGAACGGAGCCGTTTAAAGCTCACTTAGTCCGCCCGGCGAATCGCCTCGCACACCGCGGGAAAGAGCTGCTTCTTTCGAGAAACGACACCAGAAGCGGAGAACTCGGAACTTGAAAGGCGATCGAAGGGAAGCTTTTCCAGAATCGCTTCACGCCCCACTGCGAGCAGCACACTATCGTGACGGCGAATGTCGGTAACTAGAAGAGCACAAAGGCCGTAGTCGTTTTCAGAGAGAAGGCGATTGAGTTCATCGACCATTTCATCCTTACGCTTCGTCAGGCCTTTAAAGCTCGTTTCCTCAACCTGCGAAAGACTGATCTTCACGCCGTCTTCTGCGAATTCTTTTCGGTCGGTCCCGACGATTGCGCCGACATCGGCATGCAAGAGCAGAGAACCAGAAGCGAAAAAGTCTTCCGCAAATTGATCCGCATCCACTTGGGCAATTCCCGAAAGCCAAAGTAGCATTTCACGGTCGACCGCAGTCGCCGTAGGTGACGTCAGATTTAAAGTATCCGAGACAAGCCCTGCACAAAGCAGAAGTGCTACAGAAGGATCAGGCGTAAGATTTCTCTCACGGAAACGCCGCGCGACGATCGTCGAAGAACTCCCCACTGGCTCGTTAATAAAACGAACTGGATCACGAGTGATCAAATCTCCCGACAAACGGTGGTGATCGAGAATCTCAACCACCTCCGCATCCTCGACACCTTTAACCGCTTGGGAAAATTCATTGTGATCAACGAGCGATAGCTTCGTCCGTGGCGGATCAACAAGGTCAGATTTTGAAAAGACGCCCTTCATCCGGCGCGTTCCTGCTTCCACCACTGGAAATAGATCCTGCGAGGAGGTGGCCACCTGCTTAGCGAAACGCTCAACCACTTGGTTATCCGGCAGGAAAATAAAATCATCCTTAAGAATGTTCCGCACCTTACGTGCACAAAGCGCAAGCTTCACCGTCGTCGCGGTATCATGCTTACAGCAGAGAATCACTATTCCCGCCTCCCTTGCGCGCGCGGCGAGGTCAGGATCAGGCTCATAACCACCGGTCACAAGGAGAGCGCGGACACCGTAGTCCACCGCCTGTTGATGGACATGCGGACGATCTCCACAGATCACGAGATACTGGTTTGCGTTCCCTTCGTCCTTCGCCGCTTTGAGACGTTTCTCGACCGTATTCTGGCTGGAAGCTCCCACCATCATGATGAGGTCTTCTTCATCACTTGGAGGACACGCCCCAAAGGTATTGGTCGCTCCAAGAGTCGCGGCAATATTTTCTAAGCTCGCGTGAAGTAACTTCACATTACGCCCATCAGTCGCAGGCGGAAGCAGGAGCTGGAGGAGATCGAGGAAACGCAAAAGCCCACACACTTCCCCCCCATTGTTGAGCACAGGAACGGAGCGGACGTTGTGATCCACCATCTGGCGGTAGGCCATCAGGAAGGTATCATCTTGGCGCACTAAAATCACATTTTGACGAGAGATTGAACCCGCCGTCGGCCGCACATCATCGATGAGCTTTGGAGGTTCGAGACCGGCTTTTTCGAGCACAATTTTAACCCGTGGCGGGAGTTCACCACATCGAGCTGGCTCCACTCCTTCCTCTCCGGTCGCTCTTAAATAAGCCGCATGACCAACCGCTGCACAGATCGCATCTGCGTCAGGATTCTTGTGCCCGATGACATACCAAGGACGATCCATTTTAGTAGCCTTTCCAAATCGTGAATGAACATCCGAGAATCAGAAGTCCAAGGACTAAACCCGTAATCGCAGCCGCCTTCCAGCGACCGTCATTCGCAGTCAACCAATTGACACCATCACGGAAGAGATACGGCATTCCTACACAATAGAGCCCTTTGATAATCATCAGGTAGGCCACGATGGGGATGAGCAAGCGAAGTGGCGCGATCTCGAAGTCTGCTGCGTAAAGCAACGGAGCAGCGGCCATCAGAAGAGTGAGGCCTAAACCACGCACAAAGAGAAACTCCCGCACATAAGTGATCATCCCCACACAAGCGAGAGGCACCGCAATTTGAAGATAAGGCTTCACCGGCTCAAAATCCGCAAAATCCATCGAGAGCTTCCCGAGAAAAGAAAAAGTGCCACGGAGGTCTGGTGCTACCAGCAGCCAAAACCAAATCATCCCGATCGACATCGACCAGATACCCGCCTGATGGTTCCGCGGAAGCTTCTGCGCCCATGCCTTCGTTGACTCCGCTTTAAAAAGCATCACAGCATAGACCGCCGTCAGGACGGCCCCGAGCACCATTCCGGCTGAACTGAGGGGAATTTCCTGATAAGGATGTGGACCAAGATTCATTCGCACTGAAAGGTAAGCCCCATCAGCATTCGGTAAAGACTAAAGGCTGCGCGGAAGGAGACTTGCAAGATTTGCCTCACCAACTCGGTAAATCTCTTGTGACAATGAAATCACTCCTCACCCTTGCTCTCGCCTTTTCCCTAAGCTCCCCTGCTCTTTCTGAAGAATGGACGCAGCCCTTCAATGGAAAAGACTTCTCCGGATGGTCCATTAAAAGTGGTTATGCCACTTATGAGATCAAGGATGGCGTCATCATTGGCACCACCGCAAAAGGAAGCCCAAACACCTTCCTCGTTACCGATCAGCAATACGGCGACTTCGAACTCCAATTTGAAACCAAGGTCAGCGACCAGCTCAACTCCGGTTGCCAAATCCGCTCGCTCCTCAAAAATGTCGAAAAAAGCCAATTTGG
>JBDNAW010000042.1:0-17533 GCA_039768255.1 Akkermansiaceae bacterium | reverse complement strand
GAATGTGTGAAATCTCCACTTTTGCTACGCCGTCATCGTCCAGCTGCCATTTCAGAAAAAGATTAATCGGATGCGAGGCTGAGCGCGGCACCATCTTAGCAAGTGCCTGCTCAATCTCACTACCACGCTTTACGGAAGTGATGATCTTTGAATCTTTCCCCCGATAAGAGATTTCGAAAGTGCGGAATTCTTCATCTGCAATCGAAAGCTCAAGCGGAGCTAAGATCCCAGTAAGATACACCCGCATTTGAACAGGTCTGACCGATTTTTCTTTGATAAAATCATCCCATAAAATCTCGCCATATCCCACGCTCGCTTCCCAATCGATCAGAAATCCGGCTTCATTGGAACGAAGGTGAAACGGCCAATATTCTCCAAGAACTGGGCTCGTAGCAATTCCAACGTAGAGAGCCTCACCTTCTAAAGAATATGGCTCTACTTTCACTTTCCCTCCATATGCCATGGGAGGATCAACACGCTCGCGAGCATAGAATTCCTCAAGCTGAGAAATCCGATCTTCTCCTCGTAAAATAAAGGCACTGCGTTCACGGTGAGTTTTGGCATTCATAAAGCCAGAGATGACCCGCTCAGCCTCCTTGTTGATCTCCTCAGGGCTTGCCGTCTCATGAAACTTCACCGCCGGAGACTCAACCACAGTTGAAACCACCGAAGGATACTCCTGAGTCTCGGTCATAGAGTAAGAAATAACCCCAATGATCACCGTGATGATGATCATCGCGAGAACACGCATCGCCCAAGGGTTCTTGGACTCCTTTTGTTCCCCATCCCACTCCTCCTCTGGATCAGCTGGCGGAACTTCCTCTTCCGTACTGAAATCATCCCCTTGGAAATGCTGATAAACGCGCCCTCTCCGATCTTCCGCCCGTAAGCGACCAGACTGAACTTCTTCTTCAGGCTCCTCACTCATGGATCCTATCATAGCTCTATCAAAAGGCGCTCACAATCAATAAGTTGAGTCATTTCGAGAAATGACGTCGACATCGTGAAAGGCTTCCCTGATCTTTTTGGTAAGAAAGTAACGCACGATGAAAGGTAAAATCATTTTCACGATCTTCATACTCTTGGCGATTCTCCACCAAGATTTCTGGAACTGGGACAAGGCGGACCTCGTCTTCGGCTTCATGCCCATCGGGCTCTTCTACCACGCCATGTATTCGCTCGTCGCGGCATGCTTCTGGGCGCTGGTGATCAAATTCGCTTGGCCAACCAAGCTTGAAGAATGGGCGGAAGGAAACAACGAACACTAAAATACAATGGCTACTGTTTATGTGATTGCCGGATATCTGGGGCTTCTCCTCGCCCTTGCCCTCTTTTCTAGAACTCTCTTCCGGGGAACCTCGAAGGATTACTTTGTCGCCAGCCACTCCATCGGGCCGTTCATGCTCTTGATGTCGGTCTTTGGCACCACGATGACCGCCTTTGCGCTAGTGGGATCCACCGGAAAAGCCTTTGAGCGCGGGATCGGAACATACGGCCTCATGGCCTCGTCATCTGGATTAATCCACGCCGCATGTTTTTTTCTCATCGGGATCAAGCTTTGGTCGATTGGCAAACGCTACGGCTACGTCACCCAAATTCAGTTTTTCCGGGACCGCTTTGAGTCCAACAAGTTCGGCTACCTCCTCTTCCCGATTCTCGTTCTCCTCGTCATTCCTTATCTTCTCATCGGGATCATCGGTGCTTCAAAAACCATCGCGGGCGTGACCGGTGCTAAGATCACTCCAAAAGGCACCATCCCCGGGCTCTTCCCAGAGTGGACGGAAAACGGTGCCATCCCACCTTGGTTCACTGGGCTCGTCATTAGCATCGTTGTTTTGACCTACATCTTTGCCGGTGGTTCACGCGCGGCAGCTTGGGCGAATACCTTTCAAACGCTCGTCTTCATGGTGATGGGGCTCCTCGCCTTCTATCTCATCTCAGATGAACTCGGAGGTCTCAACGCCGCGATTGAGCAGGCCAAAGATTCCCATAAAGTGCGCACCCTTTCAAACGGAGGCGAGGTTGGGACCTCTCCGCTCACCTTCCTAACTTATATGTTCATTCCACTCAGTGTCGGAATGTTCCCTCATCTTTTCCAGCATTGGCTTACCGCGAAAAGCGCAAAAAGCTTTAAGCTCACCGTCGTCGCTCACCCGATCTGTATCGCAATCGTCTGGGTGCCTTGTGTGCTGATTGGGATCTGGGCCACCGGACTCTTCCCGGCCGGCACCCCAAGTGGAGCCATTCTTGCCAAAACAGTTGGCGTACTGGTGAAAGACCCCATCATTGTTGGACTCGTTACGGCAGGAATTCTTGCAGCCATTATGTCCTCGCTTGATTCGCAGTTTCTCTGCCTCGGTACCATGTTCACGAACGATATCGTCCTCCATAACGCCAAAAAGGAATACACCGATCAGCAAATCCTCTTCATCGCTCGTGGCTTCATCGTTGCCATCGTCGCCCTGACATACGTCTGTGCGCTCCTCCTGTATAAGAAGAGTATTTTTGATCTCGCTGTCTGGTGTTTCTCCGGGTTTGCCGCTCTGACACCACTCGTCATCGCCGCCCTATACTGGAAACGTGCAACTAAGGTTGGGGCCTACGCCTGCGTCATTGCGGTCTTCATCAGCTGGCTTATCTTCTTCACCCTCTCAGGCTTCGGCGGAGAATACTTCGTCTTAGGAGGAATCGTCCCAGCCTCTATTATGTGGGTGATTGGAGCGATCGCAATGATCATCGGCTCGCTCGCATCAAAACCGCCAAGTGAAGAGACGGTTGCGAAGTATTTCTAAATTACCTTCTTTTCTGGCTCCGGTAATTTTCCAGAGCCGAATGAACTTTTCCCCAAGTGCTCAATATTTCTGCCTGCGCTCCCTCCCCAAGGATCAAAATCTTTCTCAGTGGGGAGAGGTGCTGAGGGGCGCTTTAGTTGTAATGCCGAATTCATCAGCTGGATTCCACGCCAAAGAAGAATTTACTTCGAGAACATCCCATGCTCTGGATCACCACCAGAGAGAGCGTAAGCGATGAGGTCTAGGATGTCGTCATCCTTCAGCGTATTCAGGAGGCCGGGAGGCATCATGGAGATCTTTGAAGGCTCTACTGACTTAAGCTCGCTGGTCTTGAGAGTCGTCATTTCTCCGGGAGCGTAGAGGTTAGTGATGATCATGTATTTATCACCCGCGAGGTTGGCGATGCGGCCGATGACGACGCTGCCATCCTTCTTGGTAAAAACCATCGAACCGTATTGATCACTGATTTCTTTTCCAGGATCGATGATCTGCTCGAGGAAATCATGCGGGCTGAATTTTCCAGCGGCGCTGGTGAGGTCAGGCCCGATTGCACCACCTTCTTGATCAAAACGGTGGCAAGCGTAGCAATTGGCAGCGGCGAAGGATTCACGACCGTTCTTGAAATTACGGCCACCCTCGAGACCAGAAGCGAGGAGTGGCTTGAGATCATCCATCGTCCAGTTTTTTACAAAGTTCCGCGGCTTAGAGGCAAACCCGGGGCCTTTCTTCTCGGGCTTGGCATTGAGGATGGGCGCGAGAGCTTTTTTGTCGGCTGCGCTCAAGCGGCTGACGGCATCCTTTTTGATATTCGCCAAATAGTTGGTGATACTGGCTCCACCTTTGTAGGCAGCAGCTTTGGTGAACCACTGGAAGTAGCGCTTTTGAAGCTCAGAAGTCCAGCCCCTGTCGACATTGCGAAGAACGAGCGCGAGCGCGATTTGCTCTTCCTGAGTCGCTCCGGCTTCCATGAGAAAAATGCCGCGCTCGAGAAGGTTCGGAGCACCAATGTAGGTCAGAAGAGTGGCGAGCTCAATATTGCTTGCACGATTATCAGCTGGAAATGCGCTATCGATTTGAGCAATGACCGCTTTTTTCTGGACCTCAGTTGGAGGTGCCAAGCGGGTGAAGATGAGGGTGTAAGCGCGAAGGAGGTCGAAGCGGGATTGCTGGTCGAGTTTTGCGTAGTTTAGGGCGTTGAGCGCACTCACGGCTTCAGGCTGATGCTCTTTGCCAGCAACGCGAGCAAGGGAAAGAAGGGCTCCAAGTCGAGCGGTGGTGTTTTCTTCAACGAAGGCTTTGTCAGCCCAGTGTTTGAGATCGATCTTCTCCAGTGCCGTGCGCGCAGCGAAGCGTAGGGCACGGTCGCCGTTTCCGAGGTGAGGCCAGATTTGAGGAAGGGCTTCGGCGCCGTTTTGCAAGTGGAGCTCTTCGAGAGCAAGTCGCTGATTTCGGGCTTCTTGTCCAGGGTGCTTTCCATCGACTGGAGCAGTGCTTTCATTTCCAATGTAAGTGACACGGTAAAGCCCAGACTGCACCCGACGACCACCAACGGCGATGTAAAGTGCTCCATCTTTCCCAACGGTGAGGTCAGTGAGAGGAAGCGGTTGACCTGCGAGAAATTCCTCAAACTCAGCTTTATAAGATGAACCATCTGGTTGTAAATGCACGGCGTAGAGCTTTCCGTAAGACCAATCAGCGATGAAGAAGGCCTTCTGATATTTGGCGGGAAATTTCGCGCCTGTTCCGAAAGCCACTCCAGTGGGAGAACCGGGCCCGATGTTGACCACCGCGCCGAAACTGTCGCTGTAATACTCAGGCCACTTGGCGGAGCCATTCCGCCAGCCGAATTCTGCTCCACTAATGACGTGATTCACGCGGGTGGGGCGATACCAAGGAAGGTTCAAGTCCCATTCCATGTCAGCATCGTAGGTAAAGAGTTCACCATCGCCATTAAAGTCGATGTCGTATTGATTTCGGAATCCAGTCGCAACGACTTCCCATTCCTGACCTTCTGGGTCTGTTTTACAAACCCACCCACGAGGTGCGAGCGCCCCCTTCATATGACCCCGACCATAAACACGCGGGAACAAAAAGTCCTCATCCCAGACTTCAGAAACGCGGCTTGCTTTATATTCCGGAATTGCAGTTTGGTTTCCGCAGGCGACGTAGAGTGATTTACCATCGGGGCTAGGAATGACGGCATGTGGTCCATGCTCGCCACCACTTTCCTGGAATTTCTTGAGGAGAGAGACCTTATCAAACTGATCATCTCCGTCGGTATCTTGAATGCGGTAAAGCCCACGGCCTTTGTGTGCCTTATCATTCACCACAACGTAGAGTGAATCGAAGGCATAACACATGCCCCATGCGTGGCCGATATCGAGATCGATTTTTTCAATATCAGAATCGTTTAAGACCTCGCCCGCTGCAGGGGGGATAAAACGGTAGAGCGAACCATACTGGTCACCTGCGATAAGCCGGCCCTTATCATCCTCGCAAAGCACGACCCATGAACCAAGTTTCTCGCGAGGAACGGAATAAAGCCTTTCGACTTTGAAACCTTCTTTGATGTTAAGACGCGCTACGGGAGTGGCCTCAGGTTCTAGGCCAAATGCTGGCAGCACAAAGGCACCCAAAGTCATTGCTCTGGTCAGGAAACGCTTCTTTTGCATGGGTAGAAGACTACGGTTAGAACTCGTGATTTTCTTCATTTTCTCATAAAAAACCCTCTGAGTGTTAAAGGCTGATGGTTAATCTATGAAAGACCGGAGCTGTCCAAAAGCTCGTCACGAATATCTTCGATTGGATAGGACCAGATTTCTGACAGCGTGGGGTGATACCAATGCACCTTCAAAAGGTCATCAACGGTGGCCTTAAGGGTAACGGCTACCGCAAGAGAATGGATTAACTCTCCGGCATCTTTCCCAACGCATTCCGCTCCGAGGACAACTCCTTTCTTGTCAGCGAGGACTTTCACATACCCGCGTTTGGCCTCCATGAGGATGGACTTCCCGTGATCATCAAAGGGATAGTCTGCACTCACAAAATCGATCCTTCGCTCGGTCAGCTCCTTTTCCGTGAGACCGACTCGGCCAATCTGAGGATCGGTAAAAACCACACCCAAAAGAGAATCATAATCGACCGGCTCGCCAGCGCGTCCTGTCGCTTTTCGAGCAGCAAGCTCACCCTGCATAATCGCGACGTGGACGATCTCGTGCGGTCCTGCGACATCTCCGCTAGCCCAAATCCTGGCATTACTCGTTTGCTGGAACTGATCGCACTCAATGTGTCCGCTTTTCTTCGTCTGGACCCCAGCATTTTCCAAGCCTAGCCCGTCAGTGTTTGGTTGGCGCCCAAGAGTGTTCACCATGTGTGGGGCTTTCACCTCAATGGTCTCACCATGATGTTCAAAAACCGCAGTGAATTCATCATCGCAGAAACTCACTTTTTTCAAAATGGTTCCAGTGTAAAGATCGACTCCTTCCTTCCGGAATTGACCTTCTATCGCCTGCGCTGCTTCCTTTGAAAAATCAGTGAGGACCTGCTCACTGCGCTGAATCTGCACCACCTCAGATCCGACACGGCGTAAAAACTGCGTCATCTCACAAGCGACAATTCCTCCACCTAACACAATCACTTTTTCAGGAAGAAAATCGAGATCAAGGACCTCATCACTGGTCCAGCAAGGCACCTCTGCGAGGCCCTCGACCGGTGGAACTGAGACTTTCGAGCCGGTCGCGATCATGAAATTCTTCGCACGAATTTTTCGCCCTCCCTCCAGCTCGACTGTTTGCTCATCAATAAATCTCGCCCGCTCACGGAAGAGAGTGAAGCGATCGCTATGAAGTTGCCCTTGCCGATAGTCAGCAAACTCTCCGATGATCTCTAATTTCCGTTCATGCAGCTTTTTTAGATCAGCAGAAGCCTCGGGAATTTTGAGACCAAATTTTTCTCCCTGCTGCGCGAGATGTAGAACTTCAGCGGAGTAAATAAGCGTCTTCGAGGGCATGCAGCCACGTAAAATACAAAGTCCACCAAGCGCCTCCGCGCAGTCGATAATCGCGACCTTATGACACACTTCGCGTGCCGTTCTCGCAGCAGCATATCCCCCACTGCCTCCACCGATCACGACGTAATCAAACTCTTCCGTTTCCATGCCTCCACTCTCCGGTATTTTTCAGCTGAAACAATCGAATAGCTCAGATTGTATTACCTCTTGATGAAATCGATTTTTCTTTCTGCCCTGCTCATCGCTCCGCTCGCTGCCGCGCCGGAAGGATTCACCAATCTTTTCAATGGAAAAGACTTTAAAGGCTGGTGGGGAGCCGCGACCGAAAATCCGGTAAAATACCTCGCTCTTCCCCCCACTCAACTGGAGCAAAAGAAAAAGCAAAGCCTCCACGATATTTACAAACACTGGAGCGTAAAGAACGGGATCATCCATAACGATGGCCATGGCCTTTTCCTCACCACCGAAAAAAACTACGCCGACTTCGAGCTCCAACTTGAATACAAGCTTGACCCAAAAGCGGACAGCGGGGTTTACCTACGAGGGGTCCCTCAGGTTCAAATCTGGGACACCACTGAAGAGACGAGTGTCTCACTAAAGCATGGAGCCGCGAAAGGCTCCGGTGGCCTCTGGAATAACCCAAAAGGAACCGCGGGGCGTGAACCACTTGTCCATGCCGATCAACCTATCGGCGAGTGGAATAAAATGATGGTGAAGCTTGTCGGGGAAAACGTCACCATCATTCTCAATGGCAAAACGGTAGTCGATCACGCGAAGCTCTTTAACTATTTCGACAAAAAAGGAAGCCTCCCTAAGGAAGGCCCCATTCAACTCCAGACACACGGTGCACCGATGCAATGGAGAAATCTTTTTATTAAGGAACTCTAGGCAGCCACCTGTTTGAGTAGAACAACTACTCTGAAAGAGAGACACGCACGCGGTAAACTCCACTGCCAAAAAAGGCGATGTTTTCCTGCCGAGTTCTCGCAGTCTCTTCAGGCAGAATGGACTTAACCCCTGTCCAAGTGTCGTTCATCTCTAATCTTTCGATCATGTAGAAACGGCCGATTTTCTGAGGAAAGCTGATTAGAAGCACATTCTCATTCAATTGCTTTACCGTGGCAAAAAGGAAATCTGAATCATTTAGCGGATTCGTATTTGCAGAATATTCTTCAAGGTTTGTGAAACCATCGCGATCAGGGTCAAGTGGGGCATCTGCCGCATCATTAGGATCCAATCCTACCTTATTTTCCCAGCGATCTGGCATTCCATCAAAATCTTGATCAGGCTCAAGGTTCTCACCTTCTGGGGTTGGGACTGTGAAACGGGCGATCCCCACAAAATCACCTAAACGCCCTTCGGAAATCCCCTCTTCTTGGTCCCAAAAGGAAACCCGATCAATTAAAACACCATCGCTTCCCCGTAAGATGAGCTCCTCACTTTGACTAGAGAGAGAAAAGCTCAGATGGTCTGGTCCCTTTTCCGCCTCGCCCTCGGCAAAGAGTTGGTAGTATTCACGCCCACTCAGAAAAGAATGCGGAGGAAAGGTCGTCTTTTCACCCGAAGCATCTTCTAGCGTCAGCCCGCCCAACGCAACGGGAAGAGCAGAAGTATTATAAAGTTCTAACCAATCAGCACCATCCTCTGGATCAGCCATCCACTCGGTAATACGTAAGGATGAAGAATCAGCAAGTGGAGTCTCAACATTCGAAGCAAGCAGCGTAGGCACTGAGAGCTTCCAGTTCGTATTCCCATACCTCGCAAGAGAAGTGCCATCAGGCTGCGGCCCAAAGGAGATCGCATCCAGCGTCCCTGAGTTCGGAGCACTTAAAATCAAACTATCACCTTCTTTTGAAAGCCCAAAGCCACTGTAAAAACCAGTTCCTCCTACGACCGACTCAGAAAGCCATACCACCACCCTGCTGTTTGCCGGTAGCATCGCTCCCGCCGGAAAGGTAAACGAAGGCCCACTAGGATCACTCGACAAACTCATTCCATCGAGCGGAATATCAACGCTGATTATATTTTCGATCTCAACCCAATCGGGAAACTGCCCGTCATGCTCAGTCGTCGCGGAATTATGCGCAACCACTTCGCTAAATCGAATCGCACCAGGCAGGTTCTTACCAGCTCCAGCGACAAACTCCTGCTCCGATGAGATGAGAGACTCATGATTGTCAGAATCTATATAAGTAACACGCCAAGCATACCGCTCACCCACTCTAAGAATGTTGGGAGGCAAGACGAGACTCGTCAAAAAT
The DNA here is from genome assembly GCA_039768255.1 of Akkermansiaceae bacterium. Classification (GTDB taxonomy): domain Bacteria; phylum Verrucomicrobiota; class Verrucomicrobiia; order Verrucomicrobiales; family Akkermansiaceae; genus SW10. Next base: position 8,471 of record JBDNAW010000042.1, on the reverse strand, counting down.
ACGGAAGACCTCACCCGATAAACCGGGTCTAAATAATCGCCACCCGCTTCGCGAAATTCCCAGAGTGTCGCAACATGCGCTTTCTCATTTTGGTGAAAATATTCTGAAGTGGTGAAAGGAGCCCCTGGGTGGTGCCCGACTCCACTAAAAGGCTCAATCAGAGACGGCGTAATAGGGCGGGTGTAGAGTCCCCGGTTAAGTCGCTGATTAATCGTATCACGACGTGCCACCGCAAAATTCGACGCCTTGAAAGTCACCTTATTCGCAATCAGATTATGCTGGTGCAGCACTGTGTTATTAAGCTGATAGAGCCGCTCTTCAAAAGCGGCAGGAAAGGCTGATTTGATCGTTATTTCAAAGACATGAGACCTCAAATTACGACCATCGAATACTCGATCGAAATCCCAAGGAAGTATCATCCAGCGCCCTGCTTCGTTACGGTAGTAAAAATAATTGTGAACATCATCATCCCAAATCCCAGCCCACTCGGCTGTAGCGTAGTAATCAAAGGCACGTAAAACATCCCACTGCGATTGATAGAAATCTCGCAGTTCATTCTGCGAACTAAATTCGCTCGGGTGATCTTTTAGCATCTGCTGAAAAGGAACATACCCCCGCCAATCTTGATTCTTGAGTGGATAGGTCCACGCATAACGCTCTAGCTCTGAATATCCAAAGCGGTCTACAAGTGGAGCACCATTCGCTCTTCCCCAAGGACCTGAATCGTTAAACAGACCACTTGCCTTCACTATCCAGCCGGGATCATCGGGAATCGCTGTTCCATTCCTTGCCTCCTCCCTTCGGTGATATTGATCGAGCATCGTATTATTCATCCCCCCGATCTGAATCATCCTTTCTGTCCTCCCTCCATTTGCGGTCACCTCCACCCGCCGAGCTGTGGAAATCGGAAGACCAATAAATTGAAAAAGACGGTGAGCATCAAGAGTCTCATCCTCTTTCACCGTCAGTAAAATTGAACGCTCCCCGTCCATACGATGATCACGAGGAAATTTGATTTTTAAACGAGGCACATTTCCGGAAAATTCCGCAGACCATCGAAAATACGGGCTCCCTTGAAACCGCAAATGCACATCCCAAACTTCACCATCACGGACGAAAACCCCTGGTGCGGTACCGTTCCACCCAAGCGAACGTGATTCACCAAAGTAGTCACGATCAGAGAGGCGGTTCGGATCAAAGAGCATCAGGTTTCGATTGATCTCGTCTCTCGTATCGTCAGAATAATAAATCTCATATCGTCCTCCATCAGTGGCCCCATTCCACGGGCTATAAGCATACCAATCGTAAGGATCATCTATCCGCGGCGAAAGAACCGGATCCCCAGCAGCACGATTTGCCTTAATCCGATATCGGATAATTTGCCCCTCCGCTTGCCCTGGAATTTCCGCGCGATAGAGGACACGCTCACCAAACACCTCTCGGCTCATCACGACGGAAAGGATCGTCTCATCCGTGCGATCAACATCATCGATAAAATACTCCACCACCGCACTGCTAATTCTATCTTCTGAGGAGAACGCACAGCTTACCCGAGCTGCCTGAAACGGGCGAATCACGGATTCTCGGTTATCACTTTGTTGGAGCTCGAGAAATGTTACCACTGGAGCCGGAACATCGGCTAAAATCGCATTCGCCTTTCCTGGTGAAGGATTTGCTAAAGGAACCGATGCCCTCCAATTCTCAGGAAGATCGCCAGATACTGTCGTGCTAACCCGCTCCAGTGAGCTCCCACGATATTGTACTGAATCGAGGTCTAAATCCGGCCACCGCCGCGTCTCACCCAGCCCATTTGCCGTCACCGGCCAAGGGAATTCACTACGATATTCTACCGAATCAACGACGATCCCATGGTGATCATTCAAGACAATTCGCTCACCTGTATTCTTTAAAATCCCACTCCAAGGACCCAAGACGTTCTCTTCCGTGAGTGCATCATATTGAGAAATGTTCCGCAACCGAGCCGGATCCTTTGCCACTACAATATATCCTCCCGCTTCGATCGATGTTCCCGACGGGAAATTAAATTTCACCCCACTCGTAAACTCCCATGCTGAAAGAGAAACCTCTTCATCCCCAGTATTATAGAGCTCGATAAATTCATGCACATCTTCACTCAAATCCATCACTGGATTGTAGTCCGCATCGAAGGCGGGCTCTTCCACGGGATGATAGTGAATTTCATTAATCACCACATCCGCGAAGCAGAAACCCACTGGGATAAATGAAAAGATAAAAAAACTGCTCCGCATGCTCGCCCTAAAAACATAATACCAAAAATCCATTTATCAAGAATGGCACCAAAAAGCCGCCGAAACATCATTTAGACGGCCTCTTCAAAAGAACCGTTTTTAGTTTCGGAAATCAACTTCGTAGAGCGGCTTAACGGAACGCGTCAAAACCTCGGCGGTCTCTCCTCGGGCTCGTGATTTCCTTGATCGCTTCCTCAGATAAATTATGAGCAGCGATCCACGCCTCTGCCGCAACGCGATCAATACGATACCAATCCTGGGCAACTTCGAGCTGCGTCTCCAATTTGAGCTCTGCGTCTCTGATGGTCCCAGCCCACTCCATCGCAGTCACGGGATCTTCGCGAGACACTCTGGTCGCGTAGGCTTCCGTTGCTGAATCTCGCTCTGGAGAGGCTTCCAAATTCGATAAATATTCTCCTGCCGCGCTCGGGTCTTCTCGAGCCCAAGTTTCCATCGCTTCCTCATAGGCCTCCGCTTTCGTCTTCCCAGAGAGTTTTTCAGCCCACTCAAAAACTGCCTGTGGATCCTCACGTGACCAGGAATCGGCAAAACGGTTCACCGCACCGGCTGCCGCTTCATCGTCATGATATTGCAGAAGCCATTCTGCGGTTCCTTCACGATCTTGCCCCATGAGTTCCATCGTCACGCGAGTGAGCGCACCAGATTTTAAACTCGGATCACTCAAGGTATCGACCCAACTCATCGCGGCATCAGCACCTTGCTCGAGAATCTCTCCAGCAATCATTCCCATATACATTTCCTGCATCCGGTCTCCACCATCTTCAGTCGCTGAGATATTTTGGACAAAACTCATCGCGCCATCCACCCCGTTCACCAAAAGGCCACGCAGCACTCCGAATCCAGCCATTCCTTTTTCACGGTCGCCTTCGATCGTATCGAGATAAGCAGTCGCGCCAGCCGCATCCACAGTTGCCCAACCCGCAAGCGCGCCCATCATTTCCCCCCCGAGCCCTCCGGGTCCACGACCACCCCTTCCTCCGCGGCGGTCGCCACCATCATCGGCTTCGGCCATTTCTCTTAAGGCTGCTATCGCGCCCGCACCATCGACCCGGCCCCAAGCATTTGCCAAAAGACGAAGTGATTCATCACCACCTCGGCCAAAGGGCCCACCACGTTGATTCTCGCGAAGTGCTAAGAATGCTTCCTTGGCATTTTCAGCCGTTAAATTTTCTAAAAGCGCTGCGAGCATTTTCTGACGCTCTAACGGATCATTGATTTTAGACATTTCCTCAATCGCAGCACGCATATCCTCCGCAGAAATCTTTCCATCAACCAAATAACGCCCCACAAACTCTCGTTCTGCTCCACCTAAGCCGCCGCCGGCGCGTGAACCTGAACTCGCTCTTCGTAATCCCTTATTAACCAGTGCTTTGCGATCCATCTCAGTGTTTCCACCACTTCCTTCAGAATCAGGGCGCATCATCCACCCTAAGCCAAAAGCCGCTCCAGCGGTCACGAGTAACAACGGGGAAAGTGTCGTCCCTTTCATATTTTGATCAGATTAAAACGACACCTTAAATGATTATCGTGTCTCACATCATTAAACCAGTGACTGCATAAAAAGTCGCTCCAATTTTTACGAACTCACAACCTTTTCTTTGTCTCCTCAAAAAACAGATTCAACAACCCCTACGATAGGGAGAAACTGTGATTTTTCAGAAAACCGCCCTAGCTAAGAAGATCAGAACTTGGCACTCACGCTGCTAAAGCATGAATACAGCTCATCACGAGCTATTTGTATTGATGATTGAATTACCTGATTTACGACAAGTCCGCTCACTCGTCGCAGTGGCGGAGACTGAGAGCTTCACCAAGGCAGCGGAGCGACTTGGGGTCACTCAGTCTGCTATAAGTCATTCAATTCGAGCACTCGAGACACAACTGGAGACCCAACTCATCGAGCGTAGCGGGAAGCGCCTTGCCTTGAAGCAAGAGGGTGTCGTGCTGCTTCGTCGTTTCCGCCGTGCCATCCAAGAGCTTGAGAATGCGAGTGAAGACCTCGCCATGCTAAAGCGCTGGGGCCAAGGGCGCCTCCGCATCGGTGCAACTCATACCCTCTGCCACTATGTGATGCCGAAAGTGCTCAGTGAATTCCGAAAGCTCTACCCGCGCTGCGAAGTCCACATCGAATCAGGAGATACCTCAGAACTGATGACAAATCTCGATCAATCCGATATCGACCTGCTACTCGGAATCGGCGGACGTGGACCAACGTGGACCCGCTTTGAAAAAGTCTTCGAAGACGAAATGATCTTCGTCGTCGCTCCCGATCACCCATGGGCTTCGCTCGATAGCGTTCCGATGAACGAGGTCGAAAGCCAATCCTTCCTCGTCTATGCTCGTGCCAGTGAGACATACCGCCTCCTCAAGGAATCCTTCGAAAAAGCCGGAGGCCGACTCCGCCCTGGGCTCAGTCTCGGGGACATGGGCGCAATCAAAGAGATGGCGAAAGAAGGAATCGGCGTCGGGATCGTCGCTCCTTGGGTCGCGCATGACGAAGTAGAAAACGGCACCCTCGTTCCACTTCCACTCGGCAAGGTCAAGCACCCACGCGAATGGGGCGTCTTCTGCCACGATTCACGCCAGCTCTCGATGGTCGAGGAAGATTTTCTCCGCATGTTTCGTAAAGCGACCTCTCAGTTTACCGCAGCCTAGTCAGGCCTCTCATCTTCGGAGTTTAGTCTGATTTAAAATGCTCCTCTCCATCAGCCCAAAGAAAGCTGATCGTTTTCATTGTGCTTTTACTCAATTCACCGTCGAATCACTGCTGTGAAAATCACTGGCATTGATCTCAGCTTCGTCCCCGTCGTCACCCGCGTCCCTCTCAAGTTTGGCAACCAAACACTCACCGAGGTCTCATGCGCACGCGTCGCCATTCATGCCGAAGCCGCTGGCCGCACCACCACCGGTTGGGCCGAAACTCCGCTCAGTGTCGCTTGGGTCTGGCCATCTGATCTCGGCTACCAAGAACGCGAGGACCGGCTGAAGGCCTTCTCGGAAGTGCTTCGTGCCGACCTTGTAGCCAACGCCCTCAACGGCCACCCCATAGTCATTGGACACCACTACCTCGAAAACCATCTGCACCCGCGTCTCGATGAAGAAAATGCCAACCTTCCCGAATCCGCGCAGATGCCGCACCTCGCCGCCCTTGTCTGCCTCTCCGCCTTCGACCTCGCGCTCTACGATGCTTTTGGAAAACTCCATGACGTCAAAGCCTTCGAATGCCTCGATCAGAAATGGCTCGGCGAAAAAGACCTCAGCCACTTCCTTGAACCTGCTGAGAAATTCATCGGAAAATACCCCGCCGACTACCTCGTTGAACCCGAAATGATACAACCCGTCTGGCATCTTGTCGGCGGGCTCGATCCCATTTCCGAAGCAGAACTAACCGGTGATGAGCCCGACGACGGCTACCCCGTCCTCCTCCGTGATTGGATCCAACGCGACGGACTTGATTGCCTCAAAATCAAACTCCGTGGTAACGACCTCGAATGGGATTACGAACGGCTCCTTGCCATTGGGAAAATCTCCCTCGAAGAAAACGTCACCAATCTTACCACCGATTTTAACTGCATGGTCACCGATCCCAGCTACGTGAATGAGATCCTCGACCGCCTCAAAAAAGCCGAACCCGAGATCTACGACCGTATCGTCTATGTCGAACAGCCCTTCCCCTACGATCTCGAGGCCAACCAAATCGACGTCCACTCCGTCAGCGAGCGCAAGCCCCTCTTCATGGACGAGAGCGCACACGACTGGCGCTTCGTGAGACTCGGTCGTGAACTTGGTTGGACTAGCGTCGCTTTAAAGACCTGCAAAACGATGACCGGGGCCCTTCTCAGTCTCTGCTGGGCCAAGGAACACGATATGACCCTCATGGTGCAGGATTTGACCAATCCCCGCCTCGCCCAAATCCCCCACGCCCTCCTCGCTGCCTACGCCGGAACGATTTGCGGAGTCGAAAGTAACGCAATGCAGTTCTACCCCGAGGCCTCCGCCGAGTTCCTCAAAACCCACCCCGGCCTCTACAAACGCCGCGAGGGCATCCTCGATCTCTCGACCCTCGACGGTCCCGGATTTGGATATGCGGGCGTAGAAGAAATCTAAAGCAAGATTGCCTTTCCCATCTGAATCAGGGACGCTCGCCGCATGAGCACGAAGGCGAATCTCAAAGCAATGTTACTCGAGAAGTCTGTCCGCACGGGCGACTTTACTCTCGCATCCGGAAAGAAAAGCGACCTCTACGTCGATTGCCGCGTCACCGCACTCGATCATCACGGAGCCAAATGGATCGGCGAAGCAGGTTGGGAGCTCGTTCTCGAAAAGATCGAAGCCGAGGAACTCAGTATCGATGCCATCGGCGGAATGACGATGGGAGCCGATCCCATTTCGCTCGTCGTCGGAATGGCCAGTGCGGAGCACGAAAAAGCACTCCAAGTTTTCACCGTCCGCAAAGAGCCGAAAGGCCACGGACGTGGGAAGCAGATCGAAGGGAATTTTAAGGAGGGCGATCAAGTCGTCGTCGTCGATGATGTCATCACCACTGGCGGGTCTACCCTCAAGGCAATCGAAGCCATCCGCGCAGCGGGCGGTGAAGTTACCTTCTGCCTCGTCCTTGTTGATCGCGAAGAAGGTGGGCGCGCCGCGATCGAAGCCGACGGCGTTCCCGTCGTCAGCATCTTCACCCGGAGCGAACTCCTCGATTAAATGAAATTCGTCATCACTGGACTTCTCATCGGCGTAGCCGCAGGCCTCCTTGGCGCACTCTGCGGCGTCGGCGGAGGACTGGTGATGGTTCCAGCTTTTGTCATGGCACTCGGCATGACACAAAAATCCGCGGTAGCGACCTCCCTCGCGGTCATTGTAGTGACCGCCCTTTCGGGGACAATCAGTAACATGACCTCCGCCTCCAAGCTCATCGACTGGAAGCTCGTCCTCATCACTGGGATCGGAGCGGGACTCGCAGCTTGGTTCGGCGCGGATTTAATGCGGAGCTTAAAATCGCCAATGCTCACGAAAATCTTCGCCATCACCGTGATCTTCTTCGGGGTGTTGATGCTTTTAAAGAAAGGCTAATTCTATGGCAATCGAACGTGTCGAGATCGTGCTCGCACCGGAGGAGGTGCCGGACGAAACACTTTGGAAAAAGCGCGCCTCGCGAAAGCTCCGCGTGAAGCCGGATCACATTCACGAAATTCGCCTTCTCAAAAAATCACTCGATGCGCGAAAGCGCCCCGTCAAGTTTCTCCTCCGCCTCGAAGTGGGAATCGGCGAAGCTCTCCCGCCCATCCCCGAGCGAGTTTGGAGTAGCCCATCGCTTCACGAGAATGCCGAGCAAGTGATCATCGTCGGTGCTGGTCCTGCCGGACTCTTTGCCGCGCTGCGTTGTCTCGAACTCGGGCTCAAGCCCATTGTTCTCGAACGCGGCAAGGACGCCTCGGCACGCCGCTTCGATCTCGCCCCCATCATGCGAGAAGGGCGCGTCATCGAGGAATCAAACTACTGCTTCGGTGAAGGCGGAGCAGGCACTTTTTCCGATGGAAAACTCTACACCCGCGCCACGAAACGAGGACCAGTGCGCGATGTTTACGAAACACTTGTGGCCCACGGTGCCCCTGAAAAAATTCTAAGCGACGCTCATCCACACATCGGGTCAAACCTCCTTCCAAAAGTCGTCATGGCGATGCGCGACTCGGTCCGCTCTGCTGGAGGAGAAGTTCACTTCGGAGCCAAGGTCACCGACTTCCTCCTCGAAGGCAACCGCCTCCGTGGCGTCGCGACTGCCGATGGGAACGAATTCATCGGGCGTGGGGTGATCCTCGCGACCGGACATTCCGCACGCGACATCTACGAACTCCTCCACGCCAAAGGCATCTTGATGGAGAAGAAACCTTTCGCGGTTGGGGTGCGTATTGAGCACCCGCAACCGATGATTGATCGCGTCCAGTATCACCTCCGTGAAGATGAAAAACGTGGCGATCATTTACCCGCTTCTCGTTATCGGCTCGCCACTCAGATTAAAAAGCGCAGCGTTCATTCCTTCTGCATGTGCCCCGGTGGATTTGTTGTTCCAGCCGCCACCGAAAATGACGAAGTCGTCGTGAATGGAATGAGCCTCTCACGTCGCGATTCCCCCTTTGCAAACAGCGGAATGGTCGTCGGCGTAGAACCAGAAGACGT